>DATKDP010000129.1:0-143730 GCA_035546335.1 Thermoanaerobaculia bacterium | reverse complement strand
CTCTACCAGTACCTCGACAACCACAACGACAATCCAAAACCCTTCATCTGGACCGCGAAGGCTTCCGACATCCTCGCGAAAGTGACTAGGGCGAGAGCAGCTCTCACTTAATGTGCTGACTGCGAGAGACACTACACTAGTGCCCCGTGTGGGGCGTTTGACGCCGCGCATCAGCCGACGTATCATGGTTGCATCTGCAGAGGTCATGTGGCGTGGAGGGTGTGACAGAGATGCAACGGTTCCGGCGGAAACGATCTGACGGCGCGAGCGGTCGGATTCTATCGGCGATTCTCACCTGCCTGCCTGGTGCGTGGCTTCATCCCAGCAACAAGGAGCTGATCTCGCTCTATCGCTTCCGCTATCGGATGGCGCTCGAGGAGCAGAAGTACGACGCGGCGCTGATTTTTCTCGACAAGATTCTGGAGGTGGCTCCTCTCGACCTCGAGGCGAAGCTCGCCAAAGCCGAGCTCTATCACCGTCACCTCGCGGACTATGGCCGGGCCGTCGAGCACTACACCAGGGTGCTGAAGCTCTCCTCCGGCTCCGAGCACGTCCACGTTCGCGCCAGGAGCTCGCTGACCGAGCTGATGGAACTGCTGAGCTGATTTCGGGTGAATCCACCGCCACGAGCTGCTACCATCCGCCCGATGCGCATCGCCGTCTACCCCGGATCGTTCGATCCGTTGACCAACGGGCATCTCGACATCATTCGCCGCGGGACGCGGGTCTTCGATCGGATCATCGTCGCCGTGCTCGAGAATGAAGGGAAGGCTCCCCTCTTCGCCGTGTCGGAGCGGATGGAGCTGCTCCGAGCCTGTACCGGCGATCTGCCTGCTGTCGAAGTTCGTGCCTTCAGCGGATTGCTCGTCAACTTCATGAAAGAGGTCGACGCAAACGTCGTCGTCCGCGGCATCCGTGCAGTCTCCGACTTCGAATACGAGTTTCAGATGGCTCTGATGAATCGCGAGCTGTCGGAGGAAATCGAGACCCTCTTCATGATGCCGGCGGTCGAGTACACTTACGTCTCGTCACGTCTGGTGAAGGAAGTCTTCCGTCTCGGTGGCGACGTCAGCCGGCTCGTCCCCCCTCAGGTGCTCGGCAAGCTTCACGCCCGACTCCCGGTGGCAACGTGAGCCAACCCCGAGGCCGCGGTTTCCCGGCCCGCGCCAGGGTGCGCGCTCATGGGAGATGGCCAGGATGCATGGGTCACTCCTCGCACGCACGGTCCTCCCGATCCTCGATGACCGCCTCCGACAGACGCGGATGGGTGGTGCGCGATTGTCGTAGTTTCTTCAGGTTCGGGAACCTCTGGGGCTTGAGAGAAACCAGCCGAGCGACCGGGCGGCCCTGCTTGGTGATCACGACTTCGCGCCCTTTGCGGACCTCGTCGAGGAGGCGACTGAGCTCTTGTCGTGCTTCGCGAATACAGCCGTTCGCATGCCTCAGTTGTAGCACATGTAGCACATTCTCGCCCCGGCATCCATCGCCCCGGCGGAGAGGATTCGATTGTTCGACCTGTCGCTGAGCAAAGCTGCGCAAAACCAGAGGCGGTGCAGGAATCGAGGCAGCAGATTCCTCCTTTTTGGGTTCCGCTGCCGCATCCCTGCACCCGCCCCTCGAAACTTTTTGTGAACAAGACAAACCTGAATCGCTTCCTGTCGTCTTTAGCCATGACGCAGAGACTTACTGAACCATGAGGATCGCTCCGCAGCCTCATGCGCGAGAGGAACGATGCCGATGACCAGATTCGCATCCCGGGCTCTCACGATCGCCGCTGTGGCCGCAGCTCCCTTCGCCTTCGGGCAGCAGAGCGCTCCTCGTCCCACCTACCAGGCGGTGCGCGCCACCGTCCCTCCCCTGATCGACGGAGATCTCGGCGATGAAGCCTGGCGGTCCGCTCCGGAGATCACCGGGTTCACGCAGATGGACCCGGAGGAGGGACAGCCGGCGAAGGACCAGACGAGGCTCCGGATCGTCTACGACGACGAGGCGATCTATTTCGGTGCCCTGATGGAAGACGGCGGCAAGGTGACGCCGCTGCTGGCGCGGCGTGACAGCGATCTGAACAATGGCGACTACATCCGGATCAGCATCGATTCGCAGCACGACCGTTTGAACGGAGCGGCCTTCGTCGTGAATCCGTCGAATGTTCAGTTGGACATGATTCTCTACAACGACATCTACACCGACATCAGTTGGGATGCGGTCTGGCAGTCGGCGGTGAAGATCGTCGACAACGGGTGGATCGCCGAGGTGAAGATTCCATACTCGCAGCTTCGATTCCCCGACAGGCCGGTGCACACCTGGGGGTTCAACATCAGTCGCTGGAATCCGAGGACCTTCGAGACGACGCGTCTCGTCTACACGCCGAAGAATGAATCGGGATTCGTTTCCCGCTTTGCGGATCTCACCGGCATCGAAGGGATCCGGCCGCGGCGCGGATTCGAGATCCTGCCGTACGGTGTGGCGAGGAGCGATCTGCACAGCAGGATCGACAATCCGTTCATCGATTCGATGACCCACCGGATGGATGGCGGGGTCGACATGAAGTACGGGCTGACCTCGAGTCTGACGCTGACGGGCACGATCAACCCCGACTTCGGCCAGGTGGAAGTCGATCCGGCCGTTCTCAATCTCAGCCAGTTCGAAACGTTCTTCCCGGAGAAGCGCCCCTTCTTCACCGAAGGGGCGAACATCTTCAATTTCGGCAGCGGTCCCGCGAACAGCCGCCGGGGATTCAACATGTGGTTTCCGACCTTCTTCTATTCGCGGCGCATCGGGCGGTCACCACAGGGGCTCGTCCCCTCGCAGCATTCCGACGTGCCGGGAGAGACGACGATTCTCGGGGCAGCGAAGGTCACCGGGAAGGTAGGGAACAAATGGACGATCGGCGTGCTGAACGCGCTGACGGATCGGGAGCGAGGAACGTTCGGGGTGTTCGAGCGGCAGGCGAGTGGCGCTACAGAGCTTCGTCAATGGAGGGACGAGGTCGAGCCGATGACCAATTACCTCGTGACCCGAGCTACGAGAGAGTATGGGAAGGACTCGCGCGCCGGATTCATGTTCACGGCTACGAACCGCGACCTCTCGGGGCACCTCGAGGACTCGCTCCGGGCAAACTCCTATTTCGCCGGTCTCGATGGCTACACGCTGCTGAGGGACAAGGAGTGGATCTTCGAGTGGCTGGCCGGATCGTCGTACGTGGAAGGATCGGCGAACGCCATCGGCGCAACGCAGCGAAACGCCGCACGTTACTACCAGCGCCCCGACGCCGATCATGTCGACTTCGATCCGACCCGAACGTCGCTCAGCGGCTGGATGAGCCGTGCGATGTTCGCGAGGCAGAAGGGAAAGTGGCGGCCGAACGTCCAGGTCCAGATGCTTTCGCCGGGATTCGAGGTCAACGACGTCGGATTCCTTCCGCGGGTCGACGCGATCTCCACCCATGCCGTTCTTCAATACCGCGACACCGACGTCAAAAAGCACGTTCGTGAGATGAGCGGCTGGGTATCGAAATTCCAGAACTGGAACTTCGATGGCGACCTCACGGCGAATGGTGTCGGGTCCGCCTACTACGTCCAGTTCAAGAACTACTGGTGGGGTGAAGGGTGGGCGGGAGCGCGCGAAGACATCATCGACGATCAGCGGACGCGCGGCGGTCCGTCGATCATCGGACCGGGCAGCTACTATTACGGCGGGGGCTTCGGGAGCGACACGCGCAAGCGGTTGTCGTTCAATGTATGGACGGAGCTCGTGGAAGTGAACGACGGCGGCAACCAGCGATGGGCCGGCGGCACATTCACCTGGCGCCCGAGTCCGGCAATTCGGTTGTCGCTGTCACCCCGCTACGGAAACACGACGAGCGGGACGCAATATGTGACGACGATCATCGACCCGTCCTATCAACCGACCTTCGGCAGCCGCTACATCTTCTCGGCCCTCGATCAGGAACAGCTCGAGCTCGGAATCAGGACCGAATGGACGATGAGCCCCCGCCTCTCGTTCCAGCTCTACCTCCAGCCCTTCATCGCCAGCGGAGACTACCGCGACTTCAAGCAGCTCGTCCGGCCGCGGGACGACGCGTACACCGCGGTTGCAGCCCCGTTCGACTCCGACTTCAATTTCCGCAGCGTGCGCGGCAGTGCGGTCGTGCGCTGGGAGCTCCGCCCCGGCTCGGCACTCTACGCCGTCTGGAACGAGAATCGCTCGGAGGTCGCCCCGATCGGCGACTTCAGCCTCCGCCGCGACCTCGGCGCCCTCGCCGACGCCCCCTCCCGCGACGTCTTCCTGCTCAAGATCTCGTACTGGCTGCCGATGTGAATTCGTGACGCGTTTCCGGTGGTGTCGCGCTCCACCACCGGCTGGAATCCCTGCATCCCTTCGGGATGACTTGCTCTGGCGGAGGATCGGCCAACGGGAGGGCAACGGCTTCCCGACGACGAAGTTGTTTCGTACACCAGGTTCAGCGACCGGCTGCAGCGGTGAAACCGGCGATTCTAACGATCTCCTCGCGGATCGAGCACGTCGCGCAGTGCGTCGCCGAGCAGGTTGCAGGCGGCGACGGTGACGAAGATCGCGGCTCCCGGGAAGACGACGAGCCACCAGGCGATGGTCACGTGCTCGTGGGCGGACGCCAGGATCGTTCCCCACGACGCGGTCGGCAGCGGGACGCCGAGCCCGAGAAACGAGATCGCCGATTCGATCAGAATCGCCGAGCCGACTCCGAACGTCGCCGAGACGATGACCGGAGAGAGCGAGTTCGGAAGCAGATGCCTGAAAATGATCCGCGCATCGCCGGCACCGCTGGCCCGCGCGGCGGCAGCGAACTCCATCTCGCGGTTGCGGAGAAACTCCGCGCGGACGAATCGCGCTTCGCTGGTCCACGAAGTGAGCCCGAGGGCGACGATGATCGTCCAGAGTGAGGGCTCGAAGAGCGCGACGATCGCCAGCAGCAGCACGAGAAACGGGAAGCAGAGGATGACTTCGATCAGACGCGACACGATCCAGTCGAAAACTCCGCTGTAGTAGCCGGCCAGCGCGCCGAGAAGCGTCCCGACGAGCAGGGCGATCGCCGTCGCAACGAATCCGACGGTCAGCGAGACACGGCTGCCGTGGATCATCCGGGCGAGCACGTCGCGCCCGAGGTCATCGGTTCCCAGCCAGTGGTCGCGGCCGGGAGGCCGCAGCCGATGCCGGAGGTCGATCGAATCAGGAGAGTAGGGGACGGGAGGTTGGATGATCAGAGAGCCGGCCGGAATGGAGGCCGGAGCCGGCCGCAGATGGATGCCCCCTCCCCCGATCGCGACGATTGGCCGCTCGCAGGCGAGCAGCGAGGCGCCGAGGGCGATGACGGCGAAGAGGACGAGCAGCCCTCCGGCGAGCCACAGGATCAGCGTGTCGCCTCGCTTCCTCCGCCCGCGCGTCATCGCGGCTCCTTGACGAAGCGGACCCGCGGCTCGGCGAGCGCATAGAGCAGATCGGTCAAGGCATAAGCGGCGAGCGTGATGAATGCCGTGAGAACGGTGAGCGCCATGACCATCGGATAATCGCGAGCGAGAACCGCATCGAAGAAGAGCGTCCCGATTCCATCCCACTGAAAGAGTCGCTCGACGACGACACTCCCGGAGATCAGATAAGGGATCGTGATTCCCAGAAGCGTGATCAGCGGCATGAGGGCATTGCGAGCGGCATGGTGGAGGATCACGCGCATCTCCCCCGCCCCCCTCGCCCGAGCCGCGAGCACGAAATCGGCGCGAACGACCTCGAGCAGAGCCGAACGGGAGAAGCGGGCGAAGATCGCCAGCTGTGCATAGGCGAGCGTGACCACCGGAAGGACGAGATGGCTGCCGCGGTCCATCAGCGCCGCCCAGGTCGAAGCGTCGGCGGACACCGACGACATGCCGTACAGCGGAAGGAGCCCGAGCTTGACCGAGAAGAACTGGATGAGAAGAAGTCCGACCCAGAAATTCGGGAGCGAATAGAGCAGGATGAAGAGGACTGCCGAGCCGCGGTCGAGCCACCGGCGCCGAGTCACCGCACTCGCGATCCCGATCGGCAGCGCGAGGATCAGCGCGACGAGGAGGGCTGCAACGTTCAGCAGCACCGTATTCGGGAGCTTCGCGGCGATCGTCGCCGCAACGTCCCGCTGGCTGCCGTACGAACGGCCGAAGTCCAGCCGCACGAGGCGCCCGAGCCAGACTACATACTGCGTCAGGACCGGCTCGTCGAGACGGTACTCCGCCCGAATGGCCTCGAGAATCTCCGGATCGATCGTCGCTCCCGGCCGGACCTGCGAGAAGTGGAAGCGGACCGGATCACCAGGAACGGCGTGAACGAGCGCGAAGACGAACAGGGTGATGCCGAAGAAGGTGACGACCGCATAGAAAAGGCGTCGCAGGAGATGAAGGAGCATCCTCCCGCCGATTCTACCCGTCCCCGAGAGGCGCGCGAAACGGCATTCCGGAGGTCACCGGCGGTCGTGATGGCGCTGGCCGGGGGGAATCCACCAGTCGCGTGGACCGGGATACCAGGAGAAGAGTCCGAGACCTTTCGCCTCCCGGACGTTACGTAACCTCTTGTTGACGGCCCATTTTCGGGAAACCTGAACGATCCAGGCGTACGGCTGATCGCCGGCGAGCACCGCGTGGAGGCGGTGATAGATGTCTCGCCTGGCAGCGAGGTCGAGCTCCTGACGGCCTGCAATCATCAGCCGATCCGCCTCGGAGCTCGCATAGAAGACGAAGTTCTGGCCGTTCGGTGGAAACTGCGAGGAGTGGAAGTAGCTGTAAGGGTCGGGATCGAGATCGAGGCTCCAGGTGAGCGAGGAGGCCTGAAAGTCCCCGCTGATGATGCGATCCCAGAATGTCGCGTCGTCCACCTTGCGAATCTTCAGGCGGACGCCGACGGGCTTGAGGTTGTCCTGAAGAATCTGAGCCAGCTTCTCGGCGGTCGCGTTGCCCATGCGAATGAGCATCTCGATCTCGAACGGCTTCTTGTCCCGATCGAGCGTTCCGTCACCGTCCGTGTCGCGCCATCCCAGCGACTCCAGCGTCGCGCGAGCCTGCTGCGGATCGTAGCGAATTGCCGGCACCTGAGGATTGTAGGCCCACTGGTCGGGGGTGAACGGCCCGGTGATGATTCGTGCCGTCCCGTGGTAGAGATCGGTGATCATCGAGGAGCGGTCGATCGCCATGGAAAGCGCCGTGCGCACGCGTTTGTCGGAGAGGAGCGGATCGCGGTTGTTCCACGGAATGAAGTTGTAAGCCAGGTCGTAGTAGCGATGAATCTCCATCACTCTCCGCACCTGAGGGTCGTCTCCTTCGTAGAGCCAGCGGTCCGACGAGATCAGCATCTCGTCGATGTCGCCGCGTTTCATCGCATTCCAGGCGACCGCATCCTCGGCGATGACTTTGAAGACGATGCGATGGATCCAGGGTTGCGTTCTCCAGTAGTCATCGCGACGCTCGAGGACGATCTCTTTCCCCGCCTCGCGTCTGGCGAGCCGGTACGGGCCGCTCCCGACGGCCTGGTCGTTGAAGTCGGTTCGAAAATTTCCCTTTCCGTAGACATGCTCGGGCAACACCGGAATGTTGAAGGCATAGAGTCGTGCCGCGTGCGCTTCATCGAACACCACGCGCACGGTCTGGGGATCGAGCGCGACGGTCTGATCGCTGCGCAGGCCTTCGAACATCGCGGAGAACTGCGTCGATCCGCTGGAGGGATCGACGATCTTGCGGAGTGTGAAGACGACGTCTCCGGCGGTCACGGGACGGCCGTCGCTGTAGCGCGCAGCGGGATTGAGATGGAAGGTGTACGCTTTTCCATCGTCGGAGATCTCCCACCGCCCGGCCAGGCCCGGCACGAGATTCATCTCCGAGTCGAGCTCGATCAAGGCGTCGTGAAGGTAGGAGAGAACCTGCTTCTCGTAGTCGGTCGTCGTCAGCGCGAAGTTCAGCGTCGCGACATCGCTCTCCAGCCGCCGGACGAGAGTGCCTCCCTCGACCGGCTGTTCTTCCGCAGCAGGAGCGGCCTGCTCGGGCGTGGGAGCTCGTTCCCTGCTGCAGGCGGATGCGACGAGCGCGGTGAAAAGCAGAAGCGTGGCGATCGGCGTTTTCATTTTCAGGGCGCAGGCATACTACAGTTCCGCGGAAGGCGGTGTCCACATGCGTGAGCATCGAGGGAAGAGCGGGCGTCCCGCGCCCGCCCCTGCTGCTGTGGGCGAACCGATGTTGGGTACGGAGGCATCGCCTTGCGTCATCCTGAACGAGAGCGCGGGGAGTCGCAAGTCGGTTCCATTGGACCTGCGGGGAGATCCCTCGCCTTCCCTCCCACCACCCGCTCGGGATGACAGCAAGACGTCAGTTCGTCGTGATCGATGCGGTTGCGACGTTGAAGAATGCATCGACGGCGCGAACGACGACGAAGCGATTGGCGAGCGTCGCTCGTTTCAACCGATAGGTCTCGATGCGCGAGTCGGCGATGCCATCCTCCGGCGTCAGACGGATCCACTTTTCCGCATCGGCGGAGTACTCGACCCTGGTGACGGTCGACAGTGCGTCGGTCACACGGATCACGATGTCGGCACCCTCGGCGGTCCAGGTGATGACCGGCGCGCTGTTGTCGACGACGAACTCGGCCCCCTCCCGCGTATCGGTGAGAGGAGAGTCCGGATTTCCGGGCGCGTCGGAGGCGACGAGACGGACCTCGTACCGGCCATCGGGAAGCTGCGAGGTATCGAAGTTGACCTGCGTCTCTTCGATGTTTTCACGGAGCCGGAGCCAGTTCGTCTCCCCCTTCCGGCGAAACGACACGGTGTACCGCAACGCATCGTTGTTCACGTCCTGGGCCTTCCAGGAGATCGTTCGAAATCCCCTGCGGTAGTACCGCTTGCCTGGAATCCCCCGCTCGGTCGTGTTGTCGATCGCGGTGAAGATTCCCTGCTCGTCCGGATTCGTCGCTTCGACGACCTGAGGAGGCGCCGGATAGTTGCCTGTCAGAAAGATCACGCCGGGCTCGTGAATGACGACCGACTCGATGCCCGGGGCGACGTTGCGATTCATGTAGGAGATCGTCACCGAGTCGATGGTGAGCTGCGGAGTTGCATTCTCCACGGTCAGCTTCCACTGAAGATATCGCGCCGCTGGTGCATCGATTCTTCCGTCGGTCCCGTTCACTGTTTTCCAGCTGCTCCAGGTGGCGTCCGGCGTATCGGTATTGCCGCTTCGGAAGGCCATCGTCAGACGCGCGGGCTGGAGGTTGCGACCTTCGATCGCATACTGTCCGAAACGCGAGAATCGATCCGTGTCCTTGACCGGGGCCCGGAACTCGGCCCTGCTGGTCGTCTGCTGTCCAATGCGGTAGACCGCACCGGTGTTGGTCGTCGTCGCGTAGACGTTGTCCCGATCATTGGAGAACGAGACGACCTGCTTTTCCGGAAGAACGGCGATCAGAGAGATCTGATTGTCGCGAAGCCGATAGACGCGGCCCGTAGGACCTGAGGAAAGGAAGATGGATCCATCCTCGTTCCCGGTCACGGAATAAATGATCTCGCGATCGAGGCGGCGCACGATGTCGACGTATCCTTCGTGATGGATTCGATAGACCTCCGAGGCGGCGACGGGCTGGGGTGGCTGCTGGCGGCCTGAAGGCTGTTCGTCGTATGAGAAGCTCACCTCGACACTCGCACTCGCTTCCCCTTCGCGCCTGCCACCGCCGCCCCCCTGTGTTCCCTGGTCGCCTCGCTGTCCTCCCTGCTGCTGCTGTTGCGGTTGCTGTCTGGCCGGGGGAGTCGTGGGGAGGACGCTGGTCGCTCCGGCCGCCCATGCGATCTTCGTGCGGGGGTCGAAGTAGATCGAGGAGATCTCGGTCATCGAGGAGTCGAAGAGCGCTCGTCCCTCCCCTTTTGCGTCGATCTCGTAGATGCGGCCTTCGCCGGAGCCGCCGACGAGGATGCGACCACCGTCGGCCACAGCGAGCGAGCGGAGGTGCGATTCCGGCGCGGTGAAGACGACTTTTCCTTCTCCCCCGCTGTCGACGCGATAGAGCTTCGCTTCCAGTCCCGTGGTGAGGGCGAAGCCGCCGTCGGGCAATTCGGCGAGGGTCCAGATGTAGGCATCCGGCGGATCGAAAAAGACCGAGCCTGCGCCACTCGAAGGATCGACTCTGTAGACCTTGCCGTGCGGCGAGGAAGCGACATAGAGCGAGCCGCGAGAATGTAGCACGGCGTAGATCTCCGGCTCGGACGCAGTGAAGAGAAGTTTCAGCTCGGTTCCGCGCAGGCGATACACCTTGCCGTCGTTCCCCGTTCCGAAATATCGCGTCCCCGACCGATCGGCGGCCTGGGACAGAACGAATGGATCGGAAAAGGAGGCGATCTTTTCGACGTTGGGGCCGGGCTTCAGTTCGGCGCTCGAAGTGACTGCCATCCCTTCGAGCTCACCGCTGAGCAGTTCCTCCGCCGTCGCGATACGCCAGAACTGAGGCGCAACCGCGTAGAGATTCGCCGAAGCGAAGAATACGACCAGAGAAATCAGAAGGCGCATGGACCCCTCTCTCGACTACCTTGTGATCGCACGGCCGGGAATCATTCGTTCCCGATGGAAGCGGCCGGTGCTCGGGTGATGTTTGCGGTCAACTTCTCGGGCGGATCTGGAGATCGACCTTGAGCGCCCCCTCGATGATGGAGTCGAGGGATCGCGATTGTTTTTCGACGGCGTGGTAGCGAACGGGGATTTTCGGCGCATTCGATGAATCGGCCTCGACGACGGCGCGGATCGATGGAGGAAGCGTCGGCAGATAGACGCCTGCGGTGACCGCACCATCAGCAGTCGAATAAAGTCCCACGAGCAGCTCGGTTGCCGAGTGAAGGCGCTCGATCACTCCGACGACCTGCTGGAGCGTTCGGGGATCGGGCGGCACGAGCGAAAACTCGAGCTGATTGATCACGCTTCCACCGCCGACGTAGAGGTGTACGTTGCCGGGACGCTGGCTCTCGGGGACGCGGATCTCGAATCGTTCGGTGAACGGCTCACCTCGGAAGGGCTTGAGCAGCACGCGCACGCCGATCGTATCTCCGGGACGGATCGATCCGGAGGGCGGTGTTTCGACCGAGGCCTCCAGAACCTTCGCGATCCGCAGCTCGTCGGTATGATGAAGATTGATCTTCACGCTCCGGATGCCGGCATCGTGAAACTCGTTGGAGAGAAGATAGCTCGAGACGATCGCGAGATAGGCGGGAATCGCCTGACGTGCGGAAGCACCCGCCCATCCGTCCCGCAGGCGGATCGGCGGAAAGCCATCGATGGCGATCTCCGAGTCGAGCAGGATCGTCCTCTCCCCTGCAGCGCGTTGCGCGATGGCCACGACGCTGTCGGTGGCCATGGCGATGATCAGCGGCGAGAGCTGAGGATGCCGGACGACTTGAAAGTCGAACGTCTGCCGCTCCCCGGCGCCGTCGAGAGACAGAGTCACCGGAATCGTCTCCGCATCGACGTTCATGATCCCGAGGATTCCGGCGAAGCGGTCTTCCTTGAAGGTGCCGACGATCGGTCCGCGGTTGGCGAACTTGGCGGATGTGGCGAGATTGGGGAGAACCGCTACGATGTCCGATTTCGCCATGGGGAAGCTGATCTCACCCAGGTTGAGGAACGGATGGCCGAAGGCGTAGACGCGATCTCCCTCGACATGGGTGACCGTCCCTGTGGCGGCGATCGAAAAGTCGCCGTCGACCAGAACTCCCGCAACCGCATCACCGGGACTGAAAACAACGGACGCGGTTTCGCGGGCGGCGGCGGAGCCGCTCGGCACGGCGACGAACCCGGCACTGTCGAAGTAGCGACTGAACCGCGCTACGGTATCGGGAGCAAAACGCGAAAACGAAAGAGGAACGGCGATCGGAAGGGCGCTGCCGAGTGCCGAGACCTGACCGGCGGTGAACCCTTTCATGACGTCGTCGAGCTGCCGGAGCGGATCGCGGTCGACGAGACTCGAAAGAAACGCCGATCCGCTCATTACGGGCGAAGCGCTCGAGGCTCTCCCCGCCCTTCCGGTACCGATCCTGAGCATCTCTTCGATCGGTGTGACGCCGGCGATGGCCTCGCTCGAGAATTGCCATCCATAGGCGAGAGCGCCGACCACCTTCCCGTCGACATAGACCGGCGACCCGCTCATTCCGGCGATGATTCCCGCCTTGTCGGTGACCGGCGAGTCGACGCGCACCAGAATGATGTCCTGCCGCGGCCCGACATTGTTCAGGATCCCGAGGATTTCGATATCGAAGCGCTCGACGGTAGCCCCGTCGAAGACGGTGAGTCCATGTCCGCGCATCCCCTTCCGCACCTCCGAAAGAGGAAGAATGTCAGCCGAATGCGCCACGGACGGCAGCAGCAACGCCGTCGCAATAAGAAATACAATGCTCCGCACGACCGTAGCAACAGTCAGCTCAACCCCATTCATTTCGACGTTTTCGAAATCGTTTCCGCCCGTTGCCTCCCCGCGGCGTTGCGATCGGGTCATTCCCGTTCTAGACTCTTCGACGAGAGCCCTCCTGAGATCGATGCCTGCCACCGTTCATTTCCTCTGCAAGCATTGTGACTGGAGGCTCGCAGCCTCGGCGGCCGCTCCCTCCCCCACCTGCGAGAACTGCGGGAGCACGTATGACGTCCTGCCGCCTGACGGCTCGGCGCCTCTCGCTGCCTGTGCGGCCTGCGGCTGCGCCGAGATGTACGCACAGAAGGACTTCAATCGCACCACCGGTCTCGTGCTCGTGGTCATCGGCGCAATCTTCGTGCCGTGGACGTGGGGCCTGAGCCTCCTCGCGGTCACCATCATCGATGTCGTCCTCTACCGTCTACTGCCGGAGGTCGGGGTCTGTTACGCCTGTCGCGCGGTCCATCGAGGCTTCCCCAGGAGTCCCGACCATCGCGAGTTCGACCTCGTCGTGCACGACCGGCACGTCTACGGCGCAGCACCTCCGGGTGCCGAAGAGGCGCATGGCGGGCGACATTGAAGACGCGCAACTGGCTACTGCGGAGATCGCCGGATTCTCGTAGGGGCGAAGCATTTGCGCGAGGGCCGCGGCAACAGGCTCGCGTTAGCGGAGCGCAGCGCAATAGCTTCGCCCGGGTGCTTGCGAAACTGTGACATGCGCGTCGCCCGAGTGCGCCCCGCGTACCGTGTGAGCCAGTAATGCGTTTTCGGGTGAGAGCGCCGTCGGTCAGCTCATCAGGGCCACGAGCTCGACGTCCGTTCTGGAGAAGTTTGTCGCCAGAATCACCGAGGTATCGATGACCATCAGCCGGGCAGCCCCCGTTCGTCGTACCCGAGGATCTGATCGGGGGATCGATCGTCGATCACCGGAAGAGACGCGCAACGCTTTCCGATCTCTCCGAGGATCTCGGCAGTGCGCTTCGGTCCGGTGCGCGCTGTCTCCCGAGCGAGCCGGTCGCGGAGCGACTTCACGATCGCTTCGGTGAGCGTTTCTCCCGTATGCGCCGCGAGCTCTCGAGCCAACCTGTCCGCCTCCGGATCCTTGATGCTGAGTGCCATGCATGTAGACGTCTGGACGATTGTATATATTTCAATCATCGCCGTCTCACAACGGCAGTCTGATCAGCATCGACAGATAGCCGCCCAGCACCTCGCCGATCACCACGGCAACGACCGCCACATAGAGGATCCCGGTGGCCGCCATCGTGGAGTGCAGCTTCACCGTCCCTCGAATCATCGGATAGAGCGCCGGGGGCGCCAAAAGCCCCCATCCCACCCGCATCCAGAAGAAGATCCCCTCACGGAACAGGAGTCTGTGCAGGTCCGTGCCGCGCTCCAGACCCTCGGGGACGAGCAGCCCGATCGACGAGCCGACGACGAGCAGCTTGAGAATCATCGCACCGAGGGCGACGACGGTCAGTCGAGCGAGCGGATCGATCGCCATGCCCCTGACCACCAGATACCAGTGTCCTAGGAGCATCGCCAGGGTGACGCTGCCGAGCAGAGCGGACGACGAAATCGCGCCGGCGATGGAAAGCAGCAGGTGCGACGGCATCACCGCGGCATGGAACGCGAGGATCGGAACGGCGAGGCAAGTGCCGCCGAGCAGTGCGACGCTCAACCTGAAGATCAGCCGCTTCGGATATCGCAACACCAGATAGACGATCACGACGGCGACGAGAAAGATCGCGTCGGCGAACGCCAGACCGCGGCGCCCTGCCAGCAGATGTGCAATTGTGGCGGTGAGAATCAGAGCCGCCGAGGTGATGAGAACGAGGCGATAGAACTTGACCCCCGCGTTGCGTCTTCCCACAAGCGGAAGCAGCAGACAGAGGCCCGCAGCGAGCTCGATCAGAAAGAGCGCGAGGAGCAGATCACTTCACCACATCGCTCGCTCGGACGAAGCGAGTCCCTCTCTGCTGATATAGCGGGAGATCCTCACGAAGCACTTTCAGCGTCTCTGGTGCGAGGTGACCCACGCCCACGGCCGATCCCTTCTCGCCGGCGAGCCGGACCAGGGCGGCGAGCTGCGCTCGAATCGCATCTTCGGTCCTGGTGTCGTCGAGGAAAATATCGCGAGCCGCAGTGCGGAGCCCTACCCCTCTGGCGATCTCGCCGGCCAGACTGTCCGCGGTGGTCCGCGAATCGATGAAGTACCATCCCGGCGGGAGCGCCGCAGCCACCTCGGTCATCACGCGCCGGTCGGCGGTCGCCCGCGAGCTCATGTGATTGCTCACGCCGACGGCGCCGGGAACCGCTTCCACGGCGCTGCGAACCGCCTTCTGGATCTCATCGCCGCTCATCGAAGTCAGCACCGATCCCTCTCCCGGGGACACCGACGGGAATCCGACAGGCTCCATCGGAAGATGGCAGAGAATCTCCGCATTCTGGTGCCGCAGCAGTTCGGCCGCCTCGCCGGCATGCGGAGCGTTCGGCAGAATCGCGAAATTGAGCGTCACACCAAGGCCGAGAAGATCGCTCACTGCGCGGAGATCGAAACCGGCATCGTCGAGGATGATCGCCACCGATCCGCTGCCCCCCACCGAAAGGCCAGCGGCGGAATCTTCGAGACCGGCTCCCGAATCAGCCGGCGTAAACCGGCGGACGCGCACGGTCCCCTTTTCCTCCGGCCGGCTGAGCACGAAATCTCCGGCCACCCCGCGCGTCACCTTCGACCCGGGAAGTCGCTCCTGGAGACGTTTCGCCACGGTCTCCGGCGCTTCGTAGGTTTCGATGACCAGATCGTTGCCGGCCCGGACGATGCGAGCGTCGCTGATTCCCTCGCGTTCGACGTCCGCGATCAGCGATCCGGCCGTTGCAACGGTCGTCGTTGCCTGATCAGAGCCCTTTCGCGACCACTGCCATCCGAGATAGAGGAGACCGACGAGCAGCGGGAGCGCCAGGATGAGAGCGACCCGCCGAAAGGCGCGACTTCCGCCACCAGCCGGACGGCGCATCAGGCGGCGACCTTCTCCGCAGCAGCGGCCGGTAACGGCTCGCCGAAGAGTGAGAGGGCCTTCTTGAGGATGACATCCTCTTTTTTCTTCGGGTCTTCCTGGACCGAGCTCGCAGTGAGATCGACCATGACGTCCGGCCTGACGCCGCGCTCTTTGATCAGCCTGAGATCGGGAGTCGTGTAATGACCGATGGTCATGTTCAGCCCGCCGCCGGAGGGAAGAACGATGAATCGCTGCACGATGGCCTTGCCGTACGTGCCAATGCCGACGACGCCTCCCCTCTTGTTCTCGAGGATGCCGGCGGCGAAAATCTCGGCGCCTGAAGCGGTCGAGGTATCGACGAGAACGTTCACCTGGCCGTCATAGCTGGTTCCCGGATTCGCTTCCCACCGTTTTGCATCGACACGACGGCCGGTGAGCGTGGTGATGACACCGCGAGCGAGAAGATGATCGACGGCCTCGATGGCTTCATCGATGTTGTCTCCTGCGTTTCCGCGCAGGTCGACAATCAGCTTCTGCTTTCCGGAGGTGCGAACCTCGGCGAGGCGTTCAGCGAAGCGCGCGGCCGTTCCGCTGCTGAAGTACGGAATCTTGATGTAAGCGACGGCGCCGTAATAGTCGAGCGTGGGCGCCTGGGGAGAGAACGGTTTGCGGACCCAGCTCACTTCCTCGCGCTTGCTCATTCCTCCGCGCAGAACGACCACGCTCGTCGGCCGCCCTTGCTTCCCCTCCAGCGCCGATTCGATCTGCCACACCGCCATCTTCGCGGTCGGCTGACCGTCGATCTGCTCGATGAAGTCACCCGACTGGATCCCCGCCTCGGCGGCGGGGGACGATTCGATCGCCGCGATGACGTAGGCGTAGCCATAACGTTTGGTCACCACGAGTCCGACTCCCGATCGCGCGATGGAGGTGAACGCCCGGTAGTCCGCCATCTGCGACGGCGAGATGTAGTAACTGAACTCGTCGACGGCATCCGTCACACCGGAGAACGCCCCCTCGACGAGATGTTCCGGCGCGACTTCCTCGACGTAGTTGTTGCGAACGAGTGAGAAGACCTCGGTGAAGATGCTGAGGTAGCGATAGATGTCCGACCGCTGAGGCACCTGTCCGAAGACGGCGACAGTCAGAATACTGAGCATCATCACGATGGAGAGTGCGAGGAACGCGAGTTTTTTCTTTTCGATCATGTCAGCGTAACCATTTTCCGGGATTCGTCGGCTTGTTGTTCTCGCGCATCTCGAAATAGAGATACGCGCGTGTCTGATCCTCAGTGTCCGCCACGGTCGCGATCACCTGCCGCGGCGTGATGCGGTCACCGACGGAGACCCTCGGCGACTGTGTGTTTCCATAGAGCGAGAACACCCGATTCCCGTGATCCACGATCACGAGAGTACCGTATCCCTTGAACCATTGAGAAAACAAAACTGTTCCATGAAAGATGGCGTGCACCGGTGAGCCCGCCGCCGCCTCGATCTTCATCCCGTTGTTCACTGTCACCGTGGCGAACCTCGGATTTCTGTGAGGCCCGAAGGCCTCGAGGATCGCGCCGCGGACCGGCCATTCGAGCGCCCCCTGGAATTCGGCGATGCTCACAGCCAGTGTGGAATGTTCCCCATGATGTCCGTAGAGCAGCGAGAACAGCCGCTCGAGCCGGCGCGCCTTCTCTTCCAGCTCGGCCAGACGCCGGGCCGAGACGGTGGACTCCGACTGCAGGCGCGTGAGAACCGCTTCCTTCTCCTTCTGCGCCTCCGCCATCGCCTGAAGACTTCGCTCGACGTCGCGCCGCGCGAGATCGACACGGGCTCGCCGCGTCGAAAGCTCGGCCTGACGTTCGGCGAGCACTCTCCGGCTCGCCTGGAAACGTGCCACCGCCCGCGCATCGCGGCCGATCATGTAGGTGAGCATGGATATGGCCTCGAGAGGGCTCGTCTTGCTGTCGAGCGACATCAGAATGCGGAGGTAACTGAGGCCGCCGAGGCGATACAGCGTGCTCATTCGGCCGGACAGATGCCGTCGCTGGCGATCGATCTCTTCATTCAGAAGACCGAGCCGACGCTCGGCTTCCACCAGATCGCTGTCGACCTCGGTCTGAATCTCGATTGCCATCGCCGCTTCTCTGCTGCGGATGGCGAGCTCGAGCTGGATCACCTCCATCTCCTGCTCGGCCGTCTTCGCCTGTGCTCGAAGCGTCCGGAGGCGCGAGCGCAGTTTCCCCATCTCCTGGCGCACAGAGTCGAGATCGGGATCCGTCGAGCCCGCCTGCATTGCTCCCTGGGTCACCGCGCCGGGAATCAGCGCGGCGGCGAGCAGAATGGCGGCCATCGCCGGCGGAAGCAACCTCTTCAGGGAACGGAGGCTCACGGGGGATTCAGGCGCCGTTGCGACGATCGTTGTATTGCTCGAGCGCGTGGCGCGCCGCCTCCTGCTGGGCTTCCTTCTTCGAGGATCCTTCACCACGGCAGGCCATCGCGTTGCTGACGCGCACTTCGACGACGAAGCGCTTGTCGTGATCGGGCCCGAGCTCCTCGATGACGACGTAGTCAGGCAGAGCGAGGCCCATCCCCTGCGCCAGCTCCTGAAGTGCAGTCTTGTAATCGTGGAAGAGCAGGTCCGTCCGGTCGATCGCCTCGAGGTCGGCCTGGAACGAGTCTCCGATCAGATTGCGCGCCGCGTCGATTCCTCCGTCGAGGTAGACGGCAGCAATGACGGCCTCGAACAGATTGGCCAGAAGCGAGTCCTTGTTCCGCCCGCCGGACTTTTCCTCCCCCACCCCCAGCAGCAGGACCTCGCCCATCCCGTAGTCCCGCGCCTTTCTCGCCAGAATGGTGGAGCTGACCAGATACGCCTTCATCTTCGAGAGCGCCCCTTCGTCCTGATCGCTGAAACGGCGGAACAGAAGGTCGCCGATGACGAACCCGAGAACGGAATCGCCGAGAAACTCGAACGTCTCGTTGTCCGGCGCATCGCGACCGCGCGATTCGTGAGAGAACGATTTGTGCGTCAGCGCACGAACCAGCAGGTCACGGCTCTCGAACCTGTATCCGAGCCTGGCTTCGAAGGCGCTGAGGGTGGCTTGATCGTCGGTCAATCGCCCGTCGAGTATAGCCGACAATGAAAGGCGATTCACCGCCGGAAGAGAACGTTCCGTTTCGTGGTTCGTCCCAGAGTCGACCGACTTCCCGACTCCTGTGAGGAATCCACTCCGATGAGACACTCGATCACCTTCTGCATTGCCGCGTTGATTCTGAGCCTGGCGACTCTTCCGCTCGCCGCTGCTGATGAGTACAAGCCGCGGGTGGAGGTCGCCATCGACGCCCCCCCGGTACTTCGAGCCATGATCACGCGAGGGCTGTCGAGCCGGTTTCGCTCGAATCCCGACATCATCTACGTCAGCCACGGAGGAGACTGGAAGCTGAGCATCGTCGCCTTCCATCCGGATGAGAACGATGGGCAGCCCCGGCGATTCACGATGTCGGTCGCCTTCATCCAGCGCGTGCTCTTCACCGATCCGGCGGTGGTTGCGTCGCTGGAGAAATCGCTCTGCGTGACCCCGGCAGGCCTGGCGCAGGCGAAATCATCACAGCGGATCGTCGACCTCCTCTACGCGCTCTCCGCCCAGGAGGGAACCATGGATGAGCTGAATGCGACCCTCGGCGAGGTCTTCGCCGACTTCGACAAGGTCTGCATCCAACCGGTCGCGGCGCGAAAGAAACGGTGAGGGTCTGAAAAGACTACCCAAAAATATTTGAAATTTGAGAGTCAGAGACCGGGCGCGGGAACAGGAACAGGAAATTGAAAATGGAACAGCCACCAGCGAAACTGTTGATCTCGGATGAACCGAATCTCCCTGAGCGCCTGACGCGCCTGACGAAGAAGGAAGTTCGGGAAGAGCTCGTGGCACGGCACATCAGAATCGGCCTTGCGATGCAATTGCGCTCGATGCGCGCACGCCGGGGCTGGAGCCAGGCCGATCTGGCCCGAGCCGCAGGATGCGCGCAAAGCGATGTGTCGAAGTACGAGTCTCGTGATTACGCACAGCACAGTCTGACGACGCTCAGGTTCGGCTCGCCTCGGCGCTCGACGTCGGGCTCGCTGTGCGCTTCGTCTCCTTCAGCGAGCTCGTTCGGTGGGAAAACACGCTCGGGTCGGAGGAGCTTGCACCGCCATCGTTTGCCGGCGAGTATGAGCACTGCGAGACCACGGACGAAGGATCCGACATGGTGCGGAAGGTTGATGGCGCGGTAGCCGACTCGGCGGACGCGATAGCCGACGCTCCCGCTCCGGGAGGGCAAGAACCGGTGTCAATTCAACGGGAATCGCCAGTCGGCAGGCGCCGGTCGAGCCCGCGGGGCAAGAAGTAACGTGCCTCGAGCTCCAGAAACGAGAGTCGATGGAGGTTTGAATTGGCGGCTGCGCCGGCCACGACAGGGAGTCGCGGCGATGGTGCCCAGGGACGGAATTGAACCGCCGACACGAGGATTTTCAGTCCTCTGCTCTACCAACTGAGCTACCTGGGCAGGGCGCCGTGAGGCGCGCCTCGGGGCCGCGACACGATAGCGGCAACTCGGAGGCGATGTCAACGAAACGACCCCCTAGAGCCCTTTTATTTCGTCCGAGTCGTCCGGCAGGTCGCATGGGGCGAGGTGATACTAATGTGCCGGTTGACGCCCGAAGCGGCAAGGATGGCCGGTCTTCCTCGCACCCCCGTTCGGGGTGCGACGTTGGTGAACCATTCGCTCCTTCGTTTCCGGTGGTGTCGCTCGCTCCACCACCGGCTGGAGTCCTTGCATCCCTTCGAAATGACTCGCAGGCGCCGCTCTTCGTCATTGACAAAGCAGCGACCAGACCTCACATTGTCTTTGCCGCCTTTGGTGGCGGCTTGTCAGCCAAATCCCCGGCACCGGGGAGCGGGGGACCCGCAGAGTCAGAGACGGCTTGCCACCGTCCGGGGTGAATCCGGCGAGAGCCGGAAGGGCATCCAGCCCGAACCCGACAGCTAACCTCGCAGGCGGCATGGAAGGGCAAGCCCTCAAACGCCGCGACATCTGTCGCGGCGTTTGTCATTTCGTCCACATCACGACATCCGCCCGCGCACGATCTGCGCGAGATCCCTCAGCGGCGCTCCCGCAGCCCCCAGCGAGGCGATCGCTCCGAGCGAGGTGTCGATCAGCTCTCCGGCAATCTGCCTCGCGCCCTCGATGCCGGCCAGCTTGACGAAGGTCAGCTTTCCCTCGTCCTTGCCGACATCCTTGCCGAGTCGCTCCGCCGTCCCGGTCACGTCGAGGATGTCGTCGCTGATCTGGAATGCGAGGCCCAGATTCTTTGCGTAGGCTTCGACCGAGCGAAGGGCCGGTGGGGCGGCGTTGGCCAGGATCGCTCCCGTTGACGCAGCGGCGACGAAGAGCGCACCGGTCTTCCTCGAATGGATGTATTCCAGCGTGGCGAAGTCGAGCGACTCGGCACTGCTGTGAAGGTCGACCGCTTCGCCGCCGATCGTTCCATCCCATCCGACGGCGGCAAAGACGCGCTCGAGAAGCTCGGCCAGCGGCCAGCGCCGGGGGGAAAGCCGGGCGTGATTCTTCACGATGGCGGCGTATCCGTGATTGAGAAGCGCCACGGCGGCCAGGATCGCGAGGTCTTCTCCAACCTGCCGGTGAAGTGCCGGAAGGCCGCGTCGCAACTGCGCGTCATCGAGTGGAGGCAGATCGTCGAGGATCAGCGATGAGGCGTGAATCATCTCGAATCCCGCCGCGGCGTCCAACAGGCGAGTCTCGCGAGCTCCCAACGCCTCACCGACCGCGAGCGTGAGGATTCCGCGGATGCGCTTTCCCGGAGCGTGGAGCGCCGCCTCGATCGCCGGCCTCAGAACGTCCGGCATCGAGGCTTCCGCGGCGATCGCGGCGAGATGCTCGTCGAGGAGCGCGCGTTGCGTGGCGAAGTACGTCGTCAAGGCGGCATCCGTCGACCGGTGCACGAGGGCATGAACGCTCGCATCAGGGCGGGTGGCGATCGTCGTTCGATCGCCTCCTTATGGTAGCATCCAGGCGGCATACTGATGAAAAACGGTCCTCGTCGCGAGACACTCCTCGCCGGCTCCCTGGCGTTCTCGTCGATCGTCCTGTTCGCCATTCTTCTGGCACTTTTCAGCGATCACGAGGCCGCCGAGTTCTGGAAGGCCGTCGCCGCAGCAGCCCTCGCCGTGGCAGCGTTCGCCGGTGGGATTGAGATCCTCCGGCGCCGCCGGTCGTCCACCGACGAATCGCCGGCACGCCTCCTTCACCGGATCACCGCGGGCGATCTGACGTTTCGCACGCGCGACATCGAGGAGACCGCCGGTTCGGAAGAGATGGCGGCGGCGCTGCGCGCTCTGCTGCTGAGCCTGGAACGGACCATCCGGCGATTCTCACAGCTGGCCACCGACGTCGGCGCCGTCAGCGAGCAGATCGGGACGCGGTCGCGCGTTCTGGCGCGGAGTGCAACGCTCCAGCTGGGCTCCACGGAGACGACCGCGGTGTCGGTCACTCAGATCGACGAATCGATCAACTCGGTTCAGAAGACGATGGAGAACCTGTCGATGAACGCCGAGGAGACTTCGGCGTCGATTCTCGAGATGTCGGCGAGCATCGAGGAAGTGGGGCGCATCGCCGACACCCTGACGGAATTCGTCGAGGAGACGGCGTCGGCCATTCAGGAGATGACGGCGTCGATCAACGAAGTGGCGACGAATACGGAGAGTTTCTCGTCGTTTGCCATCGAGACGGCGAGCTCGATGGTTGAGATGAACGCCACGACCGAGGAGATCGGCAAATCGGCGAAGAACTCCTCCGATCTCGCGCGCTACGTCACCGACGCGGCCAACGACGGCCGCGAGGCGGTGGCGAGCTCCGCCGAGGGAATGCGGAAGATTCAGCAATCGGTCGAGGAGGCGAAGATCGCGCTGAACATGCTCGGTGAGCGATCCGAGGAGATCGGCGAGATCGTGCGGGTGATCGACGAGATTGCGGGGCAGACGAATCTTCTGGCCCTCAACGCGGCGATCATCGCGGCGCAGGCTGGTGAGCGCGGGAAGGGCTTCGCCGTCGTGGCGGACGAGATCCGCGATCTCTCGGAGCGAACTTCGGTATCGACCGAGGAGATCCGAACGCTGATCCGCAACGTGCAGAAGGGCGTCGAGCGCGCGGCCGAACACATGACCATCAGCGCGGAACGTGTCGGCGAAGGAGTCTCGCTCACATCACGCGCGGAGCAGGTGCTGGCGAAGATCCTCGATCTGACGGAACGATCGCGCGAAGCGATCTCTGAGATCGCCCGAGCGACTGAAGAACAGGCGCGCGGCAGTCAGGCCGCAACGGTGGCGATCGAAGAAGTCACCAAGATGATCCAGCAGACCGCGGTGGCGACCCAGCAGCAGTCGCAGACTTCGACGAGTATCGGCGAGCAGGCAGCGCGTGTCCGCGACTACATGAAGCATCTCAAGCGCGCGATGGACGAGCAGGAGAGCGGAAGCCGTTCGATCTCCCAGGCGATGGAAAACATCATGCAGGGGGTGTCCTACGTTCTGGAGGCGACTTCCGTCCTGGCCACCGAGAGCGCTTCGATCGTCAAATCGATGGGCGCCATCAAACAGGGGGCGCGCGAGGGCAACTTCAGCGTCTCCGATCTGAACCAGATGGCCAGCACGCTGAGGCACGAATCATCGCTTCTGACCCAGGAGCTGCACCGCTTCGAGCTCCCCGCCCCGACTGACGGCGGGCGCGTCACGACCGCGACCGTTCTCCCGCACAAGCTCACGCTCGATCCGGCGTTCTGCCAGTTCATGGCCCTCGGCTTCATGAACAAGGCCATTCACGAAACGCTGGTGCAGTTCGGTGAGGGCGCCGAACTGATGCCCGGTCTCGCCGAACGGTGGGAGATCCTAGAGCACGGAACCATCTACCGATTTCATCTTCGCCCGGGCATTCGCTTTCACAACGGCCGCCCCGTCACCTCGGCCGACGTTCGCGACACGTTCCTCAGGCTGATGTCCCCGGAGCTCAACTCCGGCGGCCGCTGGATCATGCGCAACATCAAGGGAGCGCAGGGCGTGATGGATGGAACCTCGCGCACGGCCGAAGGCCTCGTCGTGGTCGACAACCAGACGATCGACATCGTTCTGACCGAGCCGCTCGCCTTCTTTCTGCTGCTCCTGTCGATGCCGGAGACCGGGATCATTCCCGTCGAGGAGACTGGAGAGGCGATTCGCAGCGGTCTGCACAGCATCGGAGCCGGACCATTCATCGTGGAAGAGGCGATTCCCGGAGAAAGGGTACGCCTGCGCAGAAACCCGAATCACTACGCGAGTCCTCATGTGGACGAGCTGACGTTCCGTCTCGATCTGAAGAGCGCCCGCGACGTTTCCGATGCCTTTCTGCGCGGAGAGATCGATATCGCGCACGGCATCCCGCTGGCCGGAGTGCGCGATCTGCGGAACGATCCGCGGCTGGCCCCTTACCTGCTCGACACGATCCAGCTGCACACCTCCTACCTGACCTACGATTGCGGGAGTCCGCCATTCGATCGCGTCGAGGTCAGGCAGGCGGTCAACTATGCGATCAACCGGGAGCGGATCAACGAGAAGATTTTTTCCGGCCTTGGAGTGATCGCCGAGTCACTTCTCCCCCCAGGACTCATCGGATACGACACATCACTCCGGGGGTATTCTCACGATCCCGACAGAGCGCGCACGCTTCTCAGGCAGGCGGGGCTCTCCTCCGGATTCGACATCGACTACTGGACGTGGGACACCGACGAGTTCAACAACTCGGGGCTGATTCCGCTGGTGCTCGAAGATCTCGCCGCTGTCGGCATTCGGACTCGGGTCGCGCAGCACACGGCGACGGAGGTCCGTGAACATCAGCAGAAGATCGGACACGGCACGCTGTTCGCCGGAAACTGGTATGCCGATTTCCCCGATTCGGACAACTTCTTCTTCATCTTCTTCCACTCCGAATCGAATACGATCCGCGGAATGAACTATCGCAACCCCGAGCTCGATGCGCTGATCGAGGAAGCGAGACGGACGAACGACAACGAGCGGCGAGCCCAGATCTATCGCGACCTGAATCGCAAAACACTCGAGGAGGCGCCGGTCGTCTACCTCTTCCACGATCGCTTCTTCGTGATTCACCGCCCCGAGGTTCGCGGGCTCCGTACCTACCTCGTCCCCCCTCCGGTCCGCTATCAGAGCGTCTGGCTGGAGAAGTAACCGCCAACGGGATGGACTTCGCCTCGAGACTGCGTTTCCCGCCCCACGGACCATCGGGCCATCCTCCGCGCCGCCGTCCTGCGGATTGCAATCGCGCTGGTGTACACGCCGGATGGCCGGCGCGCGTCGAATCGGGGTGACCATGGCCGCCGCCGGTCTCGAAGACGAGCATGCTGCAGGCGATCCGGAGCTGATTCGACGGACACTGCAGGGGGATCACTCTGCATTCGAGGAGCTGGTTGCCCGTCACCAGCGAAAGATCTACCGCGTCGCCTTTGCGATCCTCCGGAACGAGGGCGATGCAGACATAGTCACTCAGGATACGTTCGTGCAGGCATACTTGAATCTCTCGAAATTCCAGGGACGCGCGGAGCTGGAAACATGGCTGACGCGGATCGCCATCAATCGGTCTCGCGACGCACTCCGCTCCCGGCGCTGGCTTCAGCTTCCCTTCACGAATAACAGGGATGCAACCGATCCTCTGCTCATCGAGCCGGTCGATGAAGAGCCCGACGCCGAGCGTCGCGCCATGTCACGCGAACTGCACACCGCCATCGAACGGGCGGTGAGCGCTCTGTCCGATCAACAGAAGATCGTCTTCAGGCTGCGCCACTACGAAGGCCTCCAGCTCGAAGAGATCGCGACGCTGCTCGAGCTGCGGGCCGGTACGGTCCGCGCCCATCTCTTCCGCGCTGTTCACAAGGTCCGCAAGGAACTGTCGGTGTGGATGCCGGGAAATTCGAGCCTCGGGGGGGCAACAGAATGAGACACCATACCGAAGTCGAGCTGCTCGAGCTCTACTACCTGCCGCCGGGCGACTCCATGCCGGTGATGATGCACGTCGCCGAATGCGACGAGTGCACCGCTCGTTACGAGAGACTCGAGCAGAAACTCCGAAGAGGCGCTCAGGCCTGTCATGCGAGAACCGCCGCGAAGCCGGACAGTTTCTGGTCCCGCCAGCGGCGCGGGATTCTCGAGGCGATCGAGCGAGGAGATCGACCGCAGCTCTCCTGGAGACGTCCACTGCTCGTTGCGGCAGCGGCTATTCTGGTCGTCGCCCTGGCTGGCGTTCTGAGCAATCGCCCCGGCAATCGCTCCGGACCGGAAGAGGGTGCCGGAGTCGTCGCGCCGCCCATGAGCGCCAACGAGCAGGCCGCTCCCACCCCGGCAGACGACTATCTTCCACAAGGTCTGCAGGCGATGCGCGATCCGTGGGAAACGGACCAGTTGAAGGATCTTCACGGAATGGTCGCCTGGGAGTCGTGGGAGCTCGAGTCGACAAACGCGGGAGGAGGCCCCCTGTGAATCGAAATCGCGTCGTGCACGTCTGTCTCTTTCTGGCGATGACTGCCGTGTCACCACTCCTTGCTCAGCCAGCCGAAGGCCTGCCGCCCGGGAAATGGTGGGATCGACAGGAAGTCGTGCGGCGGCTCGCACTCAGCTCGGAGCAGCGTTCGAATCTCGATCGCATTTTCCGGAGTAATGCGAGTGACCTGATCGACCTTCGCGGCGAAGTCGAAAAGCGAAGCATCGACCTCCGAGGACACCTCGACCAGAGTCGACTGGATCGTCCAGCCATTCAGGAGGCGGCGACGCGACTGAGCGCCGCACGAGGGAGGCTTTTCGAGCGCGAGATTCTGATGTTCGTGGAGATGCGGAGCGTCCTGGCCGAGGAGCAGTGGGATCGCTTCCGCCAGATGCTGGCCTCGCGCATGGATCAGGGGAACGAGCGACGGCCTTTCCAGGGTGGTCAACCTCCTGCCCGGCCGGGACAGTCGCAGCCGCCTCGGCGCAGGCCGTGATGGGGATCGGGCGAATCATCGCGGATGGAACAGAGGCGGGCGCGGGACGCCCGCTCTCCCCTGCACTGGACCGGAAGGGAGATCCCTCGAGCGGAAGTGAGTACAATCAAAGTTCGTGCTCGATATCACGCTCGAAGACGCGCTCTTTCGCCGTCCCGATTCGCGGTTCATGCTGCGCGCCGACCATACCTTTCATGGTGGGACCCACACCGCCCTGATCGGCCCGCCGGGCGGCGGGAAGAGCACGCTCCTCGATCTGCTGCATGGCTCGTTGAAGCTCGACCAGGGCCGGATTCTCTTCGGCACGCGTGACGCGGCCGCTCTGAAGCCCGCCCGGCGGCCGATCCTGTTCGCGGCACCTGCGCCCGATTTTCCCCCTCGATGGTCGGTTCAACATGTCCTGATCGCCGCGCTGCAGCGCCGCGGACTCGATCGAACCGACCGGCTGGCGGAGCTCCTCGATCTGTCGACGAAGTGGAAGCTGGAGACGCTGAGCGAACGCCGCTTCTCCACGCTCTCGGATGGCGAGCAGCTGCGCGTCCGCTTCGCCGAGATCGAAGCACTCCGCCCTGCCGTCGTGCTCGCGAATCGGCTCCTCTCGCTCTCCTCAGCTTTCGATCGTCTCGGCCAGGCTGAACACCTCTTCCGGTCGCTCCGCATCATCGGATCGACTCTCGTCAGCGAGATCTCCCATTTCGAAGAGCTCGGCCTCTGTGATCAGGTCGTGGTGATCGACGGGGGATCGCTGGTGCAATCCGGATCGCCCCGCCGCGTTTTCGACGCTCCGCGATCGCGCGCCGCCGCACGAGCGTCGGGGAGGACGAGCCTGATCCCCATTCACGTCACGGGACGGACGGTCGAATCGGCGATCGGGACGTGGACCGTCGAGACCTCCCCTTTCTCCGGGAGCGGAATCGCGATCGTCCGACCCGATCATTTCCGGATTGCTGCCGCGGGAGAGGAATCCGATCTGATCCTCAATGTCGAGGAAGCGTCGTTCGCGGATGGCCGGTGGGAGGCAGCAGGACTGCTCGTAGGAGGGAGCGTGCTGCACGTGCGCCTTCCCGGCTCGCTTCCGCTGCACAAGGGAAAGCTCCTCCCTCTCCGCTACGATCCGAGCTCATTCGTGCTGCTTCCCGGCGAGCTCGACGAGGCTGCCGGGAAGTGAAGGAAATGCCGAGGTATGCAATTTGCAGCTCAAGCGGCGAGATCTTGGAACTGCAAATATTTCCCTGAGGTGCGATACTATTGGTCGTGCGCGCTCGAAGATCGGTACAGAGCCTCCGTAAGCTGCTCGTCATCGACGACGACATGCGCCTGCTCGCTTCCTACCGCGATCTGCTCTCCCCCTACGGATTCGAAGTCTTCACCGCAGACAATGGGAAAAATGCGATTCCGATCGTCGAGAAGCACCCCGATATCATGCTCGTCATCCTCGATCTGATGATGCCGCAGATGGATGGGAGGGAGTGGCTGCGCTGGTATCGAACCATCCGGCGTGACTGTCCGGTGATCATCATCTCGGCCTACAAAGTGAGTGATGCGGATCAGGAGCTTCTCCCCTCGGCCGTTCTCGAAAAACCATTTCACGTTGCCGAGCTGCTCGATCTCGTCGGCCTCTTCTGCGGCCTCGGAACCCCGTCGGCTTCCTCCGTCGGCGTGTGACGAGCTGCCCTACCCAGTCCCGAAGGGACGCTTGAGAATAGCCCGGGACGAAGTCCCGGGAATGCGCAGCCACAAAGCCACCGGCAAGTCCCTTAGGGACGGTTGACCGCCCCGGATGGTGTTGCCGATTGGTCGTGGATTGTGGCTGGCAGCTTCAGCCGTCCCTCCGGGACTGGAATTGTTCCCAACGCGCTCGGGTCCCGGGACTTCGTCCCGGGCTATTTTCAATCGTCCCTTCGGGACTGGAATTGTCCCATCGCGATCCGGATCCCGGGACTCCGTCCCGGGACTTCACCGGGGCGCGGAGCGCCGTTGAAGCGCTCAGGATGAAAGGACGATCTACGATCCGACGCGAAGGCCGCAGCGCTCGATGGTCTGCAGGTCGAGCTGGAGCGTCGCCAGGCTGCGCCGGATCTCGATTCTCAGCGGGACTCTGCGCTCATCATCCGAGATGACGAGCCTCACGCCGCCCGGCCATCGCTTCTCGCTTCCGCGCGCCGCGGTGATCATGAAGGCCCGCGCCTGAATCGATTCCCCATTGAACTCGACAGTCTCCGTCCCGAGAGGACGGAAGAGCACGGGGTAAACGGAGCCATCGGAGTAGATGTGCGTTTCGATCGGCTTGGTGATGACCGTAGCATTCTGTCGAATGTAGTAGATGCCCGTGAGGATGTCGCGCATCGAGCTCGAGGGGATCGGCCTGACACGGTCTTCGGCTCGCTCGCCTGACTTCTTGTGAATCCGAGCGAGGCGTTTCACGTAGTCGAAGAGCGTTCGTTCGCTCCGCTCCTTCTTTCCGAAAGCGTAGCCGTGATAGCTGACCAGTGTTCTGTCGCCGGTGCGATCCATCTCGGATTGGTAGAGGTAGAAATCGTCGCCCCCACTCGATCCGGTGATCATCAGCTTGCTGTTGATCTCCTGCCCGCTCTCGCGGAAGGTCTCGAGCTCACCTGCCCCGGATGTCGGAAAGCGAAATCCTGCCAACCAGGCGAGTCCGCCTCGAAGGCGCCATGTGTAACGGAGCTGCTCATTGGCTCCGTTCTTCTCGCAGGTGGCATGCGCCGGAGCAGCGGTTTGCGGGAGGAGAAGCAACAAGAGGCCGAGAAGGCCGATACGGCGGATCCGTCGTGACATCATCGCGCCATAACCGCCCTTCCCCGATGATTATTTTCAAGAATCATCAAATGCCGATCAGAGCGAGCTCAGACTTTGCTCGACCTCATCGATGACGTAATCGGGTGTCGATGAGCCTGCCGTCAGGCCGACACCGTTGACACCCTCGAACCATGCAGGATCGACATCGTCAGATCCCTGGATGAGGTAGGAAGTCTTCGACTCCCGGCAGATCTCCCACAGATGCTTCGTATTGGCACTCTTCCGGCCGCCGATCACCAGGATCAGGTCGATCTCCGGATCGCTGGCCAGTTCCCGCGCAGCTTCCTGATTTTCCTTGGTCGCATAGCAGATGGTATCCGCCCGCTCGACGTCGGCGTGCCGCTCCTCGATCGATCGCACGACGTCTTCATAGTCTTCCGCGTTGAGCGTCGTCTGATAGAAGACTTCGAGACGAGGATAGACGCTCCAGTCCACCGCTCGTGCCTCGTCGATCGTCAGGATGATGTGGTATTGGGAAGGATCGAGATCGCGGGTGTAGCCGATCACTTCACGATGCTTCGGGTCGCCGATGAAGATCAGGTGATGACCCGACTCGAGCGCCTGCCTGGACTCGCGGTGGATGTCGTAGACGAACTTGCAGGTCGTATCGAGGACCTGCAGCCCACGCCCCTTTGCCTCGTCGTGAAATGAAGGAGGGACGCCGTGGGCGGAGAACACGATCGTCGGCTCCGAGACCTGATCGATCGATTCCACGGTGCGAACACCGAGGTCTTCCATCTCCTGCACCACGCGCTCGTTGTGAACCACCTGGCCGAGAATCGCGCCACGACCGCCGTTCGAGGCGAATCGTTTGACTCTCAGATCGGCGATGCGCACACCGGAGCAGAATCCGTACTTTTTCGCCCGCTTGATCTTCATTCCGTCAGCAGAACATTCTGAGACGTACCGTACTTCCCAGGTCCTCGACGTGGCCGAAGATTCCGATCTTCGGCCCGGTGACGGGCGACACGGTAAGCCATGGGGAACGGTCGTCGTCCGCGTCACGGGCTGGACATCGGAATGTCCAGCCACTCGAGTCGGGGTGAAGCGGCGCGCGGACTTTCGCTACAATCCCCCCGGATGTCGGAAGACTCGTCACGGCTCTTCACCGTTCAGTTTCTCCGGCTCTGGATCTTCGCCTTCATCGCCTTCCTTTCCGTCTTCCAGCTCTTCCCCACGATTCCTTTCCGCATTCTCGACCTTGGCGGATCGAAATCGCAGGCCGGCCTCGTTCTCGCCGTCTACACCTATGCGAGCGCTCTCGCGGCGCCGCTGACCGGGGCCTTCGCCGATCATTTCGGCCGAAAGCGCCTGCTCATTCTGGCCGCGGCCTTCTTCGGCTTCTTTTCGATTCTCTACGGCTTCGTTCCCAGCATTCCTCTGCTGCTGGTCATCGCCTCGGTTCATGGCGCGATCTGGTCGGCGATTCTCTCGTCGAGCGCCGCCATGATGACCGATTTCATTCCCGAAAGCCGACGCACCGAAGGGATCGCCTATTGGGGAATGGCGAGCACGGCGGCGGTTGCCGTTGCACCGACGATCGGACTCGCCATCTATCGGTTCGGATGGGAAATCCTCTGTCTGGAGATGGCTGGCCTATCGATCGTGATGGTGGTCCTGGCGGCACGCGTCCCCGTTGCCTGGACGGCGCGCGAGACCCCCTTCCCTTCTGTCCGCACGCTCGTCGACTTCCGCGTCATTGCGCTCGCGCTCGCGCTCTTCGCGATCTCCTTCGGCTACGGCGGCATCACGAGCTATGTCGCTCTTTTCGCTTCGGAACGGCAGATCCCGAGGCCGTCGCTCTTCTTCAACGTCTTCGCGACGACGATTCTGATCGTTCGCCTTCTCACCGCCCGGCTGGGGGATCGCTTCGGACCGAAAGCCCTTCTCTATCCATCGCTCGCCATGGTCCCGCTTTCGCTCTTCGTGCTCGCGTACGCGATGACCGCGCAACAGATCGCTGCGTCCGCATTTCTCTTCGGGCTCGGATTCGGCGGTGCCTACCCGGCGTTCGTCACCTACGTTCTACGTCACACCGATCCCGCCCGGCGAGGAGGAACGTTCGGCAGCATCCTGTGGGCCTTCGACACCGGCATCGGCACGGGGTCTCTGATCACCGGCCTGCTCGTCGATCATTTCGGATTCAGAGCGGCATTCTCGGCAGCAGCGGTGCTGAGCTTGTTGTCGATTCCGATCTTCGCCACGGCTGCGCGGCTGCTGTTCGAGCGAGATGATCGGCTGCATCGCCCTTCCGGAGAATCCGGGTACGATGTCGAGAATGAGTGAAGAGCAAGCGATCCACCCGGAGCGAGCGCTTCTCATCGCCTGGGTCAAACCGCTCTATCTCGATCTCGACGGCGTATCGCGGTTCGACGAGGTGGAGCGACTCAGTACGATCGCCCGGCGGCTACACCGTCCCGCATCGACCGGCGAGGCTCTCGAGCTCGATCTGCTGCTTCTGTTTTCCGGCCTCGCTTCGTGGTTGAGTCGCGTCGGCAATCTCTCGCGCACCGCACTCGCCCTGCGAGGAGTCGTGAGCGAGGACGATCTGCGGCGCCTCGCAGCGCGCCTGAAGGACCCTGGCGAACCCGCCACGGCAGCCGAACGGGCAGTCGCCGCGGCGCGTCTGGTCGATCGCAGCGGCCTGCGGGCGCTTCTGGAGAGGCTTTCGCGCGCCCGGCGGGAGGGGTCGTCGCTGCGGGAGATCCTCGAAGACACCCTCGCCATGACCGAGGAGCTGCCCGCCTGGTTGCCGGATCAGGCGGCGGCATGGGTCGCCTCCAGACAGGAACGGACAAAAAGTGTGTGTCGGGCGCTGCTCGACGAGCTCGAGCATTCCGACCTCCGCTGATTCTCCGGAAGGCGATCAGGAGGCCGGCTTTTCCCAGATCTTCGCTTCGATGAACACGTCGACGAGGGCGCTGTCGAGCAAACCGTCGGCGACCTCCATCTTCAGGATGTCGAGAGCTCGTTCGGTAGTGATCGCCTTCTTGTAGGGGCGGTCGGCCGCCGTCAGAGCGTCGAAGATGTCGGAGACGGTCATCATGCGCGACTGGAGCGGAATCTGCTCTGCGAGCAGTTTGCGCGGGTAGCCTCTCCCATTGAGCTTCTCATGATGAGCGTACGCGTAATCGGGAACGGCCCTCAGGTCCCTGGTCCACGGAATCTTCGAGAGAAACTCGAATGTGTGGGTCACGTGACTCTCGATCTCGTCGCGTTCCGAGGAGTCGAGGTTCCCCTTGCGGATGGATAGAATCCGTGCCTCGTCGGGCGTGAGCAGCAGTCTCCATTCGCCGTTCACATCCTGGTATCCACGGGTCGCAATCCCCTGCAGATACTGGAAGTCTCCCTCAGGGAGAATGGTCGGCTCGTTGGAATGGATGATCACTTCGAGATCGCGCTGAAGTCTGGCGATCTCCGCCTTCATCTCCGCGTCGAGCTCCTCGCTCTTCCTGTCGAAGCCCTCGGGACCGTCAGCTAGGAGGTAGTCGAGCTTCCGGCGCGAATACGCAGCCTCGATCGATCTCATGGAAAACTCGAATCGAAGGCGGATGGCGTCGAGATGCAGCGGGTAGAGCTTCTTCTCTTTGACCAGCACCTGCTCTCGGACTCCGACCTTGCCGAAGTCGTGGAGCAGCGATGCGTAGCGGATCTCCTTGATCTGCGCGGTCGAAAAGTGCACGTTGCGGAATCCGCCGGTCGTGAGTCCATCGAGCGCTCTCGCCAGACCGACCGTGAAATCCGCAACACGGAACGAATGACCGGAAGTCGTCGGATCGCGCTGCTCGATGGCAGTGACCGCCGCGGTGACGAATCCCTCGAAAAGCCGTTCGATCGATTCGTAGAGCAGGTTGTTCTCGACGGCCACTGCAGCCTGCCCGGCGAGAGAGCGCATCAGATCGATCGTGTGCTGATCGAAGGGGATGACCTCCCGGGGTACGTCCTCCGCGGTCAGTTGCGCCGGCGCTCCTGGACGTTTGCGGTTGATGAGCTGCAGCACGCCGATCAGGTCGCCGACGTGGTTGGTCATCGGGAAGACGAGCATCGATCTCGTGCGGTATCCCGTCTCCAGATCGAACGAGCGATTGATCGAGTACTCGACGTCCGTGGGGAGCTCGTACGCGTCGTCGATCACCAGAGTCTCACCCGTCAGCGCAACGAATCCGGCGAGGCTCTTCTTGGTGATGGGCAGCACCTTCTCTTCGAAATCGACTGCGATCGAATCGTTCTGTGCGAGCTTCCAGCGAAGCACTTTTCCCACCCCGTGAATCTCGTCGAGCAGATAGAGCGATCCGGCGTCGGCGCGGCTGAGCTCACGACTCTTGCTCAGAATCATGTCCAGCAGCACTGAATGGTCGCGCACGGTCGACAGCGCCATGCCGATCTCGTTGATTCGTTTCAGCTCCTGGTTTCGCTCCCGCAACTGCTCTTCGAGCTCGTCGGCGCGCACTCGCTGAAACACGAACTCGTATCCCCTGCGCACGGAGTTGAGCAGAACGCCCGGCGGCGGGTCTTCCGGAAGATTGAGATAGATCTCCTCGCCGGCGAGCGGTTTCCGGGAGGTGGCAAGACCGATCCCGATGATCACCGTTCTCGCTCCGATGCCCGGAATGGGACGACCGTTCCCTGCCAGTTCCTGATCGAGCAGGAGCACATTGAGCGATTCGCGCTGCACCGCAGCGCTGGCGATGGAGTCGATGGCGATCAGCTCGATCGATTCCCGTGCGAGCGCATCGGCATATCGCTCGATCGGAAACGATTTCGAGTGCAGGAGCGTCAGGCGGTCCATGGTTCTCTGAACAGAGGTCGCTCCGCAGCGAACTCCTTTCTCGCGCTCGAACCGGGAATGGTCGTCGCTCGAAAGCGGATCAGCAGCCGATGCTTCGCAGCGGGCATGTTTCGCTCGGAATTCAGCCCCGGATCCTGCGACGATCTCTCCCGGATGGGCAACTGAGCAGCCTCATTATGGCACCAATCGTCCGTTTTACGCAGTTGGCGAGAATGTTCCCGGGCGTCGCGCGGTTACGCTCTGCTGGCACCGGGGGCTCCGCTCATGCGGCTGCCGAACTCCCCGCACAGCGCGAAATCGAGCGCCCGTCCGGATTTGCTCCCCGGTAATTCATTTGTGGAGGTCGTCTTGGCCGCGTACACCATCGAGAAGATCACTCCGAAGTACCATGAGGCGCTCGTCGACTGGCAGAAGAAGAACTTCCCCGAGCTGACTTTTCTCGAACAGAACTGGTCCACCTACTACGCGACGCAGACTCCCTACCAGCTCGTCGCAAAGATCGGGAAGCTGCAGGCAGACACGATTCAATTCGGTCGCATGACTGGAAAACCGAAAGTCGAACGGGCGGGAGACATGGTCGGCAACATGTTTTATTCGGCCCGCGACATCATTCGCGCCCAGGCCTCGACAGAGCTCGGGTCGATCCAGCAGCACCGGTTGACTCTCGAGGATGCCCCCACCGATCAGATGAAAGTCGCGATTCTCCGCATCATGGCGGAAGAGCTCCGGCACGCCTACCAGATGTTCTGGGTCTTCGACAGCGACGTGAGCTGGCGAAAGCCCGGCCATCCCGACGTCGCCTCCGACACGATGGACGAGCTTTTGGCCATGGAGCTCGGGAACCATGTTCTCGACGCTTTCAACATTCCTTTCCACAACTTTCTCGACAACGTCGTCTTCGCCACGATCATCGACCTGGTCGGCAAGTATCAGCTCGAAATGCAGAAGGTCTTCGCCTACGCGCCGATGGCACGCTCGATGGGACCCATGCTCTCCGAGGAGGGATATCACATCGGATCGGGCCGCGGGTTCCTTCGCGAGATCGCCGTGAACGCCACCAGCGGCACCGGTGACTACTCGATCGAAGACATTCAGAAGACGATCAATGTCTGGCTCCCCCGGGGCGTGGAGATGTTCGGCAACGAGCGGGGAGGAGAAACGGCGATCGCCTTCGGCTTCAAGGACCGCAACAACGGTACGGCCCAGGCAGAGTACTTCCAGGAAGTCAAAGAGCTGCTGGAGCTGACGAACGTCGCCATCGCGCAGGTCAAAGTTCCTAACATCTCTGCTCCCGACGCCCGCTCGCTCGTTCGCGAAGTTCTCGACACCGGCGAGGAAAAGTCGGGAGTGCGCCCCGAAGACCTTCTCTTCGCACCGGATACGAAGTTCTTCCGCCAGCGCGGCATGGAGGAGATCATCTACCTCCCGTATGACGTCTACGGCAATCTCATCACCGACAACGGCAAACCGGCGCCGGGCGAAAAGTACCTCGACTACCTCCAGGGCGTGCTTCCCGCCTATTACCTCGGCATCATCGAGTTCAGAAAGTACTCGGAAGCCCTTCTCGGCCGCGAGCGGCCTGAGAACAGCGGCAACTACGGCTGGTAAGGCACCCTCGAGGCGTTCGCATGTGGCCGAAGATTCCGCATGTGGCCGAAGATTCCGATCTTCGGCCCGGTGACGGACGACGCGGTGAGCCATGGGGGAGGGTCGTCGTCCGCGTCACGGGCTGGACATCGGAATGTCCAGCCACTTCCCGTGGCCGAAGATTCCGATCTTCGGCCCGGTGACGAGCGCCGCATCCGCCACAAAGTTCGACCACTACCCTGTGGTACTCTGACTCGTCGAGAATGAGGAGCTCGTTTGCGCGACTGCGAGGACTCCTGGCGTGCGCCGGATTGACGCTCACCCTCGCCTGCGGTGAGCTGAAGGATCTCCCCACCGCACCCGACGACGAAGGACCCCCCGATCCTTCGGCGACGTTCACGCGCGTTCAGCGCGAGATCTTCACTCCCACCTGCACGCTCATCGGCTGTCATGACGCCCAGTTTCCGCAGTCGGAGCTGGTTCTCGTCGAGGGACAAGCCTACGCGAACATCGTCAATCGGCCGAGCGTCGGAGCCAACATCCCTCGGATCACGCCGGGCGATCCCTCTCGCAGCTATCTCTATCTCAAGGTGACGGGAGCACCGAGCATCTCCGGAGATCGGATGCCGCAGGGCCGCCCGCCGCTTTCCGAGGCAGAGCTCGATCTCATTCGCGACTGGATCCGCAGGGGCGCACCGAATGATTGACATCCGCCGCGGAGGCGTCGCCTCGCTGGTTGTTTGCCTTCTCCTGGGCACCGGCGCCGCCGTCGCTCAGGATCCGCGATACATCCCCATCGCACCGCTGCCTCTGGGCGATGCGCTGATCAACCTTCCGACTCCTCGCGTGCTCTCGCCCGGCATGTGGGAGGTCCGCTTCACGCACCGCTTTGCGCAGCCGGTCAACGAGGGCGACGTTCACTCGCTCTGGGGTCTCGACAGCAGCTCCGACGTGGCGATCGGACTCGCCTGGGCGCCGGTTCGCGATCTGCAGCTCTCGATTCTTCGATCCAACGTTCAGGACGACATCGAGCTGGCCGCCAGGTTCGCATTGTTGAAACAAGCTCCTGCGTTTCCCCTCTCGATCTCGCTGCGCGGGGGGGTCGACTGGCGTACCGAGCGAGGCTTGACGGACCGCACCTCGCTCTTTGCGCAGGTGATTCTCGCGCATCAGATCGGGCGCAGGATCGAGTTGTTCGTCATTCCGACCTATGCATCGGATGCCGGCGACTTCGAGCACGCGTTCAACGTTCCCATCGGAGTCGCCTATCAGCTTCAGCGCTACCTGAGCCTCATTGCTGAAGTGATTCCGGAGAACCGTGACGCACGCGCCGGAACGCCTTCCGATTTCGCATGGGCCGTCGGCCTCAAACGCGCCATCGGGGGTCACTACTTCGAGGTGCTCTTCACCAACAGCCGCGCGACGCACGTCGATCAGTACCTCTCGTCCACCTTTCTCGGCGGTCTCGATCGGAGCGACGTTCACCTCGGGTTCAACATCGAGCGACGATTCGGCGGGCGACGGCGCTGAGGCGCGTACGGCTACGGAGAACGAGGTGTGTCGCGCGCACGCTTACCTTGTCTCCCACGACCGTCACATTTCTCGTAGGGACGAAGCTATTGCGCTGCGTTGCGGCATGGCAAGCCCGCAGCTCTGTCGCTCGCGCAAATGCTTCGTCCATGCGAGGAGCTCAAGAGACAAACTCGACGGCCGTTTTCCTGAAGTCTCACGCCGGCTGAAGCGAGACGTCTCTGCTCTCGAGGACATCGATGCCGCTTGCGCGCATCTCGTCGAATGCACGCTCGATGTCTCCGTCGCGGAGCTCGACCCCGCGGCATGCGTCGCTGATCACATGCGTCCGGAAGCCGAGCCTCACCGCGTCGCGAGCCGACCAGAGAACGCAGTAATCGGTGGCCAGGCCGGCGATATAGAGGTCGGTGACGCCCTCGTCCCTCAGAAAGTCTTCGAGCCCGGTCGATTTTCTCTGTCCGTTGTCGAAGAAGGCGCTGTAGCTGTCGATGGCGGGATCGGTGCCCTTCCGAACGACTTTGTGGATTCGTGAGATATCGAGATCGGGATGCAGCTTCGCACCTTCCGAGCCCTGCACGCAGTGATCCGGCCACAACACCTGCTCGAGTCCATCAAGGTCGATGATCTCTCCGGGGCTCTTTCCAGGATGGTTCGTGGCGAAGCTCCCATGGTTCTGCGGATGCCAGTCCTGTGTCGCCACCACGAGATCGAAGCGTGGCTGCAGCCGGTTGACGATGGGGACCACCTCGTCCCCCTTTCGCGTCGGCAGCGCCCCGGAGGGCATGAAGTCGTTCTGGACATCGACGATGAGCAGAGCATTCTTCACACGGGCGTTCTCCTGTCAGTCGAACGCATCTCGAGAGCGAGTGCCGCCCTTCGCCGGAAAAGGCCCTCCTCGAGGCCGACCGGATATCGCTCCGGGCTCTCGAGTCGCTTGATGCCCGGACTGAATCCGGCGAGCTCTCGCTGAACGCGCTCGCGAATGCGGCCGATGTCGATGACGCCGGCGACGCGCTCTCCATTGCGTATCAGCGGTTGCAGAAGCTCCTCAGGAGCAGCCGGCGCGGCGAGCGTCCTGCGGCGTGTCGGATCGATCGGGTCGATGATCGTCACATCTCCCTCCGCCGGCGGATCGAGCTCATCGTACAGCAGGTCGCCGAGGTTCTTCCCCGCTGCGTAGCGCCGGATGCCGACGATTCCCGGGATCGAGGTCTTTCCTGTCTGTTCCGAAAGCTTGATGCGCGATTCCCACGCGGAGCCCCGCTTCCGAACGGCGTTGAGCTTGTACACCCCGCCGAGAGCCGGCTGATCCCATGCCGTGACCAGACGCGTTCCCACTCCCCAAAGGTCGATTCTCGCACCCTTTTCCTTGAGGCTCGCAATCAGGTGCTCGTCGAGATCGTTGCTGGCTGCGATGGATGCCTGCTCGAAGCCCGCTTCGTCGAGGATCCTTCGTGCCTCGATGCTCAGCGGGGCGAGATCACCGGAGTCGAGGCGAACACCGGCCAGCCGGTGCCCCTGGTGCTGCAGGGCTCGCCCGATCTCCACGGCACGCCGGACGCCTTCCATCGTGTCGTAGGTATCGACGAGCAGAATCGCATTGTTCGGCATCGCGTCGACGAAGGTGTCGAACGCTTCCTGTTCGCTGTCGAACGCCATGACGAAGCTGTGTGCAAGCGTCCCGGCGACCGGGATTCCATACGTCTTTCCGGCCAGAACATGTGAAGTGGCGGAACATCCGCCGATGAAGGCCGCTCGCGATGCGCTCAGGGCACCGTCGAGCCCCTGCGCGCGGCGCAGGCCGAACTCGACGACGCGATCGCCGGCAGCCGCCAGGACGACACGGGCGGCCTTCGTTGCGATGAGCGACTGGAAATTCATGACGTTCAGGATCGCGCTCTCGACGATCTGCGCCTGCAGGATCGAACCGCTCACCCGCAGAAGTGGCTCGTGAGGAAAGACGATCGACCCTTCCGGTACGGCGTCGACGTCGCAGGTGAGGCGAAGCTCTCCGAGGTAATCGAGAAACGGCCGTGAGAAGAGAGGCTGCCCGTCGTTTCCCTCGAGCGATTCGAGATACGCGAGTGACGGCTGGTCATAGCGAAAGTTCTCGAGCAGGTCGGCCACCGGCCCCGTTCCACACGCCACCGTGAACCCTCCGCCGAAGGGGTTCTCTCGAAACGTCATGCTGAAGGTCGCCTCGAGCTCCGCCATCCCGCTCTTCCAGTAAGCGTATGCCATGGTCAGCTCGTAGAAGTCGGTGACGAGTCCGTTCACGCCGAGGAGAATAGCAGACGCGTGAGGGCCACCGGATGGCTTGACGGCGCCAATTCCGGGCTCCGGGACGCTGCGGCAGCGACTTTGCAGTGGAAAGGAGCATGCAGTGCCCGGAGTGCAGAGAGCTGAACGAATCGGACGCGGACGCTTGCGCCCGTTGCGGCCTGCTGCTGTTCAAGCTCCCGAACCCTCGGAGACGGCAAACGGATCTGACGACGCAGAAACGTCGCGCCACGGATGCGCCGATGGCGCCCTGCCCCTTCTGCCGGGGTGACATCGAGATCGATGCGATCAAATGCCGGCACTGTCTGCAGATCGTCAACGCCGAGTTCCGAGTCGAACGGGCACGACGGCGGCGAGCCTATGTCAACTACGCGAGCTGGGTGTTCTACCTCTTCGGTCTGATCGCATTTCTGATCTTCCGCCCGGTCGGTCTGATTGCAATCGGTACGGGGTTCCTTCTCTCCATCGCCTACTACGCCATTCCTGTTCATCGATCGTCGTCGGAGAAGCGTCCCCTCCCCCGGCTCGGCGACGTCGTCTCCGCACTCTTCCGATTCGAGCGCGTGCCGATCTCACTGCCGCATCTTCCGAAGCTGCGCTTCGTTCTCGTCGGAACGCCCCTGCTCGCCGCCCTCTTCGGCTATCTGATCAACTTCATGCTCCTGCAGCGGCCGATGAACGACGTGCTGCGACAGAACGCCTCGCTGCGGGGAATGCAGGTGTCGACTCATTATCTGCACTGGGTGATTCCCGGCGTGATGGTCTACGATCTCAAGGGAGTCTCGGAGCGTCAGAGCCGTCTCGATGTCCACGTAGCACTCGTCGAATACGCCGGACGCATGCGTCACCGCGCCTTCAGCCAGATCGATCTGATGTATCGAGGCGAGAAGAAGTTCACGATCGACGGCGACTCGTTCCGAAAGCTCGGAACGGAGTACCAGAGGAAGAACTACGCGTTCGTCCTCTTCGAGTTCCCAAGGATGGTGGCCTCCTCACTCGACGGAGACGACTCCGCCGGCGCACGTGAGAATGCCGATGCGCTGATCCGTTTCCACGATGCGTGGTACGGAAAGGAGATCATGCGGGAGACGCTGTCGGCAGGTCGTGGGACGGCAGGATCCCGTGCTCCTCCAGAGAGCGCAGCAGATCCGCCGAGCCGCGAAAGCGAAACGCGCTGATCCCGAGCTCGCGTGCGGCGATGACGTTCTCCTGGAGATCATCGACGTAGACGATCTCTTCGGCCTTCACTCCCAACAACTGCAGCATCTTCTGATAGATCAACAGGTCGGGCTTTGCCGTTTTCTGCTCGTGCGAGAAGATGAAGACGTCGCCACGTTCAAAGAGAAAGGCGAACAGCTTCGGGATCACCTCCGCGTGCACCTCGTTGGAGTTCGACAGAAACGCTACTCGATGACGAGCCCGCACACGCTCGAGCACGTCTTCGATGCCCTCCACAGGGCCGGCGAAGAAGTCGGTCCAGATTCTGCGCAACGTCAGAACATTCCCCTGGAATCCGGCCGAATCGCATAGGAATCGGTGAAACTCCTCGAAGGTGACGATCCCGCGCTCGAGATCGCGATAGCCGCCGGCCCGCTCCAGCAGCTCGACGAGATCATCCCGACCGAGACTCGCCTGCGCGCAGATGGCGGCGACGACCCGCTCGTAGGCGAGGCGGATCAGAACGTTGCCCAGATCGAACACGAACCAGGTGTGGGGCGTCGGCTCACTCACATCCGGAAGACTCCGAATTTCGGTGGAGGAATCGGTGCGTTGCAGGCGATCGAGATCGCAAGCCCCAGGACCGTCCGCGTCTCCGCCGGATCGATGATGCCGTCGTCCCACAGGCGCGCGGTGCTGTAGTAGGGGCTTCCCTCGGTCTCGTACTTTTCGAGAACCGGACGTGCGATCTTCTCCTCTTCTTCGGCCGACAGCTCCTCTCCGCCCCGTGCGAGCTGATCGCGCTTCACCGTCGTCAGAACCCCCGCGGCCTGTTCACCCCCCATGACGCTGATTCGTGCGTTCGGCCACATCCAGAGGAAGCGCGGGTCGTAGGCGCGGCCGCACATGCCGTAATTTCCGGCGCCGAAGGATCCTCCGATGATCACCGTGAACTTCGGCACGACCGAGCTGGCGACGGCGTGGACCATCTTCGCCCCATCCTTCGCGATCCCTCCCCGCTCGTACTGCTTCCCCACCATGAAGCCGGTGATGTTCTGAAGAAAGATCAGCGGAATCGCGCGCTCGTTGCAAAGCTCGATGAAATGCGTCGCCTTCAGTGCGGACTCGCTGAACAGAACCCCGTTGTTCGCCAGAATGCCGACGCGATAGCCGAAGATGCGAGCGAAGCCGGTCACGATCGTCGGCGCGTAGCGCTCCTTGAACTCCTGGAAGCGCGACCCATCGACGACTCTCGCGATCACTTCACGGACGTCGTAGGACTTTCTGATGTCCCGCGGGATCACGCCGTACAGCTCCTTCGGATCGTAGAGCGGATCTTCGGGATCGACGCGCGTTTGCGGCTCTTTCCTTTCCTGCGACAAATTCTCGACGATGTTGCGAACGATCGCGATGGCGTGCCGATCATCGTCGGCGAAGTAATCGGCTACACCCGAGATCCGCGTATGGACATCCGCCCCTCCCAGCTCCTCAGCCGTGACTTCTTCGCCGGTCGCCGCCTTCACCAGCGGCGGTCCGCCCAGGAAGATCGTCCCCGTCCCTTTGACGATCACCGCCTCGTCCGACATCGCCGGGACGTAGGCGCCCCCCGCCGTGCACGACCCGAGGACCGCGGCGACCTGCGGAATCCCCATCGCCGACATCCGTGCCTGGTTGTAGAAGATGCGGCCGAAATGTTCCTTGTCCGGGAAGACTTCGGCCTGGAGCGGAAGAAAGGCGCCTCCGGAATCGACGAGGTAGATGCACGGCAGCCGGTTGGCCGCGGCGATCTCCTGAGCGCGGACGTGCTTCTTCACGGTCATCGGGAAGTAGGTACCTCCTTTGACCGTGGCGTCGTTGGCGATGATCAGGCATTCACGATTCTGAACGCGGCCGACTCCGGTGACGATCCCCGCCCCGGGTGCCTCGTCGTCGTACATGCCCCAGGCCGCCAGGTGGGACGTTTCGAGGAACGGGGTGTCGGGATCGAGAAGAAGATCGATGCGCTCGCGGACGGGAAGCTTGCCCTGCTCCCGGTGTCGCTCGAGATACCTGGCGCCGCCGCCCTGGCGTGCCGCATCGATTCGTTCACGCAGCTCGACGACGAGTCGGCCGAGCCACTCCGAGCTCTCCTTGAACCCATCGGATCGGGTGTCGAGATGTGTCTCGAGCTGCTCCATCGCGCCCTACCCGACTGCTGCCCGAATCGCCTCGACCGCCGCCGTCGTCGTCGTGCCCGGGAGGAAAATCTCCCGGATTCCCAGCGCCTTGAGCTTTGGAATGTCCTGTTCGGGAATGATGCCGCCCGCGAAGACGACGATATTGTCCGCCCCTTCCTCCTTGAGAAGGCGCATGATCTGCGGAAAAAGAACGTTGTGTGCTCCGCTGAGGATCGAAAGACCGATCGCGTCGACGTCCTCCTGAACCGCGGCCGCAACGATCTGCTCGGGAGTCTGCCGCAGGCCGGTGTAGATCACTTCCATCCCCGCGTCACGCAGCGCGCGCGCCACGATTTTCGCGCCCCGGTCGTGCCCGTCGAGTCCCGGCTTGGCGATCAGAACCCGGATCTTCCGTTCGGTCATCTCGTCGTCTCCATACACCCGTCGTCATCGCGAGCTCGACACCGCATTCTCCCCCTCATCCTGAAACCCACTCCCAATCATGTCACAGCCTCCCGGAAGACCGAGAGGACGACCAGGTCATGGTACTTCCCCTCCCGGTAGAACTCGCGAGCGAGGAGTCCTTCCTGGACGAAGCCGTTCGCCGCCAGAACGTGCTTGGCCCGCTCGTTGTAGTCGAACACCTGGATGCGCAGTTTCTCCAGCGGTAACAGCGCTCCAGATCGTCGTGCTCGAGGGCTCGAAGAATCACCAGCTCCCCGGCGATCATGAAACGCCGGCGGACGAAATCGGAGCCCTCGTTTCCCGTGGTGTCGGAGCTGGAGCGCATTCGGCCGCGAATTATATCTTGAGACGACTTCTCGCGCCGGACGCTCGCTCGCGCCGAACCTCACGGAATCGAACTTGCAGTCCGTCGGCTTGCCGATGTCGGACCGCACGCACCAGCTCGCCGCCGTTCTGTCGGGAGGGGTTCAAAGAGAAGAGTTGCAAAAGGCCGAGCTCCTGTTCGACGATGCTCATCATCTGATGAAAGGAATCGAGCAGCTTGACGACAATTTCGCCCGTTGACCGAGGGACCGTCGATGTTCCAGCCATCCACCGTCGCGCCATCATCGTCGACGGACATTGCGACACCCCGTACCGGCTCAAGCGTGCCCGACTTGGGATCGCCGATCGCGATCACGCGGCGCAGGTGGATCTCGACACGCTGCAGTCGAGCGGCATCACCGCATCGTTCTTCGCCGCCTACGTTCCGCCGTATTATGCGGGTCGCGGAGCCCACGCCTATGCCAATGCGCTGATCGACGTCATCGAGAAGGCGGCGGCAGCCCATCCCGATCAGCTGCTTCTCGGAAGGACCAGTGACGACATCCGCCGGGCGAAGCAGCGCGCCATGGTCGCTCTCATGATCGGAGTGGAAGGGGGGCATGCGATCGAAGACTCGCTGGAGACCCTTTCCGCCCTCTACGGCCGCGGCGCCCGTTACATGACTCTGACGCACGTGAACACGAACAACTGGGCCGACTCGTCGGGCGACGGCCCCAGGCATGGAGGGTTGACCCGATTCGGGCGCGAGGTCGTCGCGGCGATGAACGATCTGGGAATGATCGTCGACATCTCACACGTGGCCGACACGACCTACTATCACGTTCTGGAGACCTCACGCGTCACACCGATCGCCTCGCATTCGTCGAGTCGTGCACTCGCCAACCACCCGCGGAACATGTCGGATGCGATGCTACGCGATCTGGCAACAGTGGGTGGAGTCTGCATGGTCAACTTCTTTTCCGCATTCATCGATCCCGACGCGGCGCGGATCGTCGTTGCCTCGAAGGACCTCGGCAAGCCGCCGATGCCCGGGCCGAACGAGGAGCTGCCGGACGATACTCGCAGCTGGGACGACTACTGCAGATGGTTCGCGACGCTCCGGTGCCCGCGCGGAACGATCGACACGATCGTCGATCACATCGCTCACATCGCAGCCGTCGCCGGAGTGGAAACGGTGGGAATCGGATCCGACTTCGACGGCGTTCCGCTCCTCCCCTCCGGCGTCGAAGACGCGGCGGCGCTTCCCCGACTCACCGGACGAATGCTCGAGCGGGGGTTCCACGAGAACGAAGTCGAAAAGATTCTCGGCGGAAACTTCATGCGAGTTTTCGAACAGGTAGAGGCCGCCGCGCGGCGCTGAAGGGCGTGACATCGGAATGTCCAGCCACCCATGTGGCCGAAGATTCCGATCTTCGGCCACTCGGGCTCAGTTCCTGGCCAGCAGCTCGGAGACTCCGACGATCGATGCCTCTTCCGGCTTTCCTTCCCACGTACCGAACGAGAAGCATCGGACACACGTGAAGGTGTACGCCGTGGTTCCCGTCACGGGATTCTCCTTCGCCTCAACCTGGAGCTTCGCCTGGCAGCGATAGCAGAGGATGTTGTCGCCCTGTTGCCGGAACACCACCAGTCCCTCGATCTGATGGCGGTTGTACTCGACCTGGCGCGGTCGCTGCGGAACGATGATCGTCTCCTTCCCTTTCGGGCACTCGAAGGTGAGGTGGTCGAAATAGGTCGTCTTGGTGAAGGTCGCCGCGAGCTTCACGCCATGCTTCGGGCAGATTGCGTCTTTTCCGCTCCAGAACGCTCTCGCCAGATCTCTCGATTCGTCGACTTCAGTCGGCATGCGTCTCGGTCTCCCTGCGGCGGGATTATAGACGAGGAGGATCGCTAGCGACCCGGCAATGGCTTCACCTCTCCCGTCACTGTATTCCAGACGACGGGTTTGCCCTTTACGTCGAGCCTGGGGAGCGCCTCGGCGCTCAATCGAGGCGTTCGGGGATCCGCGTTCCAGTAGCCAAAGTACGGAATGGAGCGAGTGCGCAACGAGCGATCGATTCGCCGATTCTGGAGATCGACCACCACAGAATCGATCGACAGCCCGTTGGTTTCGCGCCAAACCTGCGAGAGGAGAAGCTTGCCCGGGGCCACTTCTGCAATCGGCCAGATCGTATGGTCAGGAGGGAACCGCATCGCGACGATCGAGTCCCGTTGCGGAGGGAAGAGAACGAGACGGGACCCTTCGCTCGATGTCACTCCCGAGGCGATCGTGCCGTCGTCGAGAATCGTCGACGCGAACAGTGGTCCGGAGACTCCGGTCACCTCCCGGAGCATTTCCCCGCTGGCTCCATCGACGACAACGAGTCGCACCTTCTCTCCGAACGCTCTGACCAGCATCTGCGACCCGTCCCGGGTGGTGACGAATGAGAGTTGCCTGGCTGTGATGCGATGCTTTCCCGTCTGCCGTAATGAACGTCGCGTGACGTCGAGCTCGAAAATATCTACCTGAACCTCACGCGGGGTGTTTTGAACGATGTCCGGCCATGAGATCACCCGCACGACATCCGCGCTTCGGAAATACATCTGGACTCGAGCGTCGTCCACCGGGACGCGTGCCGAAGCGAGCATCGAAGCACTCCCGATGTCGTGCACGGTCAGGAGACCGTCCGCGAACTGCGCGACTCGCGTCCCATCATCGGAGAGCACGAAGGTGCGTGTCCCCGGCAGTCCCGTACCCACGGGCCTCTCTCCTGCATCGAGCCGGCAGACGTAGAGCTCGTGCCCGGCGTCTGGCGACCAGGCGCGTAGCGGCTGCGTCCACGCCGCAACGCTGCCGTCGCGCGAGAAGGCGAGATCCCTGGGAGGGCCACTCAACCTCACCCATCGTCCATCCCCCGGGTGAACGAAGAACCCGGCGCGGTAGTCCCCGTGGCTTCGCACTTTTCCTGCGAGAAAGAGCCATCCGCTGCTCCCGGACTCCGACTCGACCTGGGTCGTGAGATCCCGCGGTGTGGCACTCGTCAGCCAGGCGACGTAAAGGCCCGCGAGGAGCAATGCGGTTGCGACCATCACCCAGAGCGCTCCCGAGAGTGCGGCGTGGCTCCGGCGCGCGTCGGTGCGCCCTCGAGCGAGCTGCCAGACAGGCGCCAGAGCCATCGACAGGGCAACCGCCACGGCCAACGAGACACCGACGATCACCATCAGCGTCACCGCATCGCCGAGGATGAGCCGGCGAAGGATGAGCAGAATGATGCCGAGAGTCAGCAGGGCGAGGGCGAGATCGGCCGCGACCAGCGGCGATCGGGAGCGGAGCATGGTACCGATTGAATGGCTCGCAAGAAACAGAACGATCGAGCCGCACAGAACGAGCCCGGCGAACGACCCCACATCCAGTGTCCAGAACGTCCGCCATGCGCCCTGAGACATCGCGCCCGAGGGGAGTCCTATCAGAGCGAACGTACCGAGGACGAGCACGAGAGACCCGGCCGCTTTTCCGAACCAGATCGACGAAACCGACAGCGGCTTCGAGAAATAGAACGACAGGTGCCCGTCGCTCAGATCGCGCCCGACCGTCGAGGCGCCGAGCATGATGGCGAGCCCGAAGGCGAACGCAGCGCCGAGGATCGCGCCGAAGAAGCCGATCGACACGCCGGCTCCCCAGAAGCTCATGCCGGGAAGGAGTGGTGCGAAAAAGGGAAGAATCGCGGCGGCCCCTGCGGCGACGAACACGTTGGCCCGGCCGCGCACTTCTCGAGCGGCAACGGCGAATGTTGCGTTCATGATTCGGCTCCTTCCGGCTCCCCGGCAACCGCGATGAAGATCTCCTCCAGCGTCATCGGCACTACCTCGGCGTCGTCGATAGTGCCCGCATCGCACAAGCCAGCAAACGCGATCTCGTCGTAGTTAGAGACGACGGCTTCCATCCCGCTTCCCCATCGCCGCACTCGCGTTGCCGCGAGCCGGCCGCTGGAAAGCGTGGCGCTTTCCGATGCGCATCGGATTCGCCTGAATCTCGATTTCAGTGCTTCCGTCTCCTCGTCGAGCACGAGCGCGCCTTCCTGCAGAATCCCGACCCTGTCGGCAATCGCCTCGATGCCGGAGAGATCGTGTGTCGTGATCATCACCGTGGTTCCGCGATCGGCAAGATCGCCGATTATTTCCTCGAAAAGCGACTTGCGCGCGACGACGTCGAGACCCAGAGTCGGGTCGTCGAGGATCAGCAGCTCCGGGGCGCTCGCCAGCGCGAGTGCCAGCGTCACCTGTTTCTTCTGCCCTTTCGACAGTTCCCCGAACCGCTGTTTCGGATCGATTCCCGTTCGTCCCAGTCGCTCATCCAGTCCGCTCTGCTCCCATCTCGGATAGAGACGCGAGCAGAACCGGGCGAGCTGATCGACAGTCATTTCCGCAGGCGCGTCAGCATCCTCCGGTACGACCCCTACTCGCTTCATCAGCGCCTCGCGCCGGCTCCAGGCCTCATCCCCGAAGAGGTGCACACGTCCGCTCGCGGGCCGGAGCTGCCCGAGAATGCAGCGGACGAGCGACGACTTGCCCGCCCCATTGCGGCCCAGAAGCGCATAGACAGTTCCTCGATCGACGGACAACGTGACGTTCCGCACGACCTCGCGCCGGAAGCGAACGGTGAGACCTTCCGACCGAATGACGGTGGACTCGCTGGTCATGCCTTCCTCCTCAGTTCTCGTACGACGCGCTGGTAGCTCGCAGCCAGTGCCTCTGTCGCCTCATCCCGCGATGCTCCGACAGCCATCGCAGTGCGCGCATAGCGAGCCGCAGCGTCGTGCAGCGCTTCCTGACGTTCCGACCGTTTCATCTGCACCGGGTCGTGCGCGACGAACGTCCCCTCCCCGCGGCGTACGGCGAACACGCCTCCCTCGGTGAGGCGCTGGTAGGCGCGTGCGACGGTGTTCGGATTCACGCGCAGCATGCGCGCGAGATCGCGCACCGAAGGCACCGCCTCTCCAGGCCTGAGCACTCCCAGGCTGATCATCCGCCGCATCCCTTCCTCGATCTGCTTCCAGATGGGTGCGACTCCGCTCGTATCGATGTCGAACATGATTACTGTACTAAGGCAGCAGTACAGTAAGGCCGGAATCGCCATTTGTCAAGAGGCGCTGTGAACGTCAGCGGCGACCGTCGTCGTGGCGAATGACGGGGCAGTTGAAGGGCGACGCGATTTCGCTCCCGCGAATGTCCGGCCGGACGACCGGTCAGAAGGAAGGCCTCACGACAACCCGTCGCCCGCGATCGCGACCAGGCTCGTGCTGGCGCCTGACTGTGCGAAGATAGGCCTCCCTCTCGACCATGGCAAGGAGGAAAAGATGCGCTCATTCCAATCGCTCGTTCTCGTCGTCGCCCTCGTCCTGATGCCGTCGTCACTCTTCGCTCAACGCGACTTCTCGAAGGTCGAGATCAAGGCCACCAAGGTCGCCGGCAACGTCTATATGCTCGAAGGACTGGGTGGCAATATCGGAGTCTCCGCAGGCCCTGACGGGATTCTCATCGTCGACGACCAGTACGCTCCTCTCGCCGAGAAGATCCGCGCAGCGCTGAAATCGATCGATCCCGGTCAGCTGAAGTTCGTGCTCAATACGCACTGGCACGGCGACCATACCGGCGGCAATCCGGAGTTCGGCCCCGAGGCTCCGGTCATCGCACACACGAATGTGCGGAAGCGTCTCGCCCGCGACCATCAGATCCGCGGCACCACCATCAAGGCGATGGTCCCCGAGGGCCTTCCTGTCATCACCTTCGACGAGTCGCTGTCGGTCCACTTCAACGGGGAAGAGATCCGGATGATTCACCATCCGGCAGGACACACCGACGGAGACAGCGTGATCTTCTTCTCCCGATCGAACGTCATCCACATGGGAGACCAGTTCTTCAACGACAGATTTCCCTTCATCGACCTAGAGAGCGGAGGCAGCGTCGAGGGCTACCTGGCGAACGTCGAGGCCGTGATCGCGGGGGCGCCCGCCGGTGTGAAGATCATTCCGGGACACGGGCGGCTCGCCACGGTCGAGGACCTCCGCCGGTTCGCCGGCATGTTGCGTGAAACGATCCGGATCGTCCGCTCCCAGATGTCTGCGGGCAAATCGCTCGACGAGATCAAAGCTGCCGGCCTGCCCGACTGGACGTCATGGGTATCGGGCTGGATCACGATCGATGTCTGGATAGAGACGATTCACGGAAGTCTGTCGGCGAAGAAATAGCAGAGTGAATTCGCTGGAGAGCATCTCGCGCACAAAAGATAAACGATGAAGCAGAGCAGATTTCCCGTTGGTTGGGACGAGGACCGAGTGCGACGTGTGCTTTCGCATTACGAGCGGCAATCGGAGCACGAAGCTGTTGCGGAGGATGAAGCTGCGGCGGAAGATCCGACGCAAACGCTGATGGAAGTTCCCAGGGTGCTTGTTCCAGTCATTCGGGAGTTGATCGCGAAAGAGGGGAGGGCGAAGCGCTCCACTCGACCGCGGCCACGGGGTCGTTCGGCCAAGCGGGTGACGCCAGGTTCCGGCCGCAGCGACTGAACTCCGGAGGAAGCTCGCCCCGAGCGTCGCGCAAATGCTTCACCCCTGCAGGGCCGGCGGTTTGGCATCCGTCCGGGTGCCGCCCGATCACTCATAGCGCAGCGCTTCGATCGGATCGAGGTCGGCGGCGCGCGTAGCCGGGTAAATTCCCGAGACGAGCCCTACGGCGACCGAAACGCCGGTGGAGAGGACGAGTGACCAGACGGTGATGACCGTCGGCCAGCCCGCATAGGCAGCCACCAGCCGCGCCAGAACGACGCCGATCACGATGCCGGTGAACCCTCCGAGGACACTGATGGCGAACGATTCGATGACGAACTGGTCGCGGATGTCCCGTTTGCGGGCGCCGATGGCCCGGCGGATCCCGATCTCTCTGGTTCGTTCGAGCACCGATGCGAGCATGATGTTCATGATTCCGATGCCGCCGACCAGCAGCGAGATTCCGGCGATCGATCCCATCACGATGTTGAAGATGCGCTGCGTCTGACGGCTCTGCTCGAGCAGTGCCTCCGGGACGACGATCTCGTAGTCCTTCTGCCCACCGTGGAGCCGCTCGAGCAGCGGATCGATCAGCTCGCCGATGCGGCGCGTGGACGCTCCATCCTTCGATCGCACCAGCAGCTCGTCGAGCGGAGCCTCGAGAGGATCGCGCTCGAACTTTCTCATCGCCGTCGAAATGGGAATGTAGATCTCGCGCGAAACCGAGCCGATCGACACTCCGTCGAGATTGTCCGCCGACCCTCCCTCGTCGGCCATCACGCCGATCACGGTGAGCCAGACGTCGTTGACCTTGAGCTCCTTCCCTACGACCGGCTCGAACCCGAAGAGGTCGCGCCGGACATCCTCGCCGACCAGGCATACCTGTGCGTGCTCGTCTTCGTCACGCCGGTCGAAAAAGCGGCCCTCGATCACCGGCACCCTGGCCATCGCCGAGTACTTCCATGAAAGTCCGTGGACCCTCGCCTCGGTCTTCGCCCCCGCCGCGATGATCTTCTGCGCCTTCACTTCGATCCGCGGAAGCACCTCCTCGACGCCGGCCACCGCTTCGACGATGGCTTCGCCGTCGCGCAAGGAAACGCCGAGCGACTTCTTCCGCACTTCCTGCCTCTCCTCCGGGTTGATGGCCTTCGCGCGAACGATCACGTTCTGCAATCCGAGCCGGGCGATCGACTCGAGCGCCTTTTTCTCGCCTCCCGCTCCGATCGAGAGCATCGCGATTACGGCACCGACGCCGAAGACCATGCCGAGCATCGTCAGCGAAGTCCTCATCTTGTGCCGTGCAAGATTGGCCAGAGCAGTGCGAAGGGTCTCGATCAGATCCATTTGGATTCCAGCTGCGCTTTCAGTCGGTTGCTTTCGCCACGACGGACGCCGCGGTCGCGGTCGAATCGTCGCCGCGCGACTCCGTGGGATCCTCCAGAGCGATCACGTCTCCTTCGATCAGTCCCCTGCTGACGACGACGCGTCCGGCGGAAGAGCTCGTGATCTGAACGGCGACCGGCTCGAACTTCGATCCGTTCCTGCGATAGACGATCCTCTTCCCCTGCTTCTCGAAGAGCGCCTGCCGGGGAATCGAAAGCGCGTTCTTCTGAGCCTCGATGTCCAGCAGAGCGCGAACGCGCGTTCCCGGCTTCATCCGGTCCGTGTCGGTCTTCTCCATCTGCAGCGTCACGCCGAAATACTGCACCGGCACCCCCCGGAAGCGCGGCCGGGCGAGCTTGTCGACGCGAATTACTTTCGCAGGATGCGCCACGGATCGATCGGATTCGAGCCACACGGTCGCCTTCTGGTCGACTGCCAGACCCGCCGCATCGGCTTCGAGGACGAACACTTCCGCCTCCATGGCTTCGACGTTCGGAATCTCGCCGAGCGGCGAGCCGGTCCAAACAGTGGCGCCGACGCGAGGCACCTCACCTCGCCAGTCCTTCTGCAGCACGAGCACGCCGTCGTGCGGCGCTTCAATCGACAGGGCACTCAGTCCCCGCTCGGCATTGCGGATCTTGAGGCGCGCCTTTCGCTCCTCGATGCCGAGAAGTGCGAGGTCGGCGGCGGCGAGCTGATCGCGCACGCCGAGCACCTCGAGCGCGTAACGGCGTTTTTCTGCCGCGAGATCCTCGTCGAGCTCCGACTCGATCTGCTCCCAGCGGGAGAAGATCTCCAACTGCGTCGCCCGGAAGCGGCGCGCGGTCTCGAGCTCGTCGTCGGCGGTCGTGGCGTCTCGTCGAAGATTGTCCTTCGTCGCGGACGCCTCCACCGACTGCTTTTTCGACTTGTTGTTGGCCGTCAGGTCGTCCTCGCGCCCGCTCTGCAACTGATTTTCGAAATCGATCGGATCGAACCGCGCCACGACGTCTCCGCCGCTCACGCGAATTCCGTCCGCTGCCAGCCAGGCGATCTTCAGCGGTCCGGGAGCGTCACTCGGCGCGGTCAGCGGCGTCGCCTTCGCCGCTTTCAGGTTCCCTTCCGCCGTAACGCGCCGTTCGAAGCTCCCTTTCACTACGACGAAGGTTGGAATCTCCGGCTGTGAATCGCTGCATCCAATCGCCAGGCAGCAGAGAAACACGGCAACGGCGGATGCATTCCGGGAGGCAATCCTCCGCTCGGAACGCGGTGTGGGGCACGTTGAGGCTCGCTCGCCGCGCATCAGACCTTCGGCCCTCCACTGCCGCCGCCACTCTTTCTGACGAGGACGCGATCCCCGGGAACGAGTCCATCGATCACTTCGAGCCACTTTTCGTTTCGGCGCCCGATCTTCACCGCCACCGGACCGGCGGAAAGAAGCCCGCGTCGATGGGCCACCGGACCGCTCGCGGAAACGTACACCGCTTCGCGAGGAACGAGCGTCGCTCCTCCAACCCTCTGCAGTTCGATGGTTCCTCGGAAGCGCATTCCCGGTCTCATCTTCCCCGGATCGCTCTGAGCGAGCTCGATGTCGACTTTCAATACCTTCAACTGGCTGCGCGGCGATTGCGGCTGGATCGTCCTGGCGATCGACGTGATCGTGCCACTGAGCTCTTCGTCGGGTTGTGAATCGAGGCGGAGCTTCACTTTCTGTCCGAGAGCCATCTTGCCGGCGTCGACTTCATCCACCTCCCCCTTACCCATCATCGTCGATAGATCGGGAATCTCCATCACCCGCTCGGCGCGCCAGCAGGAATCGCCGACCTTTTTCTTCTCACCTCTCCAGTTCGTGGCGTAGATCACCGTCCCGTTCCTCGGAGCACGAACGGTCATGCTCGCGATCTCGGCTTCGATTTTTCCCACACGCTCCGCCGCCCGCCCTCGTTTGCTCTCCAGCAACAGCAATTCAGCCTCCGCCGCACGCTTCAGTGCGACCATCCGCTCTCGAAGATCATCGGTCTCACGTTTCGCAATCCGATTCTCCAGCTCGATCGTCTTTCGTTCGTTGACTCCGAGCAGTTCATCGGGCGCCTGCAATTTCACCGTCGCCTTCCGCAGCCTCGACTCCGCCTCGGCCAGCAACATCTTCTCCTCTTCGCTCTTCAGTGCGAGGTCGGCACGCTTCTTCTCGATCTCCTTCTCCGCTCCGTCGCGCTCTGCAACGACCTCCTCGAGCTGCCGCTGGAGCTCCGAGGTGTCGAAGCCGAGCACCGGTCGCCCCTGGGTGACTTCACTCCCCTCAGGAGCCATCATCGAGATCTTGAAGTCCCACCGGTCGCCGACCTGCGGCGGGCCGATGCTCACGGTCTCGACCGCGGCCAGCGTTCCCACCACGTCGACACCGAGAACGAGATCGTCGCGGGTCACCGAGACCCACTCCCCCTTCCGATCGGCTTCCAGACGAGCCTGCATCGCCCAGGCGACGCTGAACGTGCCGACGAGCAGCGCGGCGATGATCACCACGCGCCGTTTCGTCCGGCTCAACGTGAATCGCATGGTCATCGTCCGGTCCTGAGCAGGCGGGCTCCCGGCTCCAATCCTTCGAGGACGAGACACTCCGTTGCGCTGCATTCACCGAGGGTCACCGCAACCCTCCGGCCGCTCTCGAAAACGACCTCGGGATCGGCTGAGAAATCGACCGCAGACCGAGGAACGAGCGTCGCGCCGGCAACCACTCGGGTGACGACGACCAGCTTTGCCGACAGCCCCGGTCGCATTCTCTCCGCGTCGATTTTCTCCAGGCGCGCCACGAGCCGGAACGAGCGGCGGAGTGACTGCCGGACGGGCTCCTGTGCCACTGGTGCGATCTCGACGATCTCGGCGGGGAACTGCAGCTCGGGGAAGGAATCGAGTGTCACGACGGCTTTCATGCCGACTGCAACGCGCCCGTCATCGACGTCGGGGAGGCTTGCGACGACCTGGAGCGACGACATCTCGGGGATGCGGGCCACGGGAAAGCCGACCCATACCGAGTCGCCGATCTGCGTCTTGCGACCTTCCCAGGGGTGATCGCCGATGACGAGAATCCCTTTGGCGGGAGCGCGCAGAACCAGGTTCTCCATCGCCTGCGAAGTCTGCTGGATCTCCCGTCGCGCCTTGTCGATCGCGATCTGCAGATTGCGCTGATCCGCCTCCGCTCCCGTTCGCGTCGAGATCAGGGTCGATTCCGCCTTCTTCAGCTCCGTCTCCGCCTTTCGCAGAGCCAGCTGGCGGTTTTCGTATTCTTTGGCGGGCAGAATCTCCGGCGGTACGCGTGCTTCGATTCGCGCCTTGTCGAGGTCGATTCGCTTCTTCTCGACCTCCAACTCCTTCTTTGCGAGATCCGCCTCCGCCTCCGCGCTCTTCTGGATGAGCTGCTGAACCGCCTGCTCCTCGTTGCGGCGTTTCTCCTCGATGTCGGTGGAAAACGAGGAGTTATCGAGCTCGACGACCGGCTCGCCCTCCTCGACGTCGACACCGTCGGCCGCAAGCCACTTGATGCTCGTCTGCCAATTCGGAAGACGCGGAACGGCGATGACCGCTCCCTCGGCCGCATCGATCACTCCGGTGAGCAGAAACGTCTGTCTCAGCTCCCCCTTGCGAACCTCCACAATGGAGCCCTCCCTCGATGCCGTCGAGACTTCCGTCTCACCAGAGATCGGGGCGCAGCGCGCAACCAGCACGGCAAGACTCAGCGCGGCGGCAAGAGCTCGGAGCATGTCCGTTCCCATGGTAGTAGTTCAGACGTGCGAATGCGGCGCGGCGTTACCGTCGAGCAACGCAACGACTTCATGACATGAGAATACGCAGCGTGCGGCGGTCTGATTCCCTCAGCGCGCTCCGTTCAGCCGAAGCTCGAGATCGAGCCGGCCGAATCCGGGACATTCGACCATTGCCTGGGATGCCGCCTGCAGCTGATTCGCCATGATCGAACCACGAAAAGTCTCCTCGGCGGTCACACTCTGGCAGCCGCTGATGCCTTCGAAGATGTTTCGCTCCGGGCCTGCAGGCTGCAACTGGAACGTCACCGCCGTCTGGGCGACCGTCCCGGCGACGACCAGCCCGGTGGACCGGTCACAGTCGACGGACTGCTCGATCACATACGATCCAGAAAACGACGTCTCGGTCTGCTGCGTGATCGCCAGATTTCCAGGACAGCGAAAGACCACCGAGTCGCCGAGCTGATTCTGAAAAGTCTGCGTCCAGAACGCCGGACCAGTATAGGTTCCGAGGATCGCAGGAACCGTGGGGCCGGGAGCGGTTGGACCCCCACCTCCTCCTCCCTCTCCGGCGCATCCGCTGGCGACCACCATGGCGATCAGGTATGAGACGACGATTTCGCCGAGAACTCCTCCGCTCTTCGTCGCCGGCCTTCGAGAGAACATCGGCAACCATGATAGACAACCAGGGGGCTCCTGCACAGAGACGCGATCCCGTTTCGCCGTCTCAAGCGTTGGCACAAGTGCTCGCACCTACTGGCGAGCCTCGATGCGACGGGAGCTCCGAGCCCTCGGGCACTCCACTAGTTCTTCGGAAATCCCTCGGTCGCCTTCACCTCGAGGATCTGAAGCGTATGACGTTCGGTGTGCGCCGAGAGGAAGATGATCCAACTATACGCGTCGAGCGCGCCGGCGAACGGATGCTCGGCAGCATGAAGCCGCAGATCGCCTCCGTTCTTCGCCAGCTCGATCGTTTTCGACCGTTCTTTGCGGAACTCCTCCAGGGCTCCGCCGAGATCGCCATAGCGCGCCGTCGGCTGAACCGGCTCCGGGGCCTTGAACTTCTGGCTGCGATCGACGATCATCGCGTTCAGCATCGTTTCCTTCCGCACATCCTTCGCCAGCATCTCTTCGCTCGCTCTTTCCTTCATAACCGGCTCGATCAGCTCGCGGATGAACTTCTCGGACACGGCGATGTGCTCGGCGCATTCGGTGACCGACCAGCGATCAGGTGCCGGCTTCCAGGCCGATTGAACCTCGGAGAGTCCGCTCACGGACTCCAGGAACTTGTTCTGGGTGCGCTCCAGGTGGTCGAGAAGAGCCTTCTGCTCGCTCTCGGTCATCGGCTGGGCCGACCAGACGGGAATCGCCGCAGCGATCACAAAGAGAAATACGAGTGTGCATCGAAACATGCCTTGACCTCCGTTGATTTGTTTCGAGCGTATCGTCAAACCCTTCGGCTCGTCAATCCGGAGGGAACCCTGAAACCTCAAACCTGAAAACGGAAAACGGAGTCTTTACTCGCAGGGCATCCCGAAGGGATGCAGACAATCCAGCCGGTGGTGAGCGCGAAGCGCCACCACCGGAACACGAATCATCGAACAAAGAACAAGCGCACGCCGGCAGGCTGCGAGGAATTGTGCCGGCCGCCTTCGCGGCCTCACCTTCTGCGCGCTCGCATACCCCGCCCTGACGGGCGGGGCTTAGGTTGTGCAGGCCGCCTTCGCGGCCTTGCGAGGAATACACACGCCTCGAGCCGATACGGGAAAACCTGAAAACGGAGTCGCGAATCGCCGATGCATCCCGAAGGGATGCAGGGAATCCAGCCGGTGGTGAGCGCGAAGCGCCACCACCGGAACACGAAACATCGAACAAAGAACAAGCGCACGCCGGCAGGCGTGCACGGAAAGTGTGCGAGAGAGTCGAATGGCTCTTCGGCGGCGCAATCGCCTCGCGGGCACTCTCGCGAAACTGCAATCGAACTTCAAGGACATCTGAATTGCACCGGGGCACCGCCTCGCAGTAGAGTTGCCGCACTGGAAAGAATCATGGCAACAGAGCGACGACAGAAAAGGCGTTTCCCGCGCATCGCAGCGCATCTCGCCGTGCTCGTGAAGAAGCTCGGCGACGCTCCGGTCGAAGAGATCGCGAGGACGAAGTCGATGGGTCTCGGTGGATGTGCATTCATCAGCTCCGAGACCCTCCCCAAGGGCTCCGAGCTGGAGATTTTGATTGCCGTCGACCGGAGAGTCGTCAAGGCACGAGGACGCGTCGTCTATCAGCTCGCCCTGAACAACGCGTTCGAGGTTGGCGTCGAGTTCCTCGCGATGCGCGCCGCGGATCGGAGGATTCTCGAGAAACTCTTCGAAAAGGCGCCGCCGAAAACCCGGAAACGAATTGCTGTTCAGCCGTGAGGCGAGCGCCAAGGGGTGCACAGCCTCGGGCGGTGAACGGTCACGATTTCTCGCCCCTGTAGCGATCGACGCGCCGGCGGCTTTCATTCGCCGGGAAGTGAGCCCTGAGCCGGGATTCTAGTCGTTCTCTGCAGTGCGACCCCCTTGCACACCGCGATCATCACGACCAATACCGCGACCAAAGGCGTGACCATGGCGTCTGGTGACCCCATCGCGAGAGATGTCGCTCCGCTGACTCCGCACCATGCCGTGGGAATCACGAGCAGGAGCCAGTGAACGCGCTCCGAGGTGAGCAGGAGAATTCCCAGAGTGGCGATCGCCGTCGGATCGGAATGAATTCCGAAAAACTCGGATGCAGCCGGCGATCGACCGGCCAGCAGGGCCAGCAGCGGCAGCCCGAACAAAGCAATGACGAGAACCGAGAGTCCACTGCCTCGGATCCAGCGGGTCGTCGAATCAAATCTCCACCCCGCGCGGATCACTCCGATCCACAGGAGCAGGAGCGCCTCGACGACAAACCCGAGGGCGAACCACCTGGCGGCCCAGTTGATCGTCGCGTAGCGCTGGAGGTGAAACGCCCAGGCAACCCACAGCCACTCCGTCGCGAGAATCGCAGCGACCAGCCGTCCCCCCCGCTGATCTCCCCGGCGCAACACCACTGCCAGAACCGCAACACCTGCGACGATCGCGAGAAGGTGGGCCGGCCAGACATCCCGGTTGTAGTTCTCGATGAGCCGGTAATACGTGCGCGGCGAAAAGAGCAGAAGGTCTGAAAGCCTGTAGGACCACCATTCCGACATCAGATGCGTCCGATCGTATCGGCGATTCGCTGCCGAATCGCTTCGCCGGGAAGGACTCCCCGGGCGGCACCCATATTCTCCCTCGCGTGTGCCGGGATGGTGGTCGCAGGAATCGCGCAAGTCACGGCCGGGTGAGATGCGATGAACTTCAGAATGAGCTGCGCCCAGGTTCGCGCGCCGGTCTCGGCGGCCCATCCCGGTAACGGGTGACGCGCGAGATGCCGCGTGAGCCTCCCCTGCTGGAATGGTCGATTGACGAGGACTGCCATCCCACGATCCTTCGCCAGCGGCAGCAGTCGCCGCTCCGCTTCACGGTCGATCGGATTGTAGGAGAGCTGAATGAAGTCGAGCGGCTGGCTTCGCATGATCTTCTCGAAGAGATCGTGCCGCCTCCCTTCGGAGGTCGTGATTCCAACGTAACGGATCCGCCCAGCCGATTTCATGGCGAACAGCGTAGGGAGATGCCTCTCCCAGGCGAGAAGGTTGTGCACCTGTACCAGATCGAACCGAGACACGCCCCAGTTCCGCCGTGACTCTTCGATCTGAGCAGCGCCTCGACCGCCGTCCGCGGTCCACACCTTGTCCGCCGCGAAGAGCTGCGACGTGCGTTTGAGTTTCGCGAGTCCGCGACCGATCACGGACTGCGACGAGCCGTACATCGGAGAGGAGTCGATCAGGCGACCGCCGCTCTCGAAAAACGCCCCCATGACTTCGGTGCACTCGTCGCGGAGGCCCTGGTCGTTGCCGACATTGAATGTGATCCAGCTCCCGAGACCGACGAGTGGGAGCGCTTCGCCACTCGATGGAATCCTGCGTGTGAGGAGCGCACTCGGGGACTGCGCCCGCGCCTCGGGAGGCCCGAGGAACGGAGCAACACCGAGGGCTAAAAGGCTCCCCAGCAGTTCACGACGAGAGAAACCGTCGGAGGGCGCATCATCGCCGCTGTCGATCGCGATTCTCGATTTCATTGCTTGAAGATAACGCGTCGAAGCGATTCGGACCAGCTCGAGGGGCCACGTTGACGACCCAGGTCAGTGACAGGTATCGTGTAGGTATGAAATCGAATACCAAATCCAGCATTACCCTGCCGCCGGAGGAGCTGAAGCTCGTCCGTTCGCTCCAGGCCAGGCTCAAGGCAAAAAGCAAGGTCGAAGTCGTTCGGCGTGGGCTCCGGCTACTGCAGGAAGTCACCGACCGGGAGATCCTGCGAGAAGCCTACCGCAAAGCCTCACTCGCCACACGCCCAACCCTGCAACAGGATCTGGATGAGCTCGACGTGCTCGCCTCCGAGGGCCTCGGCGAGTCGTGAAGATACGGCGTGGAGCGCTTTATCTGGCCGATCTCAGCCCCCGACTCGGTACCGAGCCTGGGAAGCTCAGGCCTGTACTCGTGATTCAGAGCGACCTGCTGAACGATGTGGGCCATCCATCGACGTGGGTCCTGCCGTGCACGACGCGACTCTCCGGAGAGAATCTGCTGCGAGTTTCGCTTCCCCGGGGGGTCGCGGGAAACCGTCAGGAGTGCGAGGTCATGATCGATCAGAGTCGAGCAATCGACAACCGGCGGTTTGTGCGTGCGCTGAGACCCCTGCCGAAGGCTCTGTGGCGGGAAGTCGAGGACAAGCTCCGGCATCTGGGCGATCTGTAGGGTCTTCCAGAGTACCGTGGCAAGTCCGTCATTCATGCTAGCATTCCTCCGTGCGACGGATCTCGAAACGCCCCGAGGGCGAAGATATCGTTCGCGACGCGGCGACGCTTCAGCGAACGATGAATCGCCTGCGTGGACGCGCTCTCGTCCCGCGCGGCGTCTACCGTTTCGAACGTCATGAGGAGGCGGACGAGTGGATGATCAGGATGATCGCGAATACTCACGCGCACCTGAGCTCGAAGACCTCCTCGCGCTCTGCAAAGCGCTGAACGCGGAACGTGTCCGGTACGTTCTCATCGGCGGCTTCGCGGTCATCCTTCACGGCTTCGTTCGGGCAACCAAGGACATCGATCTGCTGGTCGACGCGTCACCGGAGAACGTGCAGCGTCTGAAACGTGCCATGGCCGTCCTTCCCGATAACGCCATCGCGTCGATCGAGGACGACGAAGTGGATAAATACCGCGTCGTGAGGATCGCGGACGAGATCGTCGTCGATCTGATGAAGGAGGCCTGCGGCGTGACCTACGCGACCGCATCGGGCGGGGGCATCGAGATCAGGAGTGTGGAGGGCGTGGACATTCCGATCGGCAGCAAGGAGCTGCTGATCGAGACGAAACAGACCGTTCGACCGAGTGACGCAGCGGACGTTCAATTCCTGCAGTTGCGGCTGGCTGCGGAACGGGAACCGCGGTCCTACTAACGGGCCGGAATCGACGATCAGAGCTATCGGCGTGCCTCCCGTCGGAGGATCTGCTCGATGCGACGGGCCGTGTCGCGACGACCGCTTCGCCCGGCTTTGGAGGCGAGCAGCTGCCGCCGCCCCATGCCGAGGTGAGCTTCGATCGCTTCCCGCGTCACCTCCGCGATCGTGCTTCCGCGCCGTGATGCCTCATGCCGCAACCTCGCGTCGATGTCGTCCACCCTAACCCCAATGGCCTGACCTTCAGGCTTCTGACATGGCCTCGATAATCCTGCCAGACTGCGTAATTCTCGATGCAACCTTGTGAGGTACCTCTCGCCTCATCATGGGCCTCGTCGCACGGCGCGCGATCGCGCGGTTTCGTATGGTATCGAGCGGAGGAAGCGGACGAGGTCGTCGAGCTCGCCGTCAGTAAGGTGCGAAGTCTTCCCGTGACGATCATCTGGATTCTCCGACGTCAGGACCTCGCGCAGCGTCGGCGCGCTTCCGTCGTGGAGATAGGGAGCGGTGGCGAAAAGAAACCGCAGCGACGGCGTGTCGAACGACGTGCCCTTCCGCTCGAGTGCGCTCTTCCGTCCGGTGCCCACATCGTGCCTCCGCCCGTCGAAAAAGAGCGGTGGTACGTGGCATCCGGCGCAGCCGGCCGCATCGGAAAGGAAGAGGTCGCGCCCACGCGACGCAGCCGGAGTCAGCGAGCCGCTGGCGCGAAGCTCCGGGCTTCGACCCATCGTCCGAATGGTCCGCATGAAGACGGCGAGTGCATCGAGATCTTCCGATCGCCCGCCATTCGGCGGGGCCTGATCGCAGGCGGGGGTGCAGTTGCTCTCTCCGGGCGCAAGGCCGGTTCCCGCCTGTACGATTCGAATCGTGCTCTCGACGTCGGCGAGCTCGTCGAGGTCACCCGACCAGTGCCAGGGACCCGTCTCCCCCACCCCGACGAGTGTCGGCGTGTTCCGCGGACCATCGCGGAAGAACCAGGTGCGCCCGTCCGCTCTGCCGTCCGGATGACATGCCGCGCAGGAGATCCACTGATCCTTTGCCAGCGAGTTGAGGCTCGACGAGTGAAACAGGATCTTTCCGCGCAGAATGTCGGGAGGAAGCGGCAGCGTCGTCACCCGAATCTCGTCGACGACGAGCAGCCTCTCCGTGTCGATGACCGAAACGGTTCCCGCGAGGGCGTTGTCGACGAAAGCCAACGGCTCGTCGGGAGCGAGTGCAATCCCTCTCGGGTTATCGCCGACTTCGATGTGCGCGACGGCGAAGCCTCTCGACAGATCGATGGCCGAGACGTCGTTGCTTCCCGAGTTGACGATCCAGAGAATTCCTTTCGATGAGAGAGCGATGCCCGAGGGCATGTTCACCGGACGATCGGCGATGTCGATCGCGATCCGCCTGCGGTTGTCGTTCGCATGATTTGTCAGATCGATCGCCGACACGATGGGAAAGAGAGTCGTGTCGAAGAGGAGTGCGGGGTTGTTCGCATTCGAGCGCGTCTGCGGAGCCCATGCGATCTTCCGCTCCTCGTCCAGAATGAGGCTCTCCGAGAGATTGCTGTCGGCGCCCGTCGAGATGACGCGCACGACCTCGAGTGTCGCCGTGTCGATGACGGAGACGCGTCCGTTCAGAAAGTGCGTCACAAAGAGCGTCGACTCGTCGGACGAGAGCGCGAGTCCGCGGGGCTGCGGCTGCGTGACGACCGATCCGACGCTCTGCAGCGTCGACGTATCGAGGACCTCGACTCGATCCGAGCCGCTGACGGAAACGTAGAGACGTCCCGAGCCGGACGCGATCACACCGAAGGGCTCGGATCCGATTGCGACTCGGACCAGCGGTTCCTTCCCTTCCAGCGGAAGGGCGACCAGAGCCTCGTCATCGAAGAGCGTGATGAAGGCGCGAAGTCCATCCGGGGAGATCGCGACAGAACGCGGATTTGCGCCGACCGTGATCTCCTCGAGCAACTCGCGGGTTGCGACGGCCACGATCGATAGCGTGCCTGAATCTGGGTTGGCCACGAGGAGTTTCGTCCCATCCGGCGAGAGCGCAAGAGGAGAGCTGGCGAGCGGTCGCCCACCCTCCGCGGTGATCCGCGATCGGTTCCCGCCCACCGTCAGCAACAACGCGACCGCGGTGGTGATCAGGAGTCCTGCGCGTCGCTTCCACATTGCCGGCCTGCCGTCAGAAGGCATTTTACTCCGAGCTATGCAGAGCGAAGTATTTGCGCGCACGATGCTCGAGCCTTTGTAGGGACGAAGTATTTGCGCGAGGGGCAAAGCCGAGGGCTTGCTACGCCGCGACACAGCGCAATGGCTTCGTCCGCTTCGGAAAGCGGCGCTTTGCGCCGCACCAAACCCCCGCCCGGCCCCTCTGGTCATCCCGCGCTGTGCCTGCGCCGGAGAAGCCAGGCGGTCAGGAGTGCAGCCGCCCCGGCGAGGAGCCAGAGAAGAATCCATCCGGGGTGCTCTCCCCGCATCCAGTTCCACATCGCGAGCGTGAGCGCCCAGAGGCCGTAGACGAAGGCGAAGATCGTGCTCTGCCGCTTCCGGTCACCCTCCGAGGCGACGACCCGCTCGTCGGGAGCCCTCCGCTCGTCAGCGGCGAGACTCCAGGCGAGAGCGAGAGCAGGAACAGCACCGAAGAGAAGGTTCAGGAGCAGTGCTGCCATGTGCCGGCCGGAGATCGTCGTCAGCGGTAACGGACGTCGATGACCTTCCTCACCACGTCCTTGGCGACGCCCGGGAGGTTCTGTACGGTCGAGAGAACGCCGAAGGAATCGGAGCCGTGCTTGAAGCATTCGGCGCATCGAGGCAGCGCTGAGAGATCGTTGTTCTGGAATGCTCGGTTCATCCGGGCGAAGCGCTCGCTCTGAATGATCTCCTCGAGCGACTGGCTCCGCAGATCACCGATCACCTGGTCGCCATGCGCGTCGTAGCAGCAATGCGTCACCCTTCCATCGGCGAAGATCACGATCCAGGTGAAGAAGCTCCCCTGAACACAACCGTGGAATGTACCGTGAAGATCGGTCTCGTCGTTGACATCGAGAGCTTCACAGGTCTTCTCGATCACACGCGCATTGCGATACCGGCGCAGATCGAAGAGCTTTCTGAACTCGTCGACCGTCTCGTCGATGGTCAGACGCGACCGCATCTTCTGGATCTCGATGCGGATCGGGTGCCCCTTCGCCTGCACCAGAAAGTTCCTCGTCAGCTCGACGAGCTTCTCGAAGTCTCCGCCGGTCCTGATCTGGGGATAAACCTCCGGGTCGACCGAATCGACGCAGATCCGAATTCGGCGGAGAGGCGTCGCCAGCAGGCGTGCACCGAGCTCTTCGGTCAGCAACAGCCCATTCGTCGACAGGCTCGACTCGGGGAAAAGTCGGATCGCGTCATCGATTCGCGAATAGAGAAGCGGCTCGCCCATCTCGTGAAGCCACTTCAGCTTCAAACCGAGGCCGTGAATCTCTCCCTCAGCCTTCTCGACGAGCGGCCACTCCATGTCCTCGTAGGGACGGCGGAGCACCGGGAGCGGGCACATGCCGCATCGGAGATTGCATTTCGACGTCAGCTCGAGACCGACTTTGAGCCGTTTTGGATTGAACTTCATTCGTCCGCCAGTCTATCAGAGTGAGGCTTCGCCGCCGCTGGCGCCCCTCCGCGGCGTGTGCGGCCGGCGGCCAGCGTTTCGATCAGGTGTCCGACCTCCGAACCGTACCTCTCCCACGAATAGTTTCGCGCGCTCTCCCGCGCCCCCAGCTCCATGAGGACGCGGTTCGAGGAGGCGAAGAACGCATCGATGCTATTCGCCAGCGCCTCCGGATCCTCGGGAGGAACGAGATCGCCGTTCTCTCCCGGCACGATGATCTCGGGGATTCCTCCCACAGCACTGGCGATTACGGGACGCCCGAAGTGAAACGCATTCATCGCGACGCCGCTCTGCGCTTCATGCCGATACGGAGCGACGACGACATCGGCGGCCGCGAACACCGTTGCGACCTCTGCATCCGGAACGAAACGGAAATCGAAGACTACGCGAGAGGCGACGCCGAGATCGCGAGCGAGGGACCGGTAGTGCTCCTCATCCGAGAACCAGACCTCGCCCACCACCAGGAGTGTCGCGTCGCGCCGCATCAGTTTCCATGCGCGCAGGGCGATGTCCAGTCCCTTGAACGGGCGGATGTGCCCGAAGAAAAGCGCGACGTCGCGTCCTTCCAGTCCCAGCGCTTTCTTCGCCTCGTCTCTCGCCGGAGGCTCTCCGCCGATCGCCAGAACAGGAAGGAAGAGGGTGAGCATCTTTGCCTCCGCCGAAACGCCGAGTCGTGCGACCGCCTCGGCTGCCCCCGCCTTCGAGTGCACGACGAGTGCGCTCGCCCGCTTGAAGAGGGCGTTCGCGAGCTTCGTCTTCCACCAGGCAGGCTCCTTGTCGGAGATGTTGTGACACTGAATCACAAGCGGTCGGCCTCGTCGACCGATCACCAGCAGCGTCAGATACGGCAGGGCCCAGATCCAGATCCACCAGACGAGGACGATCACTCCGGCGTTCGATCTACGGAGGCGAAGACCCTCGCGAAGCCAGGTCAGAGGGTTGAGGATGTCGAGCGAGTAGATCGCCCCTTCCGGTGCGAGATGCGCGATGGTCGCGTCGACGTCATCGCCGCCGGGATAGAAGCGCTTCGGATACTGGCGGCTGAAGGAAACGATCCGGACATCGAGCTCTTTTGTCAGCTCTTCTGCGAGCTTCACCGTGCAGTACGAAATGGCTCCGCGGTAAGGGAACACCGGTCCGATGATGACGGCGCTCACGCGGCAGAAAGGAAATTGACGACCGTCGAGGCGAAGTACCTGCCGTAGGTGCGGGCGTCGAACACGAGAGATGACGACATGAAACACGAGTGAGTACAATGGCACTCTTTCGCCTTGATCGATGCCCGCTGCCGGTCGGCCTCATCAGAGAACCAGAGCGAGCCGAAATCGTAGTCGACGTCCCGCAGATTCCCGACAGCCTCGCGCAGTTCGCACATCCGTACCTCTCCCCTTGCGTCGATGACTCCGGAGATCGTTCCGGCATGGCAGGGGCGTGCCTGTGTCTCTTTCTCGAGAACCTCGAGCTCGACCCGGCGGGAGTAGATCTTGACGAACTTCAGAAAGCCGTCGTAGTTGCGGTAGCTGTTCCAATACTTCTCGAGAAATGGGAGGACTTCACGATATCGATCGGTCGAGATCGGCTGAATGTTCTTGTCCGGTTGATCACCGCGCAGCATTTCGAACGAGTGAAACGAAATCCGAGGGAACGTTTCCTTGACGGTGGAGGTGATCTCATCGAGATCGTCGACGTTGTAGCTGCAGAGGCAGGTGTGCATGTTGACCGTCAGGTTCTCGTGGCGATCGCGGAGCTCGATCAGGTTCGCGTAAGTCTTCTTCAACCTCTCGTAGTTACCGGGCACGCCACGAATCCAGTCGTGCTTCTCTCCGATGTGATCGATCGAGAGATTGACGACGATCTGCGTGTCGGGACAGCGGCGGAGCGTCTCTTCGACCGAACGGGCGATCAGGTCCGACGAGACGGCTCCCGTCGGGATCGTGATCTGCTTCGCATGATTCTGCGTGGAAAGAATCTCGCAGACCTCGGGAAGATCGCGGCGGAGAAACGGCTCGCCGCCGCTCATCACGACGAAGAGGAGGTCGTCGAGCGAGGAGAGCGTGCGCCGGATCTCCTCGAGCGACAGCTCGTGCTCTTTGTTCTTGCGCAGCTGTTCCCAGTTGAAGCAGGTTCGGCAAAAGGAATTGCAATCGTAGGTGAGGCCCAGAATGATGTAGACGGGCTTCATCCCCCTCTTGTCGACGAGGTAGCGCAGGTATTGGAGCTTGTCGGAGAATCGCATGTCACTGCTCGTGGGGGAACCGTCTGGCCTGACAACGCAGCCGCCCCTCCCGGCATTCTCACGGATTCGACCAGAGGGAGCAAGCGGCGCGGTAGAAGTCCCGAGCGAGGCGGACCGGGAGGCCGGATTCGCACGCCCGTTTCATTGGACCTGCCCGGAGATCCCTCGCCTTCCCACCTCCACCCCCATCTCCTTGCCTCATCAGGATGCCCGCGAGCCGAACCGCGATCGAGCCGAATCGATCACTCCCGCCACCGCCCCTGCGACGATCCCGAGGAAGTAGGTCGCGTGATGGAGAAGGAACGCGGGGGGAATGACCCACCACCATCGGAGCGGAAGGCGCGTCGCGGGAGTTCCGAAGAGGAGCGTCGCTCCCGCGTAGAGAACGAGCAACAGTAGCGCCCACAACGGCACCGTGATGGCGATACCAATGAAGGCGATCGCGGCGAGAAGGAAGAGGGCGATCTTCGGATTCGCGGCATAACTCCTGTTTCCGGTCGCGATCATCCTTCCAGTCTTGAAGCGATATCTCCATCGTTGGGCGAGGTAAGGCCCGGGGAAGCGGCGGCGCCGGTGCCTGACGATCAGCCTTCCGTGATGGACTACAGTTCCCAGCTCCATCAGCTTTGCAAGAAGCGCCGTGTCCTCACCGATGTAGCCGATCGTCTCGTCGAAGCCGCCGGCGCGCTCGAACGCCGAACGGCGGACGAAGAGGTTCACCAGAGCGAGATCGTGCGGATCGCGCACGCCGAATACACCCGGACGATTCTGGTGACAGGCGACGCCGCTGCCGATGAAACGAGCCGCCAGGAGCGTGTCGGCGATCAGCTCTGCAATCGACGAGTCCGTTGGCGCCGGATCGGGCCCCCCAACTGCTACGACTTCGGGATGAGCAGCGAGCCAGGCGGCGGCAGTCTCCACCCACTCCTCTTCCGCGAACGCATCATCATCGATGAAGGCCAGGTAATCGCCGGAGGCGACGGAAGCGGCGCGGTTGCGCCGTACGGCGGGGTTTCGGTCTTCGATGGCGATCAGCCGAACGCGCGGGTCGCCGCCGAGCTCGATGGGGCCGCCGGCGACGACGAGCAATTCGAAGGGAATGGTCGTCTTCTGCGCCAGGATCGAGTCGATCGCGCGGCGGGAATCTTCGCCCGGCCGGTCCATGGGCATGATGACCGAGACTTTCGGGGTCATGGCGTGAGTCTATCCGTTTACAATGTGCTCGACTCCCGAGCGCCCTGTCGACTCGGAGAGATCATCGTTTCAGAGGAAGCTTTTGAAACTGATCATACAGATTCCCGCCTACAACGAAGAAGCCACGATCGCACGTACCATCGCCGAGCTCCCGAAAAAAATCGATCGCATCACCTCAATCGAGATCCTCGTCGTCGACGATGGTAGCAGGGACGGCACCGTCGAAGCCGCGCGCAAAGGCGGCGCACACCACGTGGTGCGCCTGCGCAATCATCGCGGGCTGGCCACCGCGTTCGTCACCGGGATCCAGGCTGCTCTGCAGCTCGGCGCCGACATCATCGTCAACACCGACGCCGACAATCAATACCAGGCGGGCGACATCCCGAAGCTGATTGCGCCGATCGCAGAGGGATCCGCCGACGTAGTGATCGGTGTGCGCGACATCGACGCCTCGCCGCACATGAGCCCGTTCAAGAAGTGGCTTCAGCGTTTCGGCAGCCGAGCCGTCGGAATCGCCTCGGGGATCCGCGTTCCCGATGCGACCAGCGGACTGCGTGCGTTCTCCCGCGAGGCCGCCTATCAGATCAACGTGTTCAACCCTTTCACCTACACACTGGAGACGATCATCCAGGCGGGCAACCGGAATCTCGAGGTTCGATCTGTTTCGGTTCGAACGAATCCTCCGACGCGCCCTTCGCGACTCTACAAGGGCATCGGCAGCTATGTCCGGAAGTCTGCGGCGACGATTTTCCGCGTGTACACCATCTATAAACCGCTCAAGACTTTCTTCGCGCTCGGTCTGCTCTTCCTTCTTCTCGGTGTGACTCTCGGTGCGCGATTCGTCTACTACCTCATCGCCGGCGATGGCAGCGGGCACGTCCAGTCTCTGATTCTCGCCTCCGTGTTTCTCATCGTCGGCTTCCAGACGTGGCTCATCGGCCTCGTCGCCGATCTGATCTCCGTCAACCGGCGACTCAGCGAGGAAATGCTGATCCGTATGAAGAAGCTCGAGCAGCCGGCCGACAGCCGAAGACAGCGCGGAGCTCGCGAGCGCGAAGCGCGCCGGTCGCCCGCGCAGCAGTTGCCGGCCGAAACGCAATGGGTATGGCTGGTCGACGAGACCAGGATCGATGAGCGGACGAAGACCCCTGCCGACGAACCGTCGGATCAGGAGCCACCTACCGAACGGCGAGCCAGCTCTTCGGCCCGAAGGCGTCGCCGTCGCCGTGGCGGAATTCGTCCAAACGCCGAGCACGCGACCGCAAAGGAGCGGCTGCCGCACGGGCACGGCCGTGGCGAGACGCCGAGCGAATGAGGGACTGAAACGCTCCTCGAGGAGATCGCGTCGACCGTTCCTCTGTCTGTTTCCCGGCACGAGGACGTCGAAGCGCTGAGATCGATGGCGCAAGGGGGGGTCGTTCCGGTGAGGTGAGAGCTCAAAGCGCCCGCAGAGCATTCGCCAGCGTCTGTCGCGACGCACGTAATGCGGGAAGGATTCCCCCTGCGAGGCCGACGATCAGGGCAAAAGCGACCCCGCGTGCGAGCAGGCTCGTCGTGATTCGAAACTGAAACGTCATCTCGCTGAATGAAAACCAGTTCGTCGTTCCCGTTGCGAGTCCGTTGATCGGCAGGGTCGCCAGCCCGCCGAGCACTCCGCCGGCCACAGCGAGCATCGCGGCCTCGGTCAGAAACGAGAGCATGATGCTGCTGTTGGAAAATCCCAGGGCTCGAAGTACCGCGATCTCACGCCCTCGGGCTGCGACTGCTGCGTACATCGTGTTCATAGCAGCGAATGCCGATCCGATCGCCATCACCAAGGCGATGATGTTTCCCAGAATGCGGATCGGCGCCGCCGCTTTCGTCTGCTGAGCGTAGTAATCCGTCTCCGGCATTGCCGCGAGGCTGGCCCTGCGATCGCCGGCGATCACTCTTTGCAGCTCGATCGATCCCTGGGCATCGGCGGCCCTTACCAGTCCGACCGAATGATTGAAGCGGCTAAAGGCGCCAGCGACGTCATCGCCATCGGTCCACATCTCCGACGCATACGCGGTTTGCCCTGCGTCGAAGATACCGACGACCGTCCAGATCACACGCCCCGTCTTCAGCTGATCGCCCGGACTGCAGTGTCGAAACCGCGCGGCGATCGCTCCGCTCACGACGAGCTCACGAGCCCCGGGACGAAACCATCGGCCATCCGTGAGATGAACATCGGGGCGCAGACGGCGTCCCATGGCCGGCATGCCGCGGATCACCACATTCGAGCTTCCCGACGATCGCCGCGGCAGGTTGACATAGACGACGCGCTCGAGCGAGACCATCGCCACTCCGTTCTCGTCGGGCGCGATTCCGGGAGCCCCGCGGATCACGTCCGCCGCATCGCGCACGATGATGCTGCCGGTCTCGCTCTGAGCCCCCTCCCTCAGAACGAGAACGTTCAATGCGTGTCCGGTCGAAACGAAGGTGTTACGTATCCCTTCGACCAGCCCCATGACGGCGACGAACACTGCGACGCTGATGCCCAGCCCGAGCACGGTGACTGCCGTCGTTACACGTCTCTCGAGCAGATTGCGCAGGTTGTATCTGAGCGGTATGTACATCACACGATCTGCCTCAGAGTCGACGCAATGGGGCGGTTCGCCGCTCGCAACGACGGCACGAGCGCACTGACTGTTGCCATCAGGAGGGCAACTGCAAAGCCGAGAGCCATGGTCGGTGCCGTGATGTCGAAGTGCTGAATGATGCCGTCGGTCAGGTGATAAATGTCGACGATTCGGAAGAGGGCGACGGCTGCGAGCGAGCCGGCGAGCGCACCGGAGAGGGAAATCAGAATCGACTCGCCGGTGAGAAGGAGAAGAATGTGCGACCGGCGGAATCCGAGCGTCCTGAGAATCGCGATTTCCGTCGTTCGCTCCCTGACGGTCATCGCCATGGTGTTCGCCGTCACCAGGCTGACGGCGAAGACGGCGGCGACGGCGATGAATGTGAGAAAGAGTCTGACATTGCCCAGCATCGCGGTGAAACTGAGCATGAATCCCTTCTCGGTCTCCGTTCGTGTCGGCGCATCGGAGCTCTCGAACATCGCATCGATCTCACCGCTCACCCGCGCAACATCCTCGGCTCGGACGACCTTGGTGAAGAGCGTCGTCGTCCTGCTGCCGCGCTGCGGCATGTGCCGTGCGGCGAGCTCCGCGAAGTAGGCGTAGTGAAAAAAGGGAGCACTCTGCGCCGGCCCCGCATACGTGCCGACAATCATGGTCTCGACATTGAACGGAAGAACCGACCCGATGAGCGTGATCCGATCGCCGACGTTCCATCCGAACCGTTCCATCATCTTCTCCGGAACGACGAGTGCCGTTCGCTCGGCCTTGAAGGCCTCGACCGCACCATCGCTCCAGACATACTCGGGATCCCTTCCGGCGATCGCCGGATCGATGGCGAAGGCAACCAGGAGATTCTTTGGATCTTCGAATTGGAACGGGAACCATTGGTACTCCGATACCCATTCGACTCCGTCGATCCGAGCGATCCGGTGCTTGTAGGCAAGCGGCAGAGGGACTTCCAGCGAGATCGCATGCCGGGTGATCAATCGGAGAGCCGACTGGCTGCTGGTCATCGAATCGCCTTCGAGCTCGCCCAGAAGCGTGCGCAGGCTCACGAGTAGAAACAGCGACACGGCGACGCTGAGAACGGTGAGAACGGTTCGACGGCGATTCCGTGCCGCGTTCCGGATGATGAACGTGAGGTATTCCATGTTCGCGAGACGCCCCTACCCTAGTGGCGCGCGTCCTTCCACAGCACGTCGAAGTCGTGCTCCGTCGTCTCGCAGAGGTGATTCAGCCGATCCTCGATCAGCTTTCGATAGTGCTCCGACTCCTCGGGCGAAAGGCGGCGCGGAACCTCGATCGGGTCACCATAGCCGAAGAGAACGCGCGTGAACGGAAGAGGAACTTCGAAGCGATCCCACGACCTCAGAAGCTTTTTTTTTTAGCGGTGACCGTGATGGGCACGACGAGCGCACCGCTCAACTGCGCCGCGCTCACGACTCCTCCCTGGGCGATTCGGCGCGGACCCCGCGGTCCGTCGGGTGTGATTCCGAGCCGATGCCCCGCTTCCACGAGCTTCATCATCTCGCGAAGGGCCGAGGAGCCACCCTTGCTCGACGAGCCCTGGACGACGTTGACACCGAACGAGTTCATCACCGAAGTGCCGATGATCCCGTCACGACTCTGCGAGATCATAGCGGTCAATGGCAGACTGAAGCGTGCATAGGTCATCAGGAGCAACTGCCCATGCCAGAAGGCGATAATGTAGGGTTTCCCGTCGCGATCGAGGTTCCCGAGCACGTCCGGCCGCGTGTAGCGCACACGGAGAAGAGCTCGAATGGTCCGCAGAACGACGGCCAGTACCTTCCCCAGCAACCAGGCCGTCCGATCGTTGCTCATATGAGCGCCTCGGTCGGACTCTCTTCCTCGAGGAACTGCATGTCGTAGAGTCTCCGGTAGATGCCCTGGCGCGCCAGGAGCTCTTCGTGGCGGCCGATCTCCTGAATCGATCCCTTGTCGAGCACCACGATCTTGTCGGCCCTGCGAACCGTCGAAAGGCGGTGCGCGATCACCAGGGTCGTTCTTCCCCGCATTAGGTTGGCCAACGCCTGCTGGACGAGCCGCTCCGATTCGGCATCCAGAGCAGAGGTCGCCTCGTCGAGGACCAGGATTGGAGGATCCTTGAACAGCGCCCGGGCGATCGCCAGTCGCTGCCGCTGGCCACCCGAGAGCAGAACACCCCCTTCGCCGATCTGCGAATCGTATCCTTCGGGCAGCTCCATGATGAAGTCGTGAGCGTTGGCGGCTCGTGCCGCTTCGATGACCTCCGCCTCGGAAATGTCCGCACGGCCGTAGGCGATGTTGTTGCGGACATCGTCGTTGAAGAGGACGACTTCCTGGGTTACGAAGCCGATCAGGCCGCGCAGTGACGCCAGCGTCAGGTAGCGAACGTCGTGGCCGTCGATCGTGATCCGCCCGTCGCTCACGTCGTAGAAGCGCGGGAGCAGATTGACCAGGGTCGTCTTGCCCGCGCCGCTGCTGCCGACGAGGGCCACGAGCTCGCCAGGGGCGATCGACAGATCGATCTTCTCGAGAACCGGTTCGGTCCCGTACGTGAAGGAGACGCCCTCGAAGGCGATTCCGGCTCCGACCGCGCTGATTCGAATCGCATCGGGCTTCTCCATCACTTCGTTCTCCACATCCAGCATCCGGAAGACTCGCTCCGCTGCGGAAATGGCGCTGTTCATCGCCAGATTGACTTTGTTCAGCCGCTTGACCGGTGCGTACATCAGCGCCAGAGCCATCAGGAAGCTGAGAAACTGCCCCTGGCTCAGGGCCCCCGTCTGGATCCTGTAGCCCGCGTAGAGGAGGAGAAGAACGATGCAGATTCCGGCGAGCAGTTCCATCACGGGCGAGGTGAGTGCCTGGATGCGCTGCGCCTTGAGATTCATGTCGAGATGTTTCTGCGTCGCTTCCCGAAAACGGCGCGCCTCGAACCGCTCCATCGTGAATGCCTTCACGATCCGAACACCCTTGATCGTCTCTTCCAGCAGAGTCGCGACTCCTGCCATCCTTTCCTGAGACTTGTGCGTGGTCCGTCTCAGCCTTCTGCCGAATTGAATGATGGGATAGACAATGACCGGAGCCACGATCAGCGTGAAGAAGGCGAGCTCGGTGTTGACGAGCACGACGTAGCTGGAGAGCACGATGAGGGTCGCTGTCTCCTGAAAAAGATCTCCCATACGGATCGAAACTGCTGCCTGAATCTGATCGGCGTCGGAAACGATCCTGCTGATCAGTTCGCCCGTCGATCGTTCGGAGAAGAAACGGTGACTCTGGTTCATCATCGACTCGTAGAGCTCGTTTCGCAGATCACGCACCGTCGAGAGCCCAACCTTCTGAAACGCATACTCGGAGAAGAACGTCGTCACAGCGCGAACGATGAACACGACGAGAAACATCACGGGGATGTAGCGCCAGCGGTCCTCCTCGTGCGCGGTCCACCATTGTCTCGCCGGCCCGGTGAGGGAGTCGACGAGATTGATCAGCGGTCCCCGTTGCCCTTCGGGACTGCTCCGCTTCAGCAGATAGTCGATTGCACGGAACTCCTTCTTCGCCGAGGACACCTCGGCGATCTCGGGCGACTGGCGCGTGAGCACCTCGTCGAACAGGGGGCGGGAGAGGGCAACGAGCGCTCCCTGGGTGAGCGCAACGAGGATCATGCTCGACAGGGCCAGAATCGCCCAGCCGCGGTACGGCCGCAGATAGCCGTAGAGTCGTCGCAGCGCTTTCATCGTTCGTTCACGACCGCCCGATGCGATCCCGTCACGAGTTTATAGATTTTCTCGGCGGCCCGCCTGCTGGCTCCCGTCTCCCCCAGTTTCCTCCGCACCTCATCGAGCTCGCCGCGAACCTGCGCGTAGCGCTCCGGATCGAGTAGATTGCGCACTTCGCCGGCAATCCGTTTTCCAGTCACCTGTCCCTGAAGAAGCTCCGGGACAACGCGCTTTCCGGCGACGATGTTCACCAGACTGAAATGTGGCAGCCGAACGAGCCAACGGGCCGCGAGGTAGGTGGCCGTCGTCAGCCGGTACATGACGATCACGGGGACACCGAGAAGGGCGGACTCCAGGGTCGCCGTTCCCGATGACGAAAGGGCGAGATCCGCCATGGCGAGCTCTTCGCGCTGACGCTCGTGGATCACCGGCACCGAGACCCCTTTTTGCCGGACGATCTGCTCTATCTGCTCTGCCTGGATGGTTGGAGCCCTCACGATGAACGGGCGAACGAGAAGCTCCCGCGAGAGAATGGCGACGGCATCGAGCATGCGGGGTAGCAGCTCGTCGACCTCCGACCGTCTGCTTCCGGGAAGGAGGGCGAGGTGCACTACCGAATCGGGAATGTCGAAGGCGGCGGCCGCGATCGGCGCCAGCTGCTCGACCAGTGGATGTCCCACATAAGTCACGGGGACCCCGTGACGGCGATAGAGCTCTTCTTCGAAGGGGAAGATCACGATCATATGATCGACGAAACGTGCGATCTGTGCGACTCGTCCCTTCCGCCATGCCCACACCTGCGGCGAGATGTAATAGATGACAGGAATACCCAAGCCTCTACACCGCCGTGCGACACGCAGATTGAAATCGGGATAATCGACGAGCAGAACCGCGTCCGGACGCTGCCGTGCGATCTCGGAGAGGAGTTGATCGAAGACGCGCCGGAACATCGAAAGATGCCTCAGTACATTGAAGAGCCCGACGATGCCGAGCTCCGAAACGTGGTGAAGAATCGTCATCCCTTCAGCCGCCAGCAGATCACCGCCGAAGCCGAACATCTCGATGTCGGGATCGAGCTTCCTGAGCTCGTGAACGACGGCCGAGGCATGGAGATCTCCGGAGGCTTCCCCCGCCACGATGCAGAGTCTCATCGATTCCTGCTTCCTTCTACGAGGATGTACAGCAACACGAGGGCACACGCCGCTCCGAGTGCGTCGAATGCCAGATCCGACAGTTGGGGGGTGCGTCCCGGAACGAACCGCTGGTGGAGCTCGTCGACGGCTCCGTACGTCACAGCGATCGCTCCGGCGCCGGCGTAGTGACGCGGGCTCGTCTGCTCGCGTGCAAAGGCCGCTGCCGAGAACATCAATGTGATGGCGAGACCGAAATAGATCACGAAGTGTGCGAGCCGATCGTCGACAGCGATCGGAGGAAGGTCTCCACCGTGAATCGAGGACGCGAGATGAATCGCCACCATATAGGCCGTCGAGGGGAGGAGCCGGACGATCAGCTCCAGCCGTGAGTCGCCGTAACGAGCACGAAACGGGCGAATCAGATCGCGCCCGGTCACCGTAGCGGAAAGGGATACATGAGCCATGCGACGGCGATCCCGCCGAAGAACAACGAGCTGAAAACGATCAGAAAAAAGCGCAAACGCTCCCGTCTTCCGCGCTTCCAGAGAAACGAGAAAAAGACGCCGGCGGCGACCGCGTAGACGAACATGAGCAAGACGTGGCTGCGCAGAAACATCATTCCTTCCGATTCTCCGCGATGTCGAACGAATCGAGGACGAGCAGCAGATTCATCAGGCCTGCAGTCAGAGCGAAGGCGGTCCCGTATTCGTAGGTGAAGGAAAAGGGATCGCCGAACGGCCCGGCGATTCGCGCGAGGAGGTAGGGAATCCCGATTCCCATCGAAGCGAGCGTCGCCAGGATCGTGAGCGGCTGGCCTCGCTGCGGGACGTAGAGCTTGCCGTCGAGCCAGAGCCCCATGGCGAACATGAAGATCACCACGCAGAAGAAGACGACCGCGCGGCTCTTCCGTCCGAGATAGAGGTGCCCGGCGCCGGGAATCACGAGCGCCAGAATCATCGCGGTGATCGCCTTCCTACGCACCGGCGAGATCTCCACGCAGAGTCTCGAACAGCGGGCGAAGGCGCCGATAGGTCGAATCGAGTGTCTCCGGAACCATCCGAACTCCGGCGGTGACGCTCATGAAATTCGCGTCACCTCCCCATCGCGGAACGACATGGACATGATAATGATCTTCGAAGCCTGCGCCTGCCGCTTTCCCGAAGTTCATTCCGATGTTGAAGCCGTCCGGTTCGTAGGTGTCCGAAAGGATTCGCTGTGACTCCGCGGCGAGACGCACCAGAGCCAGCAGCACGGCGGGCTCGCTGTCGAACAACCGTGCTGCATGCTCGATGGGCGCGATCATCAGATGACCGTTCGTGTAGGGATAACGGTTCAGCATCACGATGGCTCGATCGCTTCGAAACAACGTCAGCGTCGATGCGGGATCGGCGGCCCTCGCCGCGGAGCAGAAGATGCACTCCTGCTCCTGCCTGGGAGAGCTCAAGTACTCATACCTCCAGGGAGTGAAGAGTATCTGCACACCGGCCACGGCCTATTGCGCCGGCTCCTCCTTGTCGGACTCACGCTCCTCATGCTCCGTCACCGATTGGTTGATCAGTTCCTTGAGCTCCTTGCCGGGCTTGAAGTAAGGAATCTTCTTCGAAGGCACGTCGACTTTCTCGCCGGTTTTCGGATTCCTTCCCGTTCGCGATTTTCTGCTTCTGAGCCGGAAGCTGCCGAACCCTCTCAGCTCGATCTTCTCCCCCGCACGCAGCGACTGAACGATCGAGTCGAAGACGATGTTGACGATCGTCTCCGCCTGTTTCTTGGTCACCTGGACGGAGCGGGCGACCTCGTCGACGAGCTCGGCCTTCGTCATCACTCCCGGCTTACCCGAAGAGTCCAATTCGTCGTCCGCGAGGCGATTCAAGCTAGTCTCTTTCTGATCCATGTCGCTACCACCTGTAGAGAAATTGCGTTCTCGCAGCGAGAATCTTCCGAAGCATCGTTTCGGCGTCCGACGAGCCCGAGATCAGATCGAGCAGACTCGGCTTCGCCCTTCTGGGGTAGACCAGCCGCGGCGTTCCCCGGATGCCCGCCATCGATGCCGCAAGCGCCGCCGCGTCGTGCAGATTCCCGAGCTCGTCGACGAGATTGAGCTGCTTCGCTTCTTCCCCCGTGAACACCCTCCCGTCAGCCAGCGCAAGCACCTGAGCTTCGGTCAGCTTTCCTTCACGTCCCTCGATCACGGCGCGAACGAACTGCCGATGGAGCTGCGAAACGATGTTCTGCAGGTACTCCCGCTCCTCGTTCGAGAGCTGGCGGAATGGCGAGCCGGCATCTTTCAAATCGCCGCTGGTGATGGTCACCGGGTCGAGCTTGGCCCACTTCACGAGATGTTCGAGGTTGAACCACTGTGCGATGACGCCGATGGAGCCCGTGAGCGAGCCTGGATTCGCGACGATCGTGTCACAACCGACCGCGATGTAATAGCCACCGGAGGCCGCGAGGCTGTCGAGCGAGGCCACAATCGGCTTGCCCGTCTCCGCTCGGATCTTTCTGATCTCCTCGAAGATCTCCTGAGACGGTACGATCGCTCCGCCCGGGCTGTTGATGCGAATGACGAGCGCTTTGACCGAACTGGTATCGGCGAACCGATGCAGCTGCTCGATCGTCTCGCGGGCGTCGAAAATCTCCCCTTCGATGGGAATCACGGCCACCCGATCGCTCGGCCAGGCGAGCATGTCAGTCGATCGTCCGCTCGAAACCGCCAGGACCGCTCCCAGAACAGAAAGAAGAACGAAGAGAACGAGACATCCGCTCACCGCGCCCCAGAACAGGTGTTGCCGGCGCGATGAAGAGGGCGCTGGAATCGCAGGCGTTGCGCTCCCGGCGATCGGCGGATCGGATGCGGGACGTGGTTCTTCGTGAATGATCTGTTCGGTCACGACGGTTCGGCCTCCGCTGGAGTTTCGTCCTGTTTCTCGACCTCTCCAGCCTCGTCGCTGCCTTCATCGCCGGATGCACTGGCGGCTGGCGGCTGCGGCTCGGCTGTCCGTGCCGCCTTCTCCTCGTCCGTCAGCGGCGTCACATCTCGCAGCGAAAGTCCGATCTTCTTGTCGGTCCAGTCGAGCTTGATGATTCGAACGCGGACCGGTTCGCCCGGCTGGAACAGTTTGTCGAGCTTGGTCCGCCCGTCGCGGTCGATCTCCGACACATGGGCCAGACCCTCGACGCCGTCAGCGAGGGTGATGAAGAGACCGAAGTCGGTGATCTTTGCCACGACGCCGACGACTTCTTCGCCAATCTCGTGGGCCTTCGCGTAGCTGTCCCATTCGTTGGGAAGAAACTCCTTGATCGACAGCGACAGCCTCTGGTTGTCGCCGTCGACGTTCGTGACACGCGCCGTGACCGTGTCGCCCTTCTTCAGGACTTCGCTCGGATGTTTGAGGCGACGGTTCCAGGCCATGTCGGAAATGTGGATCAGCCCGTCGATTCCCTCCTCGACTTCGACGAATGCGCCGAAATCGGTCAGGTTCCTGACTTTGCCGGAGACGACACTGCCGACGGGATAGCGCTGTTCGATGGTATCCCAGGGATTCTGCTCGAGCGCCTTGAGCGAAAGCGAGATTCGCCGGTTGCCCACATCGACGTTGGTCACGACCGCCTCGATCTCGGTGCCGATCGAGAGAAGCTTCGAGGGGTTTCGCACCTTCCGCGTCCACGACATTTCGGATACGTGAATCAGACCTTCGACGCCCTCTTCCAGCTCGACGAACGCGCCATAGTCGGTGAGCGACACGACCCGGCCGCGCACACGACTGTCGATCGGATACCGCTGCACGACATCGAACCAGGGATCGGGGGTCTTCTGCTTGTATCCGAGAGACACCCGTCCCTGCTCTGGATCGAACTTCAGTACGATCACTTCGATCTCGTCGGCGACATTGAAGAATTCCGAAGGGTGATTCACCCGACCCCACGAAATATCGGTGATGTGAAGCAGCCCGTCGACTCCGCCGAGATCGACGAAGACTCCATAGTCGGTGATGTTCTTGACGGTTCCGTGAACCATCTTCCCTTCCTCGAGCTCCCGAAAGGTCTCTTTCTTCCGTGCTTCCTGCTCGACCTCGACGATCGCCCGGCGGGAGAGAACGACGTTGTTACGACGCTTGTCGAAGGAGATGATCTTGAAATCGAACGTCCTTCCCTTCATCACGTCGAGATTCTTGACGGGCTTGACGTCGACCAGCGAGCCCGGGAGAAATGCCTTCACGCCGATGTCGACGGCGAGGCCTCCCTTGACGCGATCGATCACCCTTCCGGTCACGGGAGCCTCGTTGCGGAAGGCCTCTTCGATCTTGTCCCAGATGAGCATGCGCGTCGCTTTTTCGCGCGAGAGCACCACATGACCGGAGGTATCCTCGAGACGCTCGATGAAGACCTCGATCTCGTCGCCCGGCTTTGCGTCGATCTCGCCCGACGATGTTCGAAGCTCCTCGGGCGCCAGAAGGCCTTCCGACTTGTATCCGATGTCGACGATCACTTCGTTCGGCGTGATCTGCAGAATACGGCCGCGGACGATGTCCCCTTCGGATAGCTCCGCCATCTTCTCGTCGTAAATGCGGAGCAGATCCTCCATGCCGTAGCCTTCCAACTCATTGGAAGTATCGCGGCGTGGCTTTTCCTGTTTCTTGGGATCATCATTCGACGGCATGTAACGGGGCACCTCCTCGAGTATTTGTCTCGCTTGGAGACCTTCATTGGTCCCGCGCTCGCCTGTGCGCAAGCGGGAACAAACCGGTGCTAAATTATTGATACGCCGTAAATTGATACGCCGTAGAAAGGGGAGTTTATCGACGCGGTCTCGGGGAGTCAAGGTCCCGTGGCGAGACCCGGCTCACCACCTCGGTAACGATTCGCTCGACCACCTCGTCGATGGTCAGGTCCGAGGTGTCGATCAGAACGTAGCTCTCGTCGTACCGCAGCGGAGAATCGCTCCTCGTCGAATCCTGTTCGTCCCTTCGAAGCATCTCCGCCATGACGCGGCCGGGATCTTCACCCACACCGCCCGCTTCCAGCTCCCGATGACGCCGCCCCGCCCGAATCTCGGGGCGCGCCGTGAGAAAGAACTTGTGAGGCGTCTCGGGAAACACCTTCGTCCCGATGTCCCTCCCCTCCAGGACTCCCCCCTCACGATGACCCATCTCCTGCTGGAGGCGAACCAGGACTCGGCGGACTTCGGGAACCGCCGACACCGCGCTCGCCGCCATGCTGACGCGCGGCGCGCGAATCGCTTCGGTGACGTCTTCTCCATCGAGGAGCACCCGCGGGCGGCCGCCGGCCTTGCGGAGCTCGATGTGTGAACCAGCGGCGAGCTTCTCGAGCCGGGGAGCGTCGGCGAGATCGACATCCTCGCGCAAGGCACGCAGGGCGATTGCGCGATACATCGCTCCCGTATCGATGTGCGGCAGCCTCAGAACCTCGGCGACGCGTCTGCTCGCCGTCGATTTCCCCACACCCGACGGGCCATCGATGGCGACGATCACCGCCATCAGACTCTCCCGGATGCCCGCCTGCTCCCCGATTTGCGCCCTCGCACAGCCCCCTTCTTCGCCGCCGGCTTCGATACCCGCTTTTTCGTCGTCGCCTTCGTCACCCGTTTCTTTTTGGCAGCCGGCAGCTTGCTTCTCGAGGTCGATCGCTTCGCGCGCGGACGGACCGGCGCGGCTTCCCGGCCGCTGATGAGCAGCCGTACTTCGTGCGGCGTGAGCTCGCGCCACTGCCCCGCCACCAGTTTCGCGTCGGAGATCGGCCCGATCGCCACCCGTTTGAGCTTTGCCACCGGATGACCCACCGCCTTGAACATCTTTCGAATCTGGTTCGTCCGCCCCTCGCGGAGCTTCACGTCGAACCAGCTGTTGCCTTCGTCATCGGATCGCCCCGTCGTTCGAAGACGTTCGATCTCGCAGGGCATCGTGCGGCGGCCGTCGATGGTGATTCCGCGCCGGAGCTTGTCGAGAAGGCGCTCCTCGGGGACGCCTCGAACCTTCACCTGATACGACTTCACCGATCCGCTGGAAGGATGCGCGACCCTGTAAGCCAGCTCGCCGTCGTTGGTCAGCAGAATCAATCCTTCCGAGTGGTAATCGAGACGTCCGACCGGAAAGATTCGCTCCTTGACTCCGCGGACCAGATCGACGACCGTGCGACGCCCCTGAGGATCGACCACCGTCGTCATCACTTCCTTCGGTTTGTTGAGAAGGATGTAACGATGCGTCTCGCGTCTGGTGATCAGCTTCCCATCCACCTTCACGTGATCAGCGTCGGGATCGGCGCGCGTGCCGAGCTGCGTGACCACACGGCCGTTGACGGTCACACGTCCGGCGCGAATCATTTCCTCGGCCTCGCGCCGCGACGCCATCCCCGCGCGCGCGATGATCTTCTGAAGTCGCTCCTGGCTCATCACTTGCGATCGCTTGAAGCGAATTCTACCGTTTCTTCGCTTCGATCGTCTCCCCCATCATCGTCTTCCCGCACATCAGCGGAATTCGACGAGATCGCATCCGGATCGTCGTGACCTCCGGATTGCATCACATCGAAGACGAGATCATTCCCGGAATCCGCACCAGTTTCAGCAGCGGCCTCCTCACCGCGATCGATCGCCAGCGCCGAATCTGCGGACTCGCTTTCGGCGGTCGTCGTGCTTTCGAGGTCGCGCTGTTCGCCGAAGAATGGATCGTCACCGAGGTTCTCGCCGAGCAGATCGGCGAGCTCCTCGAGCTTCGGCAGATCGCGAATGTCGTTCAGACCGAAATGAATCAGGAACTCTCGCGTCGTCCGGTACAGAAAGGGACTCCCCACGACGTTCTTCCTTCCTGCGATGCGTATCATCCTCCGCTCGAGGAGCGTTCGAAGAACGCCGGAGGAATTGACCCCTCGAATGTCCGAGATCTCCGGTGAGGTGACCGGCTGGCGATAGGCGACGATGGCCAGCGTCTCGAGGGCCGCGAGCGAAAGCCGTCCTTCGTTCTTGCGGGCGAAGAACTTTCGGAGAAAGGGATCCTGCTCGGGTCGCGTCGCCAGCCGATAGCCCCCTGCAGCATGCTCGAGATGAAAGCCGCCGTTTCGCTCTTCGAGACTCCGGCGAATCTCCTCGAGCTGCCGGGCCACGGCCTCCTTTCCTTCTTCGGAGAAGACCTCGGCCAGCTCGTCCTCTCTGATCGGCTCGGGGGCGACGAGCAGAATCGCCTCGACTGCGGCGCGCAATTCTTCCGGTGTCAATGCCATCTGTCCAATGAACCTCTCGAAATGTTCGGCGCGACGCGGCAGCATCGGGGCATCAGCCGCCCGCGAGCCATCCGGCGCAACACCTCATCAGTTGTCATACAACGCAAACTGCGACGAGTCGATCGCCACTTCCGTCTTGTGAATCACGATCTCTCCGAACGATTCGCTTTGTCGGAGAGAAATTCCTCCCAAACGGACGAGCTCGAGCACTGCTAGAAAAATCGTGATGAGCTCTCCGCGGTCCCTTCCTTCGAGATACCAGCCCAGTCGAACGGGAGACTTTTCGGAGAGCAGACTCGTCACCTCGAGCATCTTTTCTGAGATCTTGTGAACCGACCGTTGCAGCTCGATGGCCTGGGGATGATCGTGGCGATATCGCACCAGAGCCGAACGGAACGCATCGATCAGATCGAACAGCGAGACCTCGCTCATGTCGAGGTCCGAGGCGTCGACTCCAGGAAGCGGCGTCGGCGGGCGCGTCCACACCCCCATTCGCACTACGTCGATCTCGGCGAACTGCTCTGCGACCGTCTTGAAACGCTGATACTCGAGGAGCCTGTCGACCAGCTCACTCCGAGGGTCTTCCTCATCCGACTCCTCGTCACGCGGAAGCAGCATTTTCGACTTGATGTGGATCAGAACCGCGGCCATGTACACGTAGTCCGCCGCGACCTCGAGGTCGAGCTCGTCCATCGCATCGAGGTACTCGTTGTACTGCTCGGTGATCAGCACGATCGGAATGTCGTAGATGTCGACCTTGTGCTGGCGAATCAGATGAAGAAGGAGGTCCAGCGGTCCATGAAACGTCGGCAGCGTCAGGCTGTAAGCGGAATCCTCTACGGCGCCGGACTCGTCCTGTTCCGCCGGCCGCAGATCCATCTCTTCCGCGCTCGCAGTGACGCTCTCCTCGCTCATCGCTTCAGCTCCGGGTAGTCGATCTGCATCGCGGATCTCACCGCTTCCAGAGTCTCCGCCGCCCTCTCGCGCGCTCGCCGGTTCCCCTCGAAAAGCACGTCCCAGACGATTCCAGGGTCGCGATCGATTCTCTCACGCCGCCCCCTGATCGGCGCAAGCGCTTCGATGATGATCTCGGCGAGGAGCTTCTTGTCGTCGACACAGCCGATCTGCGCCGTGCGGCATTCGACATCGACGCGCTGAAGAATTTCTTCCGGCGAGAAGAGTCGATGGAATTGAAAGAGGTTGCAGATGTCGGGATTGCCGGGATCGCGCCGGCGGATGCGGTTGGGATCGGTGAACATCGTCGAGACCAGCGTCCGGATCTCTTCCGGGCTCGCGGTCAGTCCGATCGTGTTGCCGTACGACTTCGACATCTTCCGGCCGTCCAGCCCCGGTACCTTCGGCGTCTCGGTGAAGAGTGCTCGAGGCTCCGGAAAGACGGGACCGTAGAAATGATTGAAGCGGCGAACGATCTCCCGCGACAGCTCGAGATGCGCCGCCTGATCCTCCCCCACAGGAACGAAGTTCGCCCGGTAGACGATGATGTCGGCCGTCTGCAGCAGCGGATAGCCGAGAAATCCATAGGTGTTGAGATCCTTCTCGACAAGCTGCTGCTGTTGCTCTTTGTACGTGGGGACGCGCTCGAGCCAGGGCAACGGCGTGGTCATCGACAGCAGCAGATGAAGCTCGGCATGCTCCTTGACCTCCGACTGGATGAAGAGCGTGCAGCGATCGGGGTCGAGCCCCGCCGCGAGCCAGTCGGCGACGGCATCGAAAGTCGATTGACGAATGCTCGACGGATCGGCGTAATCCGAGGTGAGCGCGTGCCAGTCGGCGACGAAATAGGAGCAGCGGTAGCTGTCCTGCAGCCGGACCCAGTTCCGGATCGCACCGAAATAGTTCCCGAGGTGGACGCGGCCGGTCGGCCGCAGTCCGCTGAGCACGATCTGCTCGTCCCTGGTAAGGTCCTCGGTCGTCATCGCAAGCTTCTCACGATCAGGGACGAGTCAACGGATCGATTGAACCGATCCTTCCCTTTCGAAAAGAACGGCGCAGTTTACCAGCACGAACGACCGAAGTTGAAATCTCCTGTGTGACAGCGGCGTCTCACGCCACCGTCACATTTCTCGTACGCGGCTGACGGCTCGAGGTGGATGACCACTAACCAATGAAACCCGCTACGGAAGTTAGTCAATCGCGAGGCAGTCGCGAAGCGCGCTCGCCGGCAGCCAACCGGCCGAGAAGCTCTCCCGCCCTCGTTCGACTCTGATCCACGAGCTCGATCGCGGCTTCACGGGCGAGCTCCATGAAGGGATAGTCGCCGACGAGGTCGCCGAAGCGGAATCGAGGCACGCCGGACTGCCGCGTTCCGAGAAAGTCGCCCGCGCCGCGCAGCTCGAGATCGCGCTGGGCGACCTCGAAGCCATCCGAGGTCTGCCGGAACGCGCGAAGACGCTCTTTCGCCTCCTCGCCGGCTCCTTCACTGCGGATCAGAGCACAGTAGGACTTTCGCTGGCCGCGGCCGATACGGCCACGAAGCTGATGGAGCTGCGCGAGGCCGAAGCGATCGGCATCGATCACGATCATCATCGACGCGTTCGAGACGTCGACTCCCACTTCGATCACCGTCGTGCTCACCAGAACATCGACTTCCTGCGCGACGAAGCGGCGCATCGCTTGCTCTTTCTCATCCGGCGGCATGCGGCCATGAAGCATCGCCAGTCGGCAGGACGGGAGGCCCTGACGGATCGTCTCGAACCCGGCGGTGAGTGAGGTCAGATCGAGCTTGTCCGAATCTTCGATCAGCGGGAAGACCACGTAACCCTGTGCTCCCGCCTTGACCTGCTCCTCGAGGAAACCGAGCACGTTCGGAAGGCGCGCCGTTCCGCGAATGACCGTGGTCACGGGCTTTCTTCCGGGAGGAAGCTCGTCGATCACCGACAACTCCAGATCGCCGTACATCGCCAGCGCCATCGACCTCGGGATGGGAGTGGCCGTCATCACCAGAACATCCGGCAATCGCCCCTTGGCGAAGAGGCACTGGCGATGTTCGACACCGAAGCGATGCTGCTCGTCGACGATCGCCAATCCGAGCCGGCTGAAGACGACCCTCTCTTCGAGGAGGGCGTGCGTTCCGATCACCAGATCGATCGTCCCCTCCCGAAGTCCCCGCAGCAGCGCATCCCGTTCTCTGCCGTTGGCGTTCGCCGTCAGTTTCGCGACCCGGACCCCCCGCCCACCGGCGCTCAGCAGTTGCACGATGCGCTGGTGGTGCTGTTCGGAGAGGATCTCCGTCGGCGCGAGAAGCGCAACCTGAAACCCGTTCTCGATCGCCAGAAGTGCGGAGACCAGCGCGACGATCGTCTTGCCGCTTCCGACGTCTCCCTGCAGCAGCCGGTACATCGGTCGATCGGATTGCATGTCCGTCGCGATCTCGCGCAGCACGCGCTTCTGAGCCGCAGTGAGTCGAAACGGAAGGATCGAACGGATCCGATCGCGAATCGCATCGGTGATCTCGATGGCCCGCGGCCTCTTGTCCGTTTCCTGCGTGGCTCGCCTCAGCCGCAGCGCGAGCTGAAAGGAGAAGAACTCCTGGATGATCATCCGCCGGTGCGCCGCCGAGCGCCCCTGAAGGAATGCTTCATCGATCTCCGCGGGGCGATGCAGATTGATGATCGCTTCGCGCAAGCCGATCACATCGAGCCGCGAGCGGATCTCTTCGGGCAACGGATCCTCGATGCGCGCCGCCGCCTCGAGAGCCTGCTGCGCGATTCGCCGCATCGTCTTCGGCGCGATCCCCGATACCGACGAGTAGATCGGGATGATCGCCCCCTCCTCGTCCGCCTCACCGTCCGGGCCGAGCTTTTCGAACGCCGGATTCTCGATCTGGAGCCGGCCGCGACTGTTCACGCGCGGTTGCCCATGGATCACCAGCCGGTCGTTGCGACGGAGCTGCTCGGCAAGCCACGCCTGATTGAACCAGACCAGCATCACCCTGCCGCTGCCGTCATCGACGATCGCTTCGAAGATCTTCAACTTCCGGATCGGCGAGGTTCTGAGCGTCGCCGAGATGATCGTGCCACGCAGCGTCACCGGAGCCATGACACCAGCGATCTCCGAGATTCGAACCGTGTGACGGCGATCTTCGTAACGATAGGGAAACGAGTAGAGCAGGTCGCCCACCGTGTCGAGTCCCGCCGCCGCAAGGAGGGCGGCGCGCGCCTCTCCGACCCCTCGAAGAAACTGCAGCGGAGTTTCGGGGGCGATCGTCCATGCAGCGCGTGCTCTCACGCGACAATTGTCCCTCGGTTTGATCGGATCGTGTCAAATTCTACGGGGTGTGGAGACCGCGAGACGGAAAACGATCTCACCTCACCACATCGCTCCGCCCCGCTTCCTGCGCACGGGGTGCGCGTACCGGTTGCCGCTAGTCCAGGACGACCTTCATTTGAATCAGGCCGATCTTCAGACGATCCCCATTGTGGACCGGGAACGGCTGGCCGGTGGCGATCCTCTGGTCGTTGACGAAGGTACCATTGACGGTGCCCACCTCTTCGAGCGCGAACAGCTCACCCTCCCTCCGAATGATCTTCGCATGGCGACGCGAGACGGAACGATTCGTGTCGACAGCGGTGAGGTCGATGTCGGGGAGAATTCCGGTGACCGGATCGGCCCGGCCGATGGTCGTCTCGTCGGCGCGGCTGAAGAAGAAGGCGATCCCCGTAGCCATGTCGACGAGCCGCATCCGGTGTGCCGGATCGATCTGCGCCTCGGTCGCATGCGGAGAGCGACGTGCGTTGGTCTCCTCACCGACGGCACGCTCGAGCATCGCATTCGCCTCGCGGAGGCGCTTGGAATACTTCCTGATGATGCGCACGGCAATCTCCGGCGTCTTGCGGATCATCTCGTCGAAGCGCGCGCCGTTGATGGCGAGGAGGGTGACATTGGACGCGGCGACGGCATCGGCACTGCGAGGCGCGTTGTCGATGACCGACATTTCACCGAAGAAATCTCCCTTGGAGAGCCGTGAGAGCACGATGGTCTCGCTGCCGAATCGTTTGACGATGTTCACCTCGCCGTCGTGGATGATGAACATCTCAGTGCCGAGCTCTCCCTCACGAAAGATCGTGTCGCCCTCGGCATAGTTGACGGAGACATCGCGGGTAGGGTCTTTTCCTCCGCCGGTCGTTTTGAAGACGGCTTTCATCGCCGCCTCGTTGTGGCCGGCTCGACAGCCGGCTCCTCGATGGTGAAGAGCCGGGCATCGGCATCGAGCGTCACGCGGCGGCCGATCGGGAGAAGGAGATTGTCACCGTGGTGGCCGAAAGGGAGATCGCGAACGACAGGAATTCCGCGATTGACGAAGAGCTCCGAGAGGACGGCATTCAACTCGCCAGCGTCGCTTTCGCCACACTTTTTCAGCTTGCCAATCATGACGCCTCGGATCGATTGCAATCTACCAGACAGCTTCAGATGGGTCAACATACGGTCGATGCGATAGGTCGGCTCGTCCGTCTCTTCCCAGAACCAGATGCCGTCGTCGACCCAGAAGTCGTACGGCGTTGCGACCAGAGCGGCCGTGAGCGAAAGACAGCCACCGAACAGAATGCCCGAGGCGCGGCCCGGAGAGAGGATCTGCTCGTCGAGAAGATCGAGGGAGAGAGGCGCCTCGCCTCCGAGCATCGACCAGAACCAGGTGTCCCGCGCGGGAGAGAGCCGCTCGAAGAAGTCGGTGTTGAGCATGGGGCCATGGAAGGACGCGACGCCGGCGCGTGCGGCGACCGCCTGGTGGATCGCCGTGACGTCGCTATAGCCGATCAACGGGCGGGGGTTCGTGGCAATTGCTTGATAGTCGATCGCGTCGAGGATGCGCATCGCGCCGTATCCTCCCCTGGCGAAGAGAAAGGCATCGAAGTCGTCGCGTCGAAGCAGCTCATTGAGCTCCCGGGCCCGGACCTCGTCCGAGCCGGCGAGATAGGATCGGTCCCTGGCGAATAGGTTGCTGGCGAATTCGACGCTCAGTCCCGCCTCTTCGAGATGCCGGCGCGCCCTCTCGATGCGCTCGGCTGTCGAGGGGGAGGAGGCTGCTAAAACCGCCACCCTGCCGCCGCGATGAAGGGGCGCCGGCCTGCGAAGACCGGAAGGGGAAGTGTGGAGTGGATCTGTAAGCCGAATTCTGTGCTCCTCGCGGAGTGAGGATCATTCATCTGTCACTCGCGTCGCCGCGGTGATCGAGCAACCTACCCGGAAGCTTTCAACGGAAACGGGCGGTTCCACTGCTTCCCTATTTGGTCTTGCTCCGCAGGGGGTTTGCCGTGCCATCGACGCTCACGCGCGATGCGGTGCGCTCTTACCGCACCATTTCACCCTTACCGAAAGCGTTGGCTCCCGGCGGTATCTTTCTGTTGCACTTTCCGTCGCGTCACCGCGCCTGGACGTTATCCAGCCTGCTGCCCGTGAGAGTTCGGACTTTCCTCCGTGTTGCCACGGCGATCCTCCGATCCACTCCACACGAATCATCGTAACAGGATTCGTCGTCACCATCATCCCTGTCCGTTCTGCCAGGATTGCGAAACATTGCGGCTCTTGTCATCCTGATGTGAAGGATCTGCGATCGGAACGCAGATCGCTCCGACAATCCCGGCGGCTGAAATTATTGATAATTACTCGTTACAACTGATTGAACTGTTTACAGTTACATTAATTGTCGGCCCGCAGACAATCTAAAAAGGGCTGCGGTTTTGTGGGTTGGAAAAATAGGCCTCCCAATCGGTCGTGTCCGCCCCCTCCCCTCTCAGAACATTGCCTCACCCCTCTCGCCGCGCCGACCAGCGGGCACTCAGGTAGACGAGGCATGCAATCGCCACGATGAGCAGTGCGAGAAACAGCCAGGGAAGAAAGATCGCCACGGCCGAGCTGACGAATGCCACGATGTCTTCCGCCACGGACAGAATCGGATTCCCCATCCCTCCGGTCGTCGTGGTGCTCGCCGCCCGCATCGTCGCCTTCAGCAGATGCGATCCGAGTGCCGCTCCTCCGCTCAGAACCGACGCGACCACGACCCACGATCGTGGAAACTCCGAGCTGGTGGCAGCGACCGCGAGCAGCGCTCCCGCCAGCGGGCGGATGAAGGTGTGCACCACATCCCAGGCATGATCGATCGCCGGGATTTTGTCCGCGATGAATTCGATGACGTAGAGCGTGCCGGCGACGATCAGCACGGGAGTCGACCCGAAAAAGCCCGCGAGGTCGCTCGGAAAGAGCGCCGGCTGAAGACGCGAAACGAGTCCGAATACGAGAAATGTCGCGTACGCGTTCACCCCCGCTCCGGAACCGAGCCCGATCGCTGTCAGGAGTGTGGCAATCGTTTCGATCATCGCTCCACCGTATCCCCGACTCTCAGAATCGTAGGCACACTGCCTGCTCGAAGCGATGCCGGAATCGCTCCAACCGCGCCCTGCGCCGCTTCGAGCGTCGCATGCCGTCCCCAGAACAGACGAAAGCAGGGAGCTCCGCGAAACTGAATCGGCACGAACCAGACCGCGCTCCCCCCTGCCTCGAGCGCATTCGTGACCGACTCGGTCTGGCACACCAGCGAGAACTGAACGGTGTAGTCATCCGGGTTGCTCGCGGCGCGGAACTCGCGAGCCATCGCATCGTAGCGGGCTCGCAACGGGCTCGACCATTCGATCCGCGCAACCGGTGGCGGTTCCTCGGCCCTGGTTACCGGTGCGTCTCGAGCCTTCGTGCCAGCGTCCTGTACTCGCGTCGATGCACCAGGCGGCGCTGTGACCTCAGAATCCGCCGCGGCCACATCCTCCGCGTCAGGCTCGGGGACGATCGTCACGTCTGCCTGGCTCCCTGCATCCGCCGGCTGGCCCGACGTCGAAGTCATCGTGGAGAACCCTCCCGGGACGATTCCCACGGGCGTCGCTCCCGGGATATCAGCCGCCGCGACTGCAGTCACCTCTTCCTCCTGCTGCCTGCTGCGATACGACCACCCTGTCAGGACGACACCGACGACGGCGAGCAAAATTACGGCAACCCATGCAAGCCGCTGCCTCCCGAGGGTCCGCCGGTGTTGTCGGATGACTTCGCTGCGCGTTACCTCCTCGTCCTCGGAATCGTACGCCGTCTCCTCGACCGCGGACGATTGCACGAGCCCATCCGCCAGCTCCGTCCCCACTTCTTCCTCGATTGCATCCTCCCCGCTGCCCTGGAGGAGCTCTTCATCGATCTCGAGCTGCGGCGAAACACCGAGATCATACGCCGTCTCTTCCTCCGCCGTCTCTTGCGCGAGACCGCTTGCACTCTCAACCTCAGGCACGGAGACGGTGTCGGCCACCGGAGGAACCTCAGGTATCACTGGAGCTTTGTCGATCCGGATCACACCGAGCAGTGCGAGCGCGTGGAGAAGCTTCAACACGCTGAGGGCGTCGGTCGCAGACGCGCCGGCCACGTCGGCGGCCTTCCGCTGGCCGTCGATGAGAGCGACGATGGCGTCAGCCTCCTCATTGAGCCCGAGATTCGGGTAGACGGCCTCGAACGAGTCGCCGCGCGTCAGGATCGCCTCCCCCGTCTGAAGCTCACTGCTGATTCGGCTTCGATCCGTCTCCGTCACGATCAATTCGAGCAGAATGTGCGGGAGGTAGAAGAGCGTTCCTTCCTCGCGCTTCGGAAGGTAGTCTTCGACGAGCGCGTAGTTGCCCGCCGTCCATCCGAGTATCGATCGGAGGATGCCGACGAGCTGGACCCGCCGGCCCCACAGAAGTTCCTTTCTCGTGATGAAACCGAGTCCGAGGAGCGCGTCACCGAGCGTCTCGTTGTCCTTTCTCTTTCCGAGCGCCTGGCGAAGGTGCTCTTTCGTGATCTTTCCCCCACGCACCAGGATCTCGTCGACACTGTCGCTGCGATCGTTGGTGCTCGCGCTCAGAACGTTTCCTTCTTTGAAGTAAACGATCTTGATGACACCGTCGTTCTCGAATCGGAGTGCGCCGGTGAAGCGCTGCTTCCACAGCTCGACCAGCTTCGGCAGCAGCTCGAGCTCTCCCATCTCCCCCTCGAAACTCATGAAGCCTTCCTCCCTCGGACCGTGATGTGACGGAGATTCGTCCCCAAGAATTGATTCTAACGCCCTCGGCAACTCGATTCGACCTCTTCGCTGTTCCTCACGCCGTGTGAAGCTGATCGTAGACCGCCTTCCCTATTTTCCTTCCGAGAACCTTCGCCAGATCCTGCGGCGATGCCTGGCGAACGGCGGAGAGGCTGCCGAAATGCTCGAGCAGAAGGCGGCGGCGCTTGTCACCGATGCCCTGCAGATCATCGAGCTCGCTGCGCAACGTCCGGCGTGAGCGCCGCCGCCGATGCGACGAGACGGCGAACCGATGGGTCTCATCGCGGATCATCTGCAGAAGCTGCAGCGCAGGATCGTGCCGCTCGAGACGAATCGGTTCTTCGGTATCGGGGAGATGAATCTCCTCTTCGCGCTTGGCGAGTCCTGCCGCGGTGACTCCCTCGATTCCCAGGATGCTGAGCGCGGAGATGGCGGCGTTCAGCTGTCCGCGCCCTCCATCGATCAGAATCATCTCGGGCAGCGGACGGCCCTCCTCGAGGATTCGCCTGTAGCGCCGCTCGACCGCTTCGGCCATCGATCGAAAGTCGTCCGCCCCTTCGACGCTGCGGATGTTGAAGGTGCGATACTGCTTCCTGTCGAACTTACCCGATTCGAAGACCACCATGCCCGCCACCGAATCGGTTCCCTGAAAGTTCGAGATGTCGAACGACTCGATTCTGTCCACCGGACCGGAATGCCCGAGGAGCTGGCCGAGTCGTGTGGCAGCGGTCTGAAGGCGCTCCTGCTGGGATTTCCTGAATCGCGAGTCGTGCGCGATCTTCGCGTTGCGCGTGGCCAGCTCGACCAGATCGACGCCCCGGCCGCGCTGTGGCCTGCGCAGAACCGCTCTTCGGCCGCGCTGGCTGGTCAGAAATTCGGCGAGCAGTTCTTCTTCGTCGAGAGTGAAGGGAACGAGGATCTCTGGCGGGATGAAGAGATTGTCGAGGTAGTAACGCTGAAGCACTTCGCTGAGAAAGAGTGCCCGGTCGGGCTCTTCCACCTTTTCCCAGAACAGCTCCCGGCGATCGACCAGATTTCCATCGCGCATGATGAAGAGCTGAATGGCGATGTCGCCGCTTTCCTCGTGAAACCCCCAGACGTCGAAGGTCTCGCCTCCCGACGAGGCGACCTGCTGCTCCGATTGCAGGCGCTCAGTCGTGCGAATCAGATCGCGATAGTAGCCTGCAATCTCGTAGTTCTCATCCCCGGCGGCGCGATACATCCTCTCCTTGAGACGCTCCTGCAGCTCTCGAGCTTTTCCGCTGAGAAAGAGAACGACGTCGTCGACCATCTCCATGTATGCAGCGCGGGAAGTCAGGCCGGCCACACAGGGGCCGGGGCATTGGTGCATGTCGTAGTAGAGGCAGGGACGCGACAGGGCGCTTTTTCCCTCCTCGATCTCCAGGTCGCAGCTTCTTAGTTTGAACTGATCCGTGACGACTTTCAGAATCCGCCTGGCCGTGCCGGCGAAAAAAGGCCCGAAATAGAGATCGCCCCGGCTGCGGTCGACGCGCCGGGTGAAGACCACGCGGGGATAGGGCTCGGAGAGAGTGACCTTCAGATAGGGGTATGTCTTGTCGTCTCGAAGCAGGACGTTGTAGCGCGGCTGGTGCGTCTTGATCAGATTGTTCTCGAGAAGGATCGCCTCGAGCTCGTTGTTCGTCGTGACGAAGTCGATCTCTTCGATCTCGCCGACCAGCGTCATCGTTCGCACGTCGCGCCACCCCTTTCCCACCAGATAGGATCCGACGCGACTCCGGAGATTCCGCGCCTTCCCGACGTAGATCACCTCGCCCGATCGATTCTTGTGAAGGTATACACCGGGCCGCTCCGGCAGTTCTCCGATTCGATTCCTGAGCCGCTGCTGGCGATTTTCCGATTCGTTCCCCATGATTCGAAACGAACAAACGCGGCCCGGGCGGTGAAGCTTCCTGATGGGTGAGTGTGACGAAAGATCCTCAGCCCGCGACGTGTGTCGGCCCGCGTGCTCCGCGTAGGGACGAAGCATTTGCGCGAGGGACAGAGCCGAGGGCTTGCCACGTCGCGACGAAGCGCAATAGCTTCGTCCGGGTGCTTGCCATGAGCTACCCCAACACCTCCATCGAGAGAGAGCGTCCCGCGCCCGCCCCGGGTGAGTGGTTCACTCGTCGCTCACCGAGAATGTCGCAGCCTTGCAAGCACCCGGGCGAAGCGATTGCGCTTCGCTCCAGTCACGCGAGCCTCTCGCCACGGCCTGCGCGCAAATGCTTCGCCCCTACGAGAAAATGTCATGGTCGCGCGAGTATCGGGCATGCACTGTGCGCCTCCTACGGTCGTCGCCGATAGATTCGGGTTTCGGGGCCCGCTCGCTCGGTTGACAGTGTGCACTAACCTCTGTTCTTCGATACAGAGGTTACATGGGCAACTAACCACTGTATGGAATATTGCAAGTTAGTAGTATCATCTCGATCGAAATGCCCGCCGGGAATCGATTCGCCGAGGATTCGCCGCTCTGCCTCGCCTTCGCGAACACGGCGGGGTTTCACGCCCTGGCCGATCGCCACGAGACCCTCGGTTCTTTCGACGCACTGATCCAGTGGGCGGTGGAGGCCGGAACCCTCCCCCGCAGGGATGGACGGCGGCTTCTTCAGCAGGGCGACGATCACGCACGCGAGCTTCTCGGTCGAGCCGTCGCGCTGCGCGATGCCCTCCAGAGTCTCTTCTCACGAATCGCACGGAAACGACCGCCGTCGCTGCCGGCGCTGGAGACCGTGAACAGGGAGCTCGGCAACGCGATGCGCCATGCGACGATCGTCGCGGCGGGAGGGGCGTATCGCTGGAGCTGGGAGCGAAGCGAGTCGGCGGAGCGGCTGCTGTGGCCGGTGGTGGGGAACGCTGCCGATCTTCTCGCCTCCCCCCTTCTCGAGAGGCTCCGAGAGTGTTCCGGGCGCGATTGCAGCCGCCTGTTCATCGATCGCAGCAGGAACGGGAGCCGGCGCTGGTGCTCGATGGAAGGGTGCGGCAACCGTGCAAAGGTACGGCGGCATTACCGGCGGATGAAACAGATCGGATCGTAGTGGATGACCGGCGCCTTTCCCGAGCCCGCGCCCGGCCTTTGACTCTCAAATTTCAAATATTTTTGGGTAGAGCTCAAACGAAGATGCGCAGCTCCTTGAGCTCCCTGAGGCGGTCGCGCAACTCGGCTGCTCTCTCGAAATCGAGGTTCTTCGCCGCTTCCTTCATCTCCCTGGTGATTCGGGCGATGGTCTTGTCGATATCGCCTTCGGCGACCAGGTCGACCGCGTCTCCGCGCCGTCCGACGGGAATCTCGTAGTAATCGAGATTGGACATGCGCACGAGATCGGAATCGATCGCTTTGATGATGGTGGCCGGCTCGATGCCATGCTGCAGGTTGTACTCCCGCTGCACCTGGCGCCGGCGATTGGTTTCGTCGATCGCGAAGCGGAGGGAATCGGTGATTCTGTCGGCATAGAGAATTGCGACGCCGTTGACGTTCCTGGCCGCGCGCCCGATCGTCTGAATGAGTGAAGTTCCGGAGCGGAGAAAGCCCTCCTTGTCGGCGTCGAGAATGGCAACGCACGAACACTCGGGAATGTCGAGCCCTTCGCGAAGCAGATTGATTCCGACGAGAACGTCGAACGTCCCGGTGCGGAAATCGCGAATGATCGCGACTCGCTCCAGGGTGTCGATGTCGGAATGGAGATAGTTCACCCTGATCCCCAGCTCCATGAGATAGCGAGTCAGATCCTCCGACATTCTCTTGGTGAGCGTGGTGACCAGGACCCTCTCCTGGCGGGCGATGCGTTCGCGGATCACGGCGATCAGGTCGTCTACCTGCCCCTTGACCGGCCGGATGATGAGCTCCGGATCGAGGAGCCCCGTGGGGCGGATCACCTGTTCGACGTACACCCCGCCGGTCCGGTTCAGCTCGTAGGGTCCCGGCGTCGCCGAGACATAGATCAGCTGGTGAACCTTTTTTTCGAACTCCTCAAAGCTCAATGGCCGGTTGTCGATCGCGCTCGGGAGGCGGAATCCATATTCGACGAGCGTTCCCTTTCTTGCGCGGTCGCCTCCCCACATCGCCCGTACCTGCGGAACGGTCTGGTGGGATTCGTCGATGACCATCAGGAAGTCGCTCGGAAAATAGTCGAGCAATGTCGGCGGCGGTTCTCCGGGAGCGCGCCCGCTCAGATGGCGGCTGTAATTCTCGATGCCGTTGCAGTATCCGAGCTCGGCCATCATCTCCAGGTCGAACATCGTTCGCTGTCTCAGCCGTTGCGCTTCGAGGAGGCGATTCTGGTCGCGCAGCTCCGCTTCGCGCACGTCCAGCTCGTCACGAATGTTCTCGATCGCTTCCATGAGGCGCTCCCGCGGCGTCACATAGTGCGTCTTCGGATAGACGGCGAGCCGGTCGAGAGCGGCGCCAGTTCGGCCGGTCAGCGGATCGATGCGCGAGATTCGATCGATCTCGTCGCCGAAGAACTCGATTCGCACGGCATCGTCTTCGTACGCCGGCCACAGCTCGAGCACGTCTCCCCGAAGCCGGAAGCTTCCGCGGGCGAGGTCATACGGCGTTCGCTCGTACTGCATCTCGGTCAGGCGCCGCAGATAGTGGCTCATCGGTCTCGTCTCGCCGCGCTCGAAGAAAAGCAGCATGCCGAAGTAGAGATCGGGATCCCCGATGCCGTAGATGCAGGAGACCGACGCGACGATGATGACGTCACGCCGCTCGAAGAGCGCCTTGGTGGCCGAGAGGCGGAGCTTGTCGATCTCGTCGTTCTTGGTCATCTCCTTTTCGATGTAGAGATCGCTTTGCGGAACGTAGGCCTCCGGCTGGTAGTAGTCGTAATAGGAGACGAAATACTCCACGCGATTCTCGGGAAAGAAGTTCCTGAACTCCTGGTAGAGCTGCGCCGCGAGCGTCTTGTTGTGACTCAGGATGAGAGCCGGCCGCCCCGCCGCCTCGATGACCTTCGCGATCGTGAAGGTCTTTCCCGATCCGGTGATCCCCAGCAGCACCTGATCGCGCCGCCCCTCCGCCACGCCGGCGGACAACTGAGCGATCGCCTTCTCCTGGTCACCCTTCGGCTCGAAGGGGGAGATCAGCTTGAAGCTCATGGCGTGTCAGGGCTCTCCCGATTCAGGCGCCGGAGTGTCTCGTTCAGCTCCCTCGTCTCTTCCGGCGTGACGCGACGGTCGCGAATGCTGCTCTGCAACTGCTCGAGAAGTGGCTGTACTTCGACCAGCTTGATCTCATCGCGCTCGATCTTCGCCCGAACTTCTCGAAGCCCTTCCCGGAGCTCCTCTCGCTCCTCGCTGCTGACTTCCGGCGTCGCCAGCTCCGTGATCTCACCCTCGATCTTCGAAATGGCGTAGTTCAGCATCCACCCCGCACCGCCCTTCATCATCCACGCACCACCGATGAAGAGAAGGAGCAGGACGAGACAGCCACCGCCGCCACACCCGATCAGAACCGGCCTTGGGCACCCCTTCCGCTGCTCTCCCGGCGTCGTGGGGGCGCTGTAGTAGTCTGCCGGCCTCTGGAACGAGCCGCCCTCATGGACAGGCTCGGGAGGGGGCCCGGGGGGAGTTCCTGGAGGGAAGGATTCCACGGCTTTGCTCCTCTCGATGTGGTGCTCAGGCAGCGAGTGAATGTATCATGGCGACGGTCCAGCAGCGGGAGGAGATGCCGTCATGTCGACACTGAGCAATGTCACGATTCTGATCCTCGATGATAATCCACTCGTGCTGAAGCTCGGTCGCGCACTGCTCGAGCGCGAGGGCTGTACAGTCCTGACCGCTTCGAGCTGGATCGAATTCAACCACGTGCTCGCAGCCAACAGTCCCGACCTGATTCTTCTCGACGTGAATCTGCCGAGCATCAAGGGCAATCGGCTCAGCGAGGTACTCAAGTCGCAGTCGAACAAGCGGGAGATTCCCATCGTACTCATTTCCGATCTCCCCGAGCGATCGCTCGAAGAAATGTTCCCGAGCTCCGGCGCCAATGCCTGGATGCGCAAGCCGCTGACTCGCGAGAAACTCCTCGACGTGATCGCACGCTTCGTGCCCGCGGCGGGCTGACCAGGTCTGTACTCCCGAGCCGCACGCCCGGCCGGCGAGGGAATCGCCGGAGCTCGCCTACTGCGGTGGTTCCGAGACCGGAGTGCTTTCATCGAGTGCGGGAACCGGCGATTCCGCTCCTTCACCGGGACGGGCGGCAGGATCGACGGCCTCATCGGTGGGCTCGGTCTCTTTCGGCTGGTAGAAGGGGCGCTGGAGGTAGAACGGCAGTCTGGAAACCGCAACGGTGGCGCCGCTGCAGTCGCGATCCGGTTCCTGACCGGCGACAAAGGCCTCCTGAACAATGCGCCCGCAGGGTCCGACGCCTCGACGGCCCGTCTTGAGATCCATCGGTACGATGACGATTCCCGGCGGCTGCTCGAAATCCTTCGGCTCGCCACGTAGTTTCGCCTCGTCCATCTGTTTGAAGATGTCGATCCAGATCGGCAGAGCGACGTCCGCTCCCGTCGCCCGCGCGCCGAGGGACCGGCTCGGATCGTCATAGCCGACCCAGACGCCGACCGTGTACTCGGGAGAGAAGCCGATGAACCAGGCATCGGTGAATCCATTCGTCGTCCCGGTCTTGCCGGCGAATCCGCCCGGCAGCGTGTGTGCTGCGTAGGCAGTGCCGCGGTCGATGGTTCCCTGCATCACGTAGCTGAGCACGTAAGCCACCTGAGCTGTCGTCGCCTCGGAAAGCTCGGGATAGGTTTCCTCGAGCACTTTCGCCGTCGCATCGGTGATCTTGCGGATGCTGCGCGGCTTGATGTGGACGCCCTGATTTGCGAATACGTTGTAGGCGGCGGTCATCTCGAGTGGGGAGATTCCTCCTGCGCCGAGTGCGAGGGAAGGATACTGCGGCAGAGAAGCCGTGACACCGCTTCGGCGAGCGAAGTCGATCACGTTCTCTCCACCCACCATCATGTACGTCTTCACCGCGGGGACATTGATCGACAGCTCGACTGCGCGCTGGATCGTCACGATGCCGGAGTACTCCCCTCCATAGTTGCGGGGTGAATAATTCTGATTTCCGACCGGAATGGTGACGGGTGCATCGAAGAGGGTGTCGGCGGGGGTGAAGCCCTTCTCGAAGGCAGCTCCATAAACGAACGGTTTGAACGCCGAGCCGGTCTGTCTCAACGACTGGACGGCGCGATTGAACTTCGATGTTCGGAAGTCATAGCCGCCGGCGAGTCCGCGGATCTCTCCACTCTTGACGTCGAGCACCACGACCGCCCCCTGAACCTGCGGAAGCTGATCGAGATGCCAGATGCGACTCTGCGGCTCTTTCGGGTCGAGCTCGTAGCGGACATGAACGATGTCCCCGCGGGTGAGGGCGTCGGTCATGGAGGGACGTCGTGTCCAGGCGTATGCGTTCCTCTCGAGGCGAGCGGTCTCTCCTCCGACCTGCACTTCGATCGCATTCCGCTCTACCGTGAGCACGGCGGCCGAATAAAGATGTCCCGCTGCCAGAGGTCGATGCCAGTTCGGATCGCGATAACTCTCCGGCTCGACTCCTTCGGCAAGAACATTGCGGGTCGGTTTCCGGAAGCCGCGCCGGCGGTCGAACCTCTCGAGTCCACGGCGCAGAGCGCTTTCGGCCATCGTCTGAATCTTCAGGTCGAGCGTCGTCCATACTTCCAGACCGTTTCGATAAAGATCCTCGGTACCGTAGTGCTGCTCGATGTACTGCCGGACCTCTTCGGCGAAGTAGGCGCCGACCTGTGGTGCCTCGTCCTGATAGGAGCCGAGCACGATCGGCGCGCTCCTCGCCTGTTCGAACTCGTGACCGCCGATGTACTTCTCGTCGAGAAGGCGGCGGAGGACGTGATTGCGCCTGCGCACCGCAGCGTCGCGGTTCGTGATCGGGGAGTAGGCCATCGGCCGGCGGATCAGCCCTGCCAACAGTGCCGATTCGGCGAGCGAGAGATCACTGGCGTGCTTGCCGAAGTAGAAACGCGACGCCGCTTCGACTCCGTAGGCGACGTGCCCGAGGTAGACCTGATTCGCATACATTTCGAAGATCTGGTCCTTGGTGAAATTCTTCTCGATCTCGATCGCCAGGAACGCTTCGTTGATCTTCCTCCGCCAACTCTTCTCGGGAGTCAGAAAGACTTGTTTGGCGAGCTGCTGGGTCAGCGTCGACGCTCCTTCGATCTTCTTTCTGGCGATGATGTCCTTGATCCCGGCGCGGAGGATCGCCTTGGGGTCCAGTCCGCCGTGACCGTAGAAATTCGCGTCCTCGGTCGCAATGATGGAATTCACCAGCCAGGGCGACATCTCCTTCTTGCGCACCATGATGCGGCGCTGAATCGCATACTCCGCGAACGACTCACCGTCTTTGGTGTAGAGGTGTGTGATGACGCTCGGGCGATAGGTGTCGAGCGTTTCCACGAGTGGAATGCGAATCAGATTGGCGAAGAGAAACCCGGTCGGAACACCGAGAGCCATGGCCACGAAAACGAACAGCAGCCGCGATGTCCGCTGCTTGCGCTTTCTGGTCGCCGGAGACGGTTCCGGACTCGAATTTTCATCCACACCCTGCTCCTCGAGACGGTTGGGCCGCGCGCCCGGCGCCCGTGGTCGCCAGGATGCGGTTAGTGTAACATCGGCCTTCCGCCGGTGGGTCGCCCGGGACTGAACGGCGATAGAATTGGCGCCGCATGTCGAAACCCGATGAAGACGCCGCTGAAAGCCGGCGCGATCCGATCGGCTTCTCCGGACAGATCGCCGAGGCGCTCGGGCAGCGAGGGGCCTGGCCGGTGCTGCAGCGGTTGATTCAGGCCCAGCAGGAAAGCCCGAATGATCTCCGCCTGCTCGGCTACATCGAGATCGTTCGCAACGTCATCGTTCGTGATTTTCTCGCCGCTGCCTCCGGAGCCGATCGAATCCCGAAGCTGACCTCGGAGTTCCTGACCGATTATGCGCGGTTCAATCTCAGCGCTCAGGAGGGATATCTCGTCTCGCTCATCGACGGACGGCTGCCGCTGCAACAACTGCTGCTTCTCAGCCCCTTCGATACCTTCACCACACTCTTCTGCCTCGCACGACTGCGAAATCAGCGGGCGATCATGATATGAGCTTCACCCGTTCCCTTCTCGACCATCTTCAGATCGCCATCGCGGTCGTCTCGGACGACGGCACGATTCACTACGACAACGCGGCGTTCCGTCGCGCGTTCGGTGCCGAAGCCGAGGCCTGGATCTCCACTGCGGCGCATACGGTCGGAGGGGAGCGAGGATGGCTCCAGGGCTTTTTCGTTCGGCGCGAGCAGGTACACTCGACCGATGTCGAATTCGCAGGGCGCATATACCGGATCGACAATGTTCTGACCGGCGCAAAGGAGCTGCCGGGCATCGCTCTCGTCTTCCACGACGTCACGGCCGAGCGGGAGACCGAGCAGGCAAAATCCGATTCCACCTCCATGATCGTGCACGACCTGAGAGGTCCGCTTTCCGGAATCCAGGGAACCCTGGAGTTCATCCTCGCCGATCGATCCAAGCTCGACACCATGCAGGAGGATCTGCTGAGCGGCGCGATGCAGGAGTCGGAACGGATGATGAGTCTCATCAACGAGCTTCTCGACTTCTCGAAAATCCAGTCGGGAAATTTCGTCGTCGAGAACGAGCCCGTTCGCGTCACCGGAATGCTCAAGAGAGCCGTTCGCAGCCTCCAGTCGGTGGCGAGCCGCTCGGGCGTTCAGCTGCTCAGCGCCTCGAGGCGCGACCTTCCGATTCTCCGCGGCAGCGAGGAGAAACTGACCCAGGCCATCATCAATCTCGTCAGCAACTCGCTCAAATTCACCCCGACCCAGGGAGTGATTTCCGTCGGCGCTCAGGTGATTCGCGAGAACGGCGAATCCGACTCCATCCTGATCACCGTCACCGATACGGGAGTCGGCATCAAGCCGGAGGAAATCGAACAGGTCTTCCAGAAATACAAGCAGTCGGGGGCGAAATCGCTCCGCGGAGGAGCTGGGACCGGACTCGGTCTCTACATCGTAAGGCAGGTCGTCGAGGCCCATGGCGGAACTGTCGACATCGCCAGCATTCCGGGCGTCGGTACGAGCATGCTTCTCCGCCTCCCCCTCCGCCCCACGGCCTGAGCCCGCTCGGGACGCTCGTCGCGGACCGACCTGACACTCGGCTGCATTGGACCAGAGGGGAGATCCCTCGCCTTCCCGCCCACCCACCCGCTTCCAATGACACTGGTCGCGCCGTCATCCTGAACGAGGGCGGAGGGCAGGGTGTGAGTGAAGGATCTGCGTTCTTAGACAGTTGCCGATCGCAGATCCTTCGCTCACGCCCACCCACCCGCCTCGCTCAGGATGACGGGGGTTGTCATTACTCTCAGGTTCAGCGCGCGCGCTGTGAAAAGGCTCGGGATGACAGCGCGAGTGTGGCCGAAAGATTCCGATCTTCGGCCCGGTGACGGGCGACGCTGTGAACACTCGCGTTCTGGCGACTGGCACTCGAAGGCCCTACTGCGCCATCCGCTCGAGGGCGACATCGACACCGAAGGCGATCTCGTCGTCGGTGATGTCCTCGATGATCTCGGCGCGGCCGATCTCGCCGGGTAAGACCATCACCCGTCGCTCGACGACGAACTTCTTGTCGTGCGTGATCGCCGCGAGAACTCGACCTCGTTCCATGACCGGAGGGCGGCCCGGCTCGTATGCGAGAATCAGTGCGTCGATCCGCTGCCGAAGCGCCTCTTCGAGCATCCCTCGTCGTACTGCAATCGCGTTCGCGCCGATCATTCCCCAGGCCACCGCCTCTCCGTGCGAGATTCCTTCGTAATCGAGTGCGGCCTCGATTCCGTGGCCGATCGTATGACCATAGTTCAACACGCGCCGGAGCCCCCCCTCGCGCTCGTCGGCTTCGACGACTCTCCCTTTGATGCCGGCCGCAAGACGGATCGCCGGCTCGAGTGCGGCGGGATGACCTGCCAGGAGTGCATCGGGCGCCGATTCGAGCATCTCGAAGAGCGATCGATCGGCGATCACGCCCGCCTTCACGATCTCGTACAGACCCGAAACCAGATCACGACGTCCCAGCGTGGCGAGCGTCTCGAGATCGGCCACGATGGCTCGCGGGCGGTAGAAGCTTCCGACGAGGTTCTTGCCGCGCGCATGGTTCACTGCGACTTTGCCGCCGATGCTGCTGTCGACCTGCGCCAGCAGTGTCGTCGGGACATGAATCAGATCGACTCCGCGCATGAAGATCGAGGCGGCGAACCCCGCCGTGTCGCCGATCACACCGCCGCCGAGAGCGACGATCACCGTGTCGCGTCGGGCTCCGATCGAGAGCAGCTCGCCAACCAGGCGATCGACCGTCTCGAACGACTTGTTCGCCTCGCGATCATCCATCAGCAACCGTGCTGCCTTGCCGCCGAACGATTTGCTCACACGATCACCGAAAAGACGCTCGACCGCGGGCGAGGTGACGATCACCGGGAACCTTGCGTTCGACCACCGGCCGGCAATCGTTCCGACGGACCGCAGAAGTCCCGGCCCGAGGTAGTAGGGAGCTCCGCCGGCAATGAGGTGAGAAATCGCCATCTCCTCGCGATGTCCTACGATGTCGACTTCCCTTCCCTGAGCGCGATCCCGAGCTCCGCCAGCTGCGCCTGGTCGACGATGGATGGCGCCTGGGTCATCAGGTCCTGAGCGGTCGTCGTCTTCGGAAAGGCGATCACGTCGCGGATCGAGGACGCGCGCGCCATGAGCATGATCATCCGATCGAGTCCGAGAGCGATGCCCCCATGCGGCGGAGCCCCGAACTGGAATGCGTCGAGCAGAAATCCGAATCGCTCTCGAGCTTCTTCCGGACCGATGCCGAGCGCACGAAACATCCTCGATTGCGTCTCGGGGTTGCTGATTCTGATGCTTCCCCCGCCGAGCTCGAGACCGTTGAGAACGATGTCGTAGGCTCGCGCTTTCGCCGTCGCGGGATTGCTATCGAACGTCGCCAGGTGCGAGAGCGCGGGCGAGGTGAACGGATGATGCCGTGCGAAGTAGCGTCCGGTTTCCTCGTCGTGCTCGTAGAGTGGAAAATCGACGACCCAGAGAAACTTCCACACTTCACCTGGAATCATCTTCTCTTCGCGCGCCACATGCAGCCGCAGGTTGCCGAGCACATCGAGCACCATCGACTCTCTGCCGGCGACGATGAGTGCCATGTCTCCCGTCTCGGCCTTCATCGCATCGCGCAGAGCGTCGAGATGCGCCGGCTGCAGGAACTTCCTGATCGACGAGGAGCCTTCGTCCTCGAACTTCACCCAGACGAGACCACCCGCTCCGAACTTCTTCGCAACCTCCGCCAGCTCGTCGATCCGCTTTCTCGAAAATCTCGCCCCCCCCGGAACCACGATCCCGCGCGCCGCTCCGGCTCCTCCGGCCACCGCTTGAAAGGGAGGAAATTCGATTCCTGCCACTGCGTCGCGCAGATCGATCAGCTCCATCCCGAATCGCATGTCCGGGCGATCGATCCCGAACCGCTCCATCGCCTCCTGCCAGGTCATCCGCGGAAAGGGGATCTCGATGCCGATCCCGGCGATCGGGAAGACTTCGGCGAACATCGCCTCGATCATGGTGAAGATGAACTCTTCGTCGATGAACGACGCTTCGACGTCGATCTGCGTGAACTCCGGCTGACGGTCGCTTCGCAGGTCTTCGTCGCGGAAGCACTTGGCGATCTGGTAGTAGCGCTCCATGCCGGCGACCATCAGGATCTGCTTGAAGAGCTGCGGCGACTGCGGAAGGGCGTAGAAGTTTCCGCGGTTGACGCGGCTCGGGACGAGAAAATCACGAGCCCCTTCCGGCGTCGATCGCGTCAGGATCGGCGTCTCGATCTCGAGAAAGCCGTGTCGATGCAGGTAATCGCGTACCTGGTGTGCGACGCGGGCGCGAAGCACGAGATTTTCCGCCAGCGAAGGGCGACGCAGATCGAGGTAGCGGTAGCGAAGCCGGGTTTCCTCGGTCGCGGTGATCTCCTCCTCGATCGGAAACGGTGGCGTCTCGGCCTCGCTGAGAATCTCGACGCTCGATGCGACGATCTCGACGTCGCCGGTCGGGATTTTCGGGTTGCGCCGCTCTTCGTCGCGGGCTGTGACTCTCCCTTCCACGCGCAGGACGTATTCGGAGCGAATCTTCTTTGCACTCTCGACGACTCCCGGGTCCTCTACGCGGTTCTGATCGACGACGATCTGGGTGACTCCCGAGCGATCACGAAGATCGATGAAGATCAGCTCTCCGAAGTCGCGGTGCTTGTGAGCCCAGCCGAACAGAGTGACGCTCCGTCCCGCGTCGGCCAGTCGAAGCGAGCCCGCCGCTGTGTGATGCTCAGTCATCATCTCCCGCCTCCAGCCTCGCGGCGAGATACGCGTCCTTATACTCGAGATAGCTGCGGAAATTGAGCTGAATTCTCTCGACTTCCTCGGGGGTCAATCTCCTGATTACGCGTCCCGGCACGCCAAGGACCAGGCTGCGAGGAGGGATCTTCATTCCTTCGGTCACGAGGGCTCCTGCTCCGACGAGCGTCTCCTCGCCGACGACGGCTCCATCGAGAATCGTCGCGCCCATCCCGATCAGACAGTGCGTCTCGACCGTACAGCCGTGCGCGATCACTCCATGTCCGAGCGTCACCTCGTCCGCGAGAATCGTGGGCCATGTGCCGGCAGTGACATGGATCGTGCAGTTGTCCTGAACGTTCGTCCGGGCGCCGATGCGGATGGCGTGAATGTCGGCGCGAAGGACGGCGCCGTACCAGATCGAGGCGTCGTCGCCGATCTCGACGTCGCCGATGACGGTCGCGTTCTCGGCGATGAAAACGCGAGCTCCGATTCTGGGAGTGAGCCCGCCATAGGACCTGATGATCATGGCGCGCGACTTTAGCATGATGTTCGACCAAATTCGCACCAGGGCGAGCGGGCGTCCCGCGCCCGCCCCCACGCATCTTGCGCGCTGCCTTACCGGCTTCTGACCGACACCGAAGCGCCTCCGCCCGGTTTCTCAGCCGCGAGGATCGCGCCCATGCCAGAGATGCCTGGTCGCCACTCCCCACCATATGGCCCATGCGAGACAGATCGAAGCGGTTGCCGTGGTCGCTGCAACAGCGCCGAATCGGTCGGCTGCGATTCCCGACCCGATGGCCGACAGGCTCATGGTCAGCGTGACGAAGCCGAAGTCGGCCGACAGCACGCGGCCACGAATCCAATCGGGACTCTCCTTCTGCAGACCGTAAGTCGAGGTCAGCCACTGGGCTCCCCCGCCGAGATGAGCGATGAGCACCGCGATGACGCCGAACCAGAACGAAGGAGCGAATGCCAATGCGACATAGCCGAGCCCGAAGAGGAAGATGGAGTACGGGATGAGCCGGTAGAGCTGGTCGTCTGTCCTGCTGACGCCGCGAGCGATGAAGGGGCCGATGAGCGCCCCGACGCCGCGCGCGGCGAAGAGAATGCCGATGCCGAAGGCGCCGCGATGAAAGACCTCACGACCGAAGATGCTCAGCATCGCCACGACGCCCGCTCCGATGCCGTAGCCGCCCTTGGAGATCAGCAGCGCGAAGAGTCTCGAATCGTCTCGTGCATAGCGGATCGTCTCGCGGATCGATTCGAACAGCGGCGGCGTCCGATGCTCCTCGCTGCGAGACTGCGAGAAGGGGGAACGAATTCGAACGATGAGCAGAGCCGAGAGGAGGAAGGTCGAAGCGTCGATCACGAAGGCGGCGTCGCGCCCGAGCTGCATGGTCACGATTCCTCCAATGCCGGCTCCCACCATCAGCATCGTTCCCCATGCCGACCCGATCAGAACGTTGGCGTGGGCGAGATCACGAGGCTCGACGAGATTCGGAAGTGCCGCCTGCGCCGCCGGGTCGAAATAAGCGGCGCCGATGGAGATGAAAACGACGCCGACGTAGGCGAAGACGAGGAGCGCCGGGCTCCGGGCCAGGAGCGGGAGAAGGGCGGCGATGCAGCGCATGATGTCGACCGCAATCATCAGCTTTCGGCGATCGAAGCGATCGATCGCGTATCCGGCGAAGGGGGCGGCGAAGAAGATCGGAAGCGACTGCAATACGATGATCAGCGAGGCGAGCGTCGCCGACCCGGCGATGGCGAGAACGAGATCGAGCAGAGCGACGGTGAGAAACCAGTCCCCTCCGAGACTGATCAGCGACGCCAGATAAAGCAGCCGAAAGTCTCGGTTCTCTCTGAGGAGCCGCCAGTAGGAACGAGGAAGATCGGCTTCGACGACGCTCATGGTACGCAGCAGAGTGTCCCGAGTATGACACCAACCGCTCCCGGGTAGCACAGCGCTCGGCCCGGCCCCGCCACCTGACGCCGAGATCCACGCCAGCACGACCACCGGTCGCCGCCGCATGAATGCCGCACCCTGGATTGGTGCGAAACAGCCGCGGCAATGCCGCATCATGGCCGGAAACCTGCTAGCTGTTCTCGCCTGGAGGTATCGTAATGACCCAGACGAAGCGAAACCGATTCCCTGCGTCGCGGCCGCGCGGCAAAAAGCGCCACGCCGGCGCGACCGACGTCGAGCGTACACCGCTGGCGATCCGGGCGAAGGGCATCACGATCTCGGACGAGACGGACAGCTACATCCGACAGCGTCTCGGGCGAAAGCTCGGCGGCTTCGCCGATCGCATCGAGCGCCTGACTGTTCGCTTCGAAGACGTCAACGGACCGCGCGGAGGTGTCGATATCGTCTGCCGTGCGAAGGCGGTTCTGAGCGGCCTTCCGAGTGTGGTGGTCGAGGAGCGTGCGGAGACCGATCATCAGGCCTTCGGCCTCGTCGCGGATGGATTGACGCGCGCGATCCGCAAGGCACTCGACCGCGCGCCGAAGCCGCGACGCGCACGCGGGCGCAGATCCGTTCAATCTCCCGTTCCTCCCGCGCTCGACCTTCCCCCCGACCCGGGCAGCGTCATCGGCCGGCGAGTCGGGCGCGGACCCGCCAACCTTGCGGCGGCTCTCGACCGGCCCGAAAAACGACCGGGGGACAACCCTATCGATACGGCAGCACAAGAAACCAGCGCGAGCGACCGCAAGGCGGGTTACGGCTCGACGGCGCGGCGAAACACCAGAGCGAGCACCTCGGGAGCGACTGCGACGTTGGAAGATAGTCGTCAGACACGGCCATCCCGGAAGTCCACCCGCAAGAGCGCGAACCGGGCCAAGAGCGCGACAAACATCCAGAAGAAAGTGGTCGCCGCGACACGATCGCCTGGGGCCCGCGCAGCGAAGCCGAGACGCTGAGCGGATCCATCTCCCGCAGCGGCGAGTTTGCTGGTACATTGGCGCCGACCAGAAATCTCAACATGCGACGATGAGGAGAATGTCATGCCTGTGAGAAAAGCTGATGCTGTGTGGGAAGGAAGTCTGCGTGAAGGACGAGGCCGCGTACGAACCGGAAGTGGCGGCTGTGAAGGCGCCTACTCGTTCGGAACGCGCTTCGAAGAGGAGCCCGGAACGAACCCGGAGGAACTGATCGGTGCGGCGCATGCGGGATGCTTCTCGATGGCGCTTTCGGCGGGCCTCGGAAAGGCCGGCTTCAGCCCTCAGCGAATCGAAACGAAAGCCGACGTGCATCTCGAAAAGCAGGATGCGGGCTTCTCGATCACGCGGATCCACCTGACGACGACCGGACAGGTTCCGGACATCGATGAGACCACATTCAAACAGCATGCAGAGGATGCAAAGAAGAACTGCCCCGTTTCCCGCGCCCTCGGCGCGATCGAGATCACCCTCGATGCACGGCTGGGCTGAGAAGATTTGCCGGGAAGACCAGCGTTCCCGGGCTCGTAATAGACCGCACGATTCCAAACCTTTCGCCGCCCCTGTCGTTTTCCGATCAACCGGTGAAGGCGCCGGTGCGCAGTCTCTGATCGAGCTCTTCGGCGGGCAGCGGACGACAGAACAGAAATCCCTGCCCCTTGTCGCAACGGATCTCCCGCAGAAATCGGAGCTGTTCGCCGGTCTCGATTCCCTCGGCGGTCACCTGCAGGTTGAACGAGTGCGCTACAGTGACGAGCGTGGCGACATTTTTCGCATCGTCGGACGACCTTTCGATGCCTGAGATCATCGAACGGTCGATCTTCACTCCGTCGAGCGGAAAGCGCCGCAGGTACATGATCGAGGAGCGTCCCGAACCGAAATCGTCCAGCGAGAGACGCACTCCCATCTCGCGCAGCTCGTTCATCATCACCAGCGTGGAGTCGAGATTTCTGACCGCAGTCAGCTCGGGGATCTCCACATCGAGCAGCGTCGGATCGAATCCGGTCTCCTTCAGCGCCTGACCGATCATCCGGGAAATGTTCGGCTGGAGAAGCTGGCGCGCCGAATAGTTCACTGCGAGGCGGAGAGAGCGGTGAGCCTGCTGCCAGATCTTCGCCTGCTCGCACGCGTTGCGCAACACCCATTCACCGAGCTCGAGAATGAGGCGAGCCTGGTCCGCCGTCGGCAGAAATTCGCTCGGATCTAGCAATCCGCGCTCCGGGTGATTCCATCTCACCAGCGCCTCCATCCCGGTGATTTCCCCTCCGTCCAGTTTCAGGATCGGCTGAAAGAAGAGCCGGAACTCTCCACGCTCGAGAGCCCGTCTCAGGTCTCGCTCCACCGACAATCGCTGCATGGAGTCGGGGGTGATCTCCGAGGAGTACATCTGGAAGTTGTTTCGCCCCATCTCCTTGGCGCGATACATGGCGGCGTCAGCCCTTTTCACCAGAGACTCGGCATCGTGGCCGTCGGACGGATAGAGGGAGATCCCGAGACTCGTGGTGACGAAAAGCTCGTGGCCGTCGAGCTGCACCGGACGAGCCACGGCGGAGAGGATCGTCTCGGCAATCTTTTCGACGTGCATCGGATCGGAGAGCTCACCGATCAGAAGGGTGAACTCGTCGCCGCCGAGTCGGGCGACGGTATCCACTTCTCTCACGGACGATCTGAGCCGTTCGGCGATGACTCGAAGAAGCTCGTCGCCGAAACCGTGTCCGAGCGTGTCGTTGATCGTCTTGAACTGGTCCAGGTCGAGGAACATGACAGCGAGGCCGCGCTTGGATCGATGTGCGTGTCCGAGGGCCACGTTGAGACGATCGATGAACAGAAGGCGATTCGGCAGCCCGGTGAGACCATCGTGGAATGCCTGATGTTCGATTCTCTCCTGTGCCAGCTTCCGGTCGGTGATGTCGATCAGCGTGCCCTCGAGGATCGTCGGCCGGCCCTGCTCGTCGTCGAGCAACGAGACATTCTCCAGAATCCATATCGGCGTTCCATCCTTCCGGCGGAAGCGGACCTCGAAGTTCGTGAGCGTCCGCTGTTCGATCAACAACTGAACCAGCCGCTTCCTCTCCTCCGGATCGAAGTAGACTTCGGGAGCGCCGCGCTCCAGCAGTTCCTCGCGCGACGAATAACCGAAGATTCGCGCGCAGGCGTCGTTGCAATCGAGAATCCTTCCGTCGAGCGTGTTGCGGTAGACGCCCGCCAGATTGCGCTCGAAGAGGAGCCTGTACCGCTGCTCCGACTTCTGCAGAGCCTCGGCCGCGCGCCGGCGGTCCGTGACGTCCCGGAAGCTCCAGACCCGCCCGACAGAACGCCCGTCGACGAGCTGCGGTGCGGAGTATCGCTCCAGGATACGACCATCCTTGAACTCCAGCACATCGAAGCTCTCCGCATCGGGTCGCGCATAGAGCTCCTTCACCTTCCTCAGGAACTGCTCCGGATGGGAAAGCTGATCGAGAACGAAATCGATGGCCCGGCTGTCTTCACGCGTCAGCAGAATCGCCGAGGGAATTCCCCAGATCTCCGCGAAACGGCGGTTGTGGGAAACGATCCTTCCGGCGCTGTCGACCACCAGGATCCCGTCGTTCGTCGATTCGAGCGTGGCGCGGAGCAGCGAAACCGTCTGCTTCAGCTCGTCCTCCGCGCGCTTCCTCTCGGTGACATCGCGCGCAACGATCTGAATGGCGGGCCGATTGCGATATGTGAGTGGCGCCGCGGCGACTTCCACCTGGAGCGTTTCTCCTCGTACGCTGACGAACCGCTCCTGCGAGAGCCGGAGATCCGTTCCCTCTTCCCGCATGCGCCGCACCTGCTCGACGACGCGTTCCCGATCATCGGCATGAATGAACGCGATCGGATCCCTCCCGACGATCTCCTCGGAGCTCGTCGCACCGAGAAGGCGGACGCCCGCCGAGTTGACGAAGACGGTCTTCCCTTCGGCGTGAACCAGAATGGCGTCGGGTGAGAGCTCGACCAGACGCCTGTAGCGCTCCTCACTCTCCCGCAGTGCGTCCTCGGCGCGCTTGCGGTCGGTCATGTCGCGATTCACGGAAAGGATCGCCTTTCGTCCCTGAAACTCGACGAAGGAGGCGTTGATCTCCACCGGGATCGGAGTGCCGTCATGGCGATGGTGCACCGTCTCGAATCGATGGTTTCCCGTTTGCTCGAGGTGCTCCTTCGCTTCGTCCACCAGCGCAGTGTCGATCGAAATGTCGAGAAGCGACTTCCCGATCAGCTCCGCCTGCGAGTAGCCATAGAGCATGCACGCCCTGGGATTCACGTCGAGGATCGTCGCTCGTTCGGGCGAGACGATCATGATGGCGTCATGCGCGCTCTCGAACAGGCCGCGATAGTCGCGTTCCGAGCGCTTCAACGCGTCTTCCATCCTCTTGCGGCCCGTCACGTCGAGCGCGACGTAGATCAGGCCGGCCGGCATGCTCCGTTCGTCCTTCACGACCGAGGCACTGACCGTCACGTCCACCTGCCGGCCGTCCTTCGATATCCAGGTGATCTCCCGGTCGCGCACCGACCAGCTGGAGCGGTGGAGGCTGATGTGCGTGCTCTCGTCGAGCGGAGACGGAACGACCCTCTTCATCCGCTGACCGAGAAGCTCGCGCTCCTCGTAGCCGAGAAGGCGACAGAAGGCGCGGTTCACGAGCCGGATGTGCCCATCGAGGTCGCAGACGAGAACCGCTCCCTGCATCGTTTCCAGGATCTCCGCAGCTGCAAACTCAGGAGTGATGCTCTGAAGCCTGTGCTCCCAGATCGTCCAGGCGGCAACCAACGAAAATCCGAGTGCGGCAAGGTAGCCGATCGGATAGAGGATCAACCCGTACGACGGAAGAAAATCGATCACTGCCAGCGAGCCGAGAGCGAAGGCGATGAAGAAGCCCTGAACACGAAGTCGCTGGTTCGCATCGGTCGAGGAGCGGAGCGACTCGACGTAATGTCGTGCGGAGATCAGCAGGAGCGCGATCAAGAAGCCGAGCAGGGGAACGCTGAGCCATCCCAGACGGGGGTAGTGGCCCCATGGAAACTCCTGGACACCCACGACGATGTTGCCGGTCATGACCAGGCCGGCCAGAACGGCAGCCACGCTCCAGCTGAGGGCGATCGATCGCAGCGAAGCGTGAAGGCGGCCCAGGACCGCGACCGTGAAGTGAAATCCGGCGGCGGGAATCAGCGGGATCGCCAGATGGCCGGCTCTGGCCCACCACCAGGCTACCTGCGTGGTCCTTGCGCAGTACATCAGTGAAAAGCATCCGAGCCACCAGCCAGCCGTCACGGTGATGGCGAAGAAGAGAAGGGACTTCGTCGAAGCGCGCTCCCTGACGAGAACGATCGCGCCGATCGTGATGATGGCGACCGCCGCCAGAAACGGCGGCACAGCAAAGGGATTGAGCGTGTAGCTGGCCGTATTGAACGTCGGTCCTACCATGGTCGCCCTCGAGCCGAATTCCACTGCGCTGCGATGCACATGATGATACTCCCATCACTACGCCCCTCGGGCGGGTTCGTTGAACCGGCGTCGCACCATCACGAAACCGCCCCCTTCACCTGGTGCCCCTCCAAGACTGGAGGGGCACGGGGGGGACGTCACCAGCCGCGGACGGGCCGCCATTCGTCGACGATTGCGTCATTCTCGATGACGACATAGCGGTCGAACATCGCGGCGGTCAGGCAGGAATGATTCGGGATGATTCTCAAAACAGTTCCTATGGGGAAGCGTTCGAGATCCGCTGCACCGCCGGAGATGACTTTCCCATGTTCCTGCGAAAGCGTCACGAGGCGAAGTGGCAGCGGATTCATCGCAATGTCCAGGACGATCCCGTAGCTCGTCTCGCCGCCCCGATCCCCCCGCCCGAGATCCTTGGAAAGCGCCAATGCTCCCGCGTCGATCACCAGATGGTCGGGATGGCAGCCGATCACCGTCGTGAGGACGGTAACGGCGCAGTCGTCGAGTGAGCACGATCCAAGAGAGGCCTGAAAAGCATCATGGAAGACATAGTTGCCCGGGCGTATTTCGTCTGCCGGGGCGATCATCTCCGGAATCGACATCGTGGGAGTCGAACCGATGCTGCGCGTGAGACCGGAGATTCCTCCGGCGTTCAGACCATCCGCCAGACGCGTCAAACATTCCCCTTCCTCCGCCGCGATTCGCAGCACCTCGTCCTTCGTTCGCGCGTCGTAGGAATGACCTGCGTGCGTGAGTAATCCGCGGAGGCGGATCGCCGGCGAGCCAGCGAGGCGATCGACGAGCTCGAACGTCTCCGGGGAGGTTGGATCGACTCCGGAACGATGGTAACCGCAGTCCACCTTCAGAAAACAATCCAGAACCGTACCGGTATGCCGATGAAACGACTCGATCGCTTCGAGAGCGTCTCGATGGTCGATGAGCAGGTTCAATCGCTCGACACGCGTCGCGAGCGCGACGGCGCGTGTCAGACGGGCCGGCGCGATCGGTACCGCATAGGTGATGTCGCTGAATCCGGCGTCGGCGAAAAATTCGCCCTCCGCGAGCGTGGACACAGTGATCGGGCCGATTCTGCCTCCATGCTGGAGCTTCGCTCCCTCGATCGTCTTGTGCGTCTTCACATGCGGGCGGAATCCGGCCCCCGACCGTTTCGCCTTTTCGAGCATGCGAGCGCAGTTCGACTCCACCTTGCGGCGCTCCACCAGGAACGCGGGCGTTTCAACCTTCCGCCAGACCTCCACGCCGCTCTCCTTTCTGAGTAGACTCATCCGTGATGCGAAAGATCCTCCATATCGACATGGATGCATTCTACGCTTCGGTCGAACAGCGAGACAGGCCGGACCTGCGCGGAAAGCCGGTGATCGTCGCCTGGAGTGCAGAGCCCCGCTCGGTCGTCGTCGCTGCTTCCTACGAGGCGAGAAAGTATGGAGTTCACTCCGCGATGCCGGCCACGAGGGCGCAACGTCTGTGCCGTGACGCCATCTTCGTAAGACCCGACTTCCCGCGCTACAAGCTGGTCACCGAGCAGATCCGAACGATCTTCGAGCGCCACACTCCCCTTGTCGAGTTTGTCTCGCTCGACGAAGCCTACCTCGACGTCACCAAAGAGCTCACCGGGATCGCGACCGCCACCGAGACGGCAAACGTGATTCGAGACGAGATTCGCGATGAGACGAGGCTCACGGCCTCCGCCGGTGTCGCACCCAACAAGTTCCTGGCGAAGATCGCCTCGGATTGGAAGAAGCCCGACGGCCTCTACGTCATCCGGCCGCATCAGATCGCAGCGTTTCTCCCCCCTCTGGCGGTCGGAAAGATCCCCGGCGTCGGCAGGACGACCGAGGGGCGCCTTCACGAGCTGAGCATCGAGACGGTCGGTGATCTGCAGCGGATCGCGCGCGAGGAGCTCGTAGACATCTTCGGGAAGTTCGGTCATCGTCTCTGGGAGCTCGCACGTGGAATCGACGAGAGTCCAGTAGTTCCCGACCGGAAGGCGAAATCGATCTCGATCGAGAACACATTCCAGTCCGACATCGGTCCGGCGCAGGTCGCGGAGTTTCTCCGTGATCAGGCTCCGGTTCTCTGGGGCCATGTCGTGCGGAAGGAGCGAAAGGGACGGACGATCACCGTCAAGCTGCGCGCTTCCGATTTCACAACTGCCACTCGCCGCAAGACTCTCCCGGACGTCAGTGGCCCCGAGCAGCTCACTGCAGCCGCGCTCGAGCTCCTCGAGCGCTTCGACTTTCCCGCAGGAACCGTCTTTCGCCTCGTCGGGCTCGGTATGTCGAATTTCCTCGAGGACGACGATCAAACGCCTGTGCGAGAGACGGAACCGCGACTCTTCTGAGAACTCGACATACAATGCACGCCGCTGTCGAGAAATGAATTCGAGGAAAGAGGAAATGTCTACAGAATCTCCGATCACCGTCGCGCAGTACGGCATCGGACCGATCGGCGCCGAAGTTCTCAAGGTGCTCCTTCGCAAACCGTGGGCGAAGCTCGTCGCAGCGGTCGACATCGACCCTCAGAAGGCGGGAAAGGACGTCGCCGAGATCCTGGGCTTCTCCGAGCCCACCGGCGTGATCGTCACCCCCACGCTCGTCACGAAGGCAGAGGTCGTTTGTCATTCGACGGGCTCGCGCCTTCGTGATGTCGCACCACAGCTCGAATCGCTTCTTTCGTCGGGATCGCACGTCGTTTCGACGTGTGAGGAGCTCGCGTTTCCGATCGATCGCGAGATCCGCGATTCGCTGCACCGAACTGCAACCGCCGCCAACGTCACCCTTCTCGGCACGGGAGTCAATCCGGGATTCGTGATGGACAAGCTTCCGTTGACGCTCACAGCGGTCTGCCAGGACGTCACTTCGATCGAGGTGACCCGTACCGTGGACGCGTCGCGACGCCGAGAGCCGCTGCAACGGAAGGTCGGTGCCGGCATGTCACGCGAGGAGTTCGAGGCCGCAGTTGCCTCCGGAAAGATCAAGCACATGGGACTGAAAGAATCGCTGCTGCTGATCGCCGCCGGCCTCGGGGTCGAGCTCGAGCACGTGACCGACGAGCAGATCCTGCCGATCATCGCCGAGGGCGATGTCGTCACCGAATACCTGAAGATCGCAAGGGGACAGGTTGCCGGCGTTCACCAGAGAATCTCGGGAAGCGGCCGGATTCCGATCAGCCTCGATATCCGTATGTATGTCGGAGCGCGTCAGGCCGCCGATCGGGTGGTCATCCGGGGGGTTCCCGATGTGACGATGCAGATCGAGGGAGGCGTTCACGGCGATCGCGCTACCGCGGCGATGGTCGTCAACGCGATCCCGCGCGTCGTCAAGGCGCGGGCGGGCGTTCTGACCATGGACGACATCCCGATCAGCTATCGCTGAGGCATCATTTCTCCGGAGGCGCGGGCTTCTCCTCCAGCTCACGAAGCTTCGCGAGCGCAGTCCGGTTCTCCGGATCGATCTCGAGCGATTTTGGGCAGGAAACGGGACCTCAGGACCGGATTTCGCATACTTGATCCTTCCGGGCGAAACGCTAGCCTGGCGGCGTCTGGCGTACCGTCAGGAATCTGTAACGATCACGTGAGGGAGGTCTCGCCAGCCCGGCCGCTTGTAAGGAATGGCGAGACCGCTCATACTTCGCCTTTTGCTTCGGAGAGGAGGCTCGGCATGCGACTGCTCCTGATCAACCCGCGTGCACCCGAGAGTTTCTGGAGTTTTCGCTGGGCGGTCGATCATGTGCTTCCCGGCAAGCGCGCGGTCAACCCTCCGCTCGGGCTGGCGACTCTTGCTGCTCTCTCGCCCGCTGGTTGGGAAATCGAGATCATCGACGAGAACGTCGAGCCGATTCCGCGCGAGCCCCAAGCGGATGTGATCGGCATCTGCGGAATGGGTGTGCAGTTTCCAAGGCAACGCGAGCTTCTGGCGCACTTTCACGAGCGCGGCTATTTCGTCGTCGCCGGCGGGAGCTACGCATCGCTCTGTCCCGAGCTTTATGCCGACCTGGCGGATGCGGTCGTCGCCGGCGAAGCGGAGTACATCTGGCCGCAGTTCTGTGCCGATTTCCAGTCGGGCATGCCCAGGCGGCTGTATAAGGAGACGGGCGAAGTGTCCCTTCACGACTCTCCACCTCCCCGGTTCGACCTCTTGAAGCTCGATCGCTATGCCATGGTCAGTCTGCAATTCTCGCGAGGATGCCCGTTTCGCTGCGAGTTCTGCGACATCATCGTGATGTTCGGCAGGAAGCCGCGAACGAAGGCGGCCGGGCAGATCTGCTGTGAGCTCGATCTTCTGAGAGCCCGCGGGGTGCGCAACGTCTTCTTCGTCGATGACAACTTCATCGGCAACAAGCCGCAGGCGCGCGAGCTGCTGCATGCTCTGGCTGATTACCAGCGCAAGCACGACTACGCCTTTCGCTTCGGTACCGAGGCGTCGTTGAATCTCGCGCAGGACGAGGAGCTGATGCGGCTCTTCCGCGAGGCCAACTTTCAGTGGGTGTTCATCGGAATCGAGTCGCCCGACGAGGAGAGCCTGCGGGAGACCCTCAAACTGCAGAATACGCGCGAGGACATGTTCGTCTCCCTGCGACGGATTTACGCCAATTCCATCGATGTGTTCGCGGGATTCATCATCGGGTTCGACCACGACACCGTCGACAGCTTCCGCCGCCAGCACGAGTTCATCACCCGTTCGGGAATTCAGGTGGCGATGGTCGGTCTGCTGACGGCGCTTCCCCGCACACCGCTTTACAAGCGGCTCGAGGCCGACGGACGGCTCCTCGAAGGCGAGGCCACCGACAACACGCGTCTCTGGACGAACGTCGTTCCCATCGGAATGACCATCGAGCAGATGCGCGCCGGATACCAGAACCTCTATGCGCAGCTTCTCTCCGACCACGGCATCGGCGCGAGGATCCAGGCAAAGCTGCGCGATCTGGTGCCGACCGGCAACAGAGTCGGCTATTCAGTGCGCGAACAGCTCCTCATGGCTGCGCGCATCGTGTTCCACGGCATTCGTCCGGGGGGCTGGAGCCGATGGTGGCAATTCATCCGGACGCTGGCCCTCGCCAGACCTCGCCAGATCTCCTTCGTGCTTGCCGAATGGGTGGCAGGCCTGTCGATGCGAGACTACGCCGAGCGCTACATCCTCCCCGCCCGCCAGGCTGAAGCGCGGGCAGCGGAGCGGGCGATCGCCTCTGTGCGGGTCAAGCTGCAGCGATGGATCGACGAAGGAGTCGTCGATCTGTCGCTGCACAACGTCCGGCATCTCTCGCTCACTCTGCGCGCGGCGCTCGACGCTTCGGCACTCTCGCGGGTCGCCCGTCAGGTCCGGCGTCTTCTCCGGACGACGCAATCGCGCGTCACGCTCCGGATCGAATGTGACACACGGACGGTCGAACGGCTGCTCCACCGCCTTACGCGACACGCCGACCGCATCTCGCTCTCACTGTCCGAGCCGATTCCCGCGATGAGCATCGACTGGTCGCGATTCGAGGTGGTCGTGGACAAGGGCTGACGCTCGGGACGGGCGTGCGTGTCAGGTACTGCAGCCGGGAGTTTTTGCTTCGACTGCGCGGAGGCGGCGATCGAGCTCGGCGTGAGAGAACCTGATCGCGGCCTGGGTCTCGGCGAAACCGCGATCCATGGTCGTGTCGAGTCGCTCGACTTCCCGGCCCACCTTCGCGTCCAGCTGTGCGACGGCCTTCGCGACGAGTCGCACCTCATGCCTGATGGCCTCCGCTGTCACGCCCAGGTAGCGACGCGTCTCCTCGTGTGCCGCCAGGTTCTCCTGCCGCAGCGAATCGAACAAACCCTCGAGCTCGTCGTCGGTCATCGCTTCATTCTACCTCGGGCTGCTCTCAGAACAGGGCCGGCTCCTGATAGGTGCCGAAGACTTCACGCAGAGCGTCGGAGATCTCGCCGACGGAGGCGTAGGCCCGCGCGCAGTCGATGATGAAGGGCATCGTATTCTCTTCGGGATTCGCCGCCGCCTTCTTCAGCCGATCGAGCGACGCGGCGACGGCCGGGGAGTCGCGGCGCGCGCGGACCTCCCCCAGCAGCACGAGCTGCTCCTCGGTCACCGACTCGTCGATGTAGAGGGCGTCATACGGTTCCTCCTGCTCCATCTGGAATGCGTTCATACCGACGATGATCTTCTCTTTCGTGTCGATCGCACGCTGGTACTGATACGAAGCCTCCCAGATCTCGCGCTGTGGAAAGCCGGCTTCGATCGCCTCGACCATGCCGCCGAATTGATCGATCTTCTCGAAGTACTCGAAACAGCCCTTCTCCATCCGATCGGTGAGCTCTTCGATGTAGAAGGAGCCTCCGAGAGGATCGACCGTATTGATCACGCCCGACTCGTGCGCGATGATCTGCTGGGTTCGCAGCGCGATGCGCGCCGCCTGCTCGGTGGGCAGCGCGAGCGTTTCGTCGAGCGAGTTGGTGTGGAGCGAGTTGGTTCCGCCGAGAACGCCTGCGAGCGCCTGGATCGTGACGCGGACGATGTTGTTGTACGGCTGCTGCGCCGTGAGCGAGCAGCCAGCCGTCTGCGTATGGAAGCGGCACATCAACGATCGCGGATCCTTCGCACCGTAGCGCTCGCGCATCACCTTCGCCCACACACGGCGTGCCGCTCGGAACTTCGCGACTTCCTCGAACAGATCATTGTGCGAGTTGAAGAAGAACGAGAGTCGAGGAGCGAACTCGTCGACGTCGAGGCCGGCGCGAATACCGTACTCGACGTACTCCATGCCGTCCCGCAGGGTGAACGCCAGCTCCTGGAGTGCCGTCGATCCCGCCTCGCGGATGTGGTAGCCGGAAATGGAGATCGAGTTGTAACGAGGCACCTGCTCGGCGCAGAACCTGAAAATGTCGGTGATCAGCCGCATCGAGGGACGCGGAGGGAAGATGTACTCCTTCTGCGCGATGTACTCCTTGAGGATGTCGTTCTGCAGCGTCCCTGAGATCCTCTTCCAGTCGGCTCCCTGCTTCTCGGCGACGACCAGATACATCGCCAGAAGAATCGGCGAGGTGGAGTTGATGGTCATCGACACGGTGACGTCTTCGAGATTGATTCCATCGAAGATCGTCTCCATGTCGGCCAGCGTGTCGACGGCGACGCCGCACTTGCCGACCTCTCCGGCACTGTAGGGATGATCCGAGTCGTATCCGTAGAGCGTCGGGAGATGAAATGCGATCGAGAGTCCGTGCTGACCCTGAGAAAGCAGGTACTTGTATCGCTCGTTCGACTGTTTCGCCGTTCCGAAGCCGGCGAATTGTCGCATCGTCCAGAGCTTGCCGCGATACCCGGTCGGATGAAGGCCCCGCGTGTAGGGAAACTCTCCGGGAAATCCGAGATCGTTCGTGTAGTCGAGCGACGGAAGCCCGTCAGGCGTGGCGAACGGGCTCGTATCCATCCCGCTCACGGTGGTGAAGTCGTTCTTCCACGGCGCCTTCCTCCGCGCCACCGGTTCGAGCGTCTCCCGCGCCCAGCGTTCGCGCTCGCTCCGCACCTGTCGGAGTGCCTCCGGTGCGAACAGCGGCATCTGCACGGCTTCATGTTCATTGCGGGGAAGAGCGGCGGGGGGCCCCGCCTGCCGTTCGAGCTCACTTTGATTGCGACTCATATCGTCTCCAGGTCGTTTCATGCACTCTAACGGATCGAATACATCAGGAACAAGCCGGCGTGCTCGTGCGCGCTCTACGCGCGAAGAACTGCCCAGTGCAGTCCATATCAGAAAGCAGCATCACGAGCTCACAGCACCGGTGGCATTGGGCGCCTCGGCATCGAACCGAGCCATCTGCCCTGCGACGTCATCGGCCAGCCTGACGAACGCCTCGGCCGCGGGCGACTTCGGGTCGAGCACTACGATCGGCTCTCCCGTGTCGCCGCCGACGACCACCTTTGGATCGATCGGCACCTCGCCGAGAAACGGAACGCCGAGCATCTTCGCGGTCTTCTCTCCCCCTCCGTGGCCGAAGATGTCTTCGCGCTCGCCGCAATGACGGCAGATGAAGTAGCTCATGTTCTCGATGATTCCGAGCACGGGCACATTGACCTTGCGAAACATGGCCAGCCCTTTCCTCGCGTCGATGAGGGCCACGTCCTGAGGTGTCGTGACGATGATCGCGCCGTTGAGCGGCACTTTCTGCGTCAGGGTGAGTTGTGCATCACCCGTTCCCGGCGGAAGATCGATCAGAATGAAATCGAGCGTTCCCCACTTGACGTCGGTGAGGAACTGGTCGAGCGCCTTCATCACCATCGGCCCGCGCCAGATCACCGGCGTGTCGGGATCCGTGATCAGCCCGAGCGACATCGTCTTGATTCCATGCCGTTCCATCGGGAGGATCTTCTCGTCCGACTCGTCGATCTGCGGCCGGCCCTCGATCCCGAGCATCATCTGCTGTGACGGACCGTAGATGTCGGCATCGAGGAGCCCGACGGTGAACCCGAGCCTTCGAAGGGCGAGCGCGAGGTTGGTCGAGACGGTCGATTTTCCGACTCCCCCTTTCCCCGAAGCGATGGCGATCTTGTAGCGCACTCCGGGAAGGATCCTCCCTGCGCCTCCTGCACCGACGCTCATGGAAGCCTGCGCCGGAGGCGCGGTCCGGGCGACGACATCGACGGTGATGTCCACGTCGGTGATACCGGCAACGGCGCGCAGCGCCTTCTCCGCGTCGGCGGCCAGACGTGAGCCGAGGTCGGGGTTTTCGGTCTGGAAATGGAGGAGGAACGAGACGCGTCCTCCGTCGATTTTGAGGTCTCGAACGAAGCCGAACGAGATGATGTCCCGCGAAAGTCCGGGGAATTTGACCCCCTTAAGCGCCTCGTAGACCTCTGCTTCGGTGGGCATTCGTCTCTCCGTCCTCTTTGAACCGTCCATAGGCTGCACGAATGATGGGAATCGCTTCGTCGCCGGAGGCGACGACGGTGACGATGTCGACGTCGCCGGGACCGCAGAGCCCGCGCTCGACCATCGTAGCTCTCATCCACTCGATGAGCCCCACCCACATCGTGCCGACGAGAATCAGCGGATGATCCTTCATATGCTTGACCTGAAGCAACTGCCAGATCATGAAGAGCTCGAGGCACGTGCCGATCCCGCCGGGCATGACGATGAATGCCGATGAAAGCCGGACGAAGTGGTGAAGTCTGGAAAAGAACGTGCGATGCCGGAATGCGCGATCGACGAATGGGTTCACCCCCTCTTCGGTCGGTAGATGAATCGCCAGTCCGAACGAGCGTGATCGACTGTCCTTCTGCCCTTCCACGGCTCCTTCGTTCGCCGCCTGCATCAGCCCCGGGCCGCCGCCGGTCACGATGTCGGTGCCCATCCTCGCCAGCTCGTAGCTGACCTTCTTCACCTCGTCATAGATCGGATCCCCCGCGCGGATTCGCGAGCTTCCGAAGATCGAGACCCGGAAATGAGCCACGCGCTCGGGCTGAATCTGCTCGAGGTCGTTGATCGTCTCCCAGAGGTGATAGATCGCCTTGTCGATGACCTGGGCGGGATCCCGCGGGCTCCGCTTCTTCGCCTGCGATCGCTTGAGGCTCTCGAGCTCGGGCGTTGTCGTTTTTCGCGATGCCATGGTCTTTCAGCGGACCTCGAAAGTGCCGTCGGTGACTGATGCAAGTCCAGGACCGCTGGCGAGCGCGACCTCGAGACGTTACTGCAGTCTGCTCACCCAGACCTCGCCCGTCGTGAACGACCTGAGCCGGTCGACTGCACCGCGCGCCTCCGCTTCGGAAGCGTACTTGACGCGGACTCGATGGATCATTCCTCCGCTCTCAGCCGGAACGCGCTCCACATAGGCCGTCGTGAAGCCGTTGTCAATCAGCTTCGCGGCGAGCGTCTCGGCGGCCTTTGCATCACCCGACGAGAGAATCTGGGCGAACCAGGACGAGGAGGACGCCGGATCCGGGCTCGGGACGATCGGATCGGATGTCGAAGTCACAGGGCGCTCGCTCCCCATCGTGGTCGTGACCGGTGGAGAGTCGATGCGCGGACTCGTCGAGCTCGCGGCGGCCGGCTCTTCCCTCAGGACCGGAGTGACCGCCGGGGCAGGGTCTGTGACCCCCAGCTCGACGATCTTCGCACCGCCAGCCGGTCGTGCAGCGGTACTCCCTTCCTGAATTACAGGAGGATCGCGGCGAACTACGAGGCGCTCGTCTCCCTGGCCGCGGCCGATGACGATACCGAAAGCGAACGACGCGGCGAGCGACAAAAGCAGCAGCACGAAAGCAACAAAAGCCTGTCCTGCAGTCAGTGAGATCTCGTAATGCGATGAATCATCGGTCATCTGTTCGTCAACCATACCACCCTCCCCTCTCCAAATCTGCGTTCATCGCTGTGGCGACCCATCCCGGGTCTCCGTGGCTGGTGCCGCCGCATTCCAGTTCGTGTAATACACCACGCCGTTGTCGAAGTAGATCGCTGCGGCTCCTCCGTCCACTTTCGGATAGATCCACACGGAATAGTTCCGGCCGCGCTGGACGACCTGTTTGATCCAGTCCTCGCGCGGCATTCCGACGATCCTCCGAACCTCTTCCTCTCTCATTCCGCTCCGCACCGCTCCGAAAGAAGTCATCGGCACGAACCGTTTTGCCTCGGCCAGAGCGAGTCGCTCCTTCGCCGCGGCATTTTCCGGATCGAGCGCGAGCGCCGCGCGGTACATGCCCGCCGCACGATCGTAACGCGAGAGCACGCCCATGTATTCATCGCCCATCCTGATGCGCTCGTTGGCGTAGAGCTTCGCCGCCCTGGCGTCGCCCGTTCTCTGATGGTACTCCTTGAGCTCCTCGATGAACGTGCCGTATACGGTTTCGAGTCGCTTGTGAGTCTCGAGAACGATCTCGATCTGCTGCTTCCGGGTGGCGTTCTCGGGAGGACTCGGGGCGGTGAGACGAAGGGTCTCGAGATTCTGGTAAGCGGCCAGGAGCCTCGTCCATTCCTTCTCATTCGGACGGCTTGGCAGCTGCGAGGAAGCGCAGGAGATCGCAAAGTGCAGCAAGAGGAGGGATGCGAAAAGGGATCGACCGGTCATGGTCCTGATTCTACCCAAAATTTCGTCACCCGAGACGCAGTCGCCGCCGGCGGCCTCACCGGAGAGACGAAACAGCCTTCGCGACATCGTTCTCGCAGGACGCACCGAATTCCCTCCTCATCTCCCGGATCCATCCCTCCAGCAGCTCGTCCAGAGCCCTTCTCACCACGACGTCCTGCCCGCCCCAGCCCGAGGAGATCAGGTTGTTGAGGAGCTGATCGAAATCGACTCTCCCCTCGTTCAGCAGATTGACTCCGCTCAGCAGGGGTAACGTTTCGGCGGAAAGGTTGAGCACGACGCGATCGACGAAGTCGTAGATATGGTCGCCTATCCGCTGGAACACTGCGTTGAAGAGCGATTGAAAGGCGCTGTTGTACCGTTCGACGGCGGACTCGAGCTCCAGCTCGCTCTGGGCCGCGGCCCGCTCCCGCCCGACTTCCGACTCCTCTGCATCTTCGAGAAGATTGGCGGCGAGCAGCGCCCAGGCCGTCCTGCAGGTGACGAAATTCGAAAGGTAGCTTCGCTCGCACAGCTCGCCGACGGTCAGGGCGTCGGAAAGAGCCGAGTAGATGTAGCTCTCCTCTTCGGTCATGTCGAGATGGAAAATGCGTGCGTCAGCCTCGCGAGCATGGCGCAGGAGCCGGCTCCTCCGGCCGATCCCTTTCGAAACCAGCGACCAATAGTCGATTCGGTTGACGCCGTCGAGCACCACACGTTCCGTATTCAGCTTGAGATGGAGAATCTCGCGCGGCAGCTCCGATTGGAACTCCAGCGTGTAGGCCCCACGGCGCATCGGGAGGACCCGCATGAGAATCATCGTGGCCTGGCGCTCGAGCGCATGGGTCAGCTCGTCCGGCTGAAGGTAGCCCAGATCGCACAGGACGGCACCGACGCGCCGCGATCCATACGCCTTCTCTTCGACCTCAGTGTACTGCTCGATGCTCAGCTCGCCGCTTCGCAGGAGGATTTCAGGAAGACGGAAATCGGGGTCTGAGCTGCTAGCAAAGACGATCTTCCCCCCCGCGAAGTAGACCGCACATTGTTCTTCCTGCGGCTCGAGCGTCAGCGTGCCGAGCTCGCCGCTTCGAATCATCGAGCGAAAAAGATCGGGAACGGTCGTTTCGGCCAACGTCCCCTGAATACTGAGATCATCGCTCATTCAAAAGCGCTCCGACGCGCGATGCCGGCTTCTGGCGGTCTCGACGGGCTCTCCGCCTCAGGTCTCGCCCTGTTCGACCCTCGAGACCGCTGAAGCACGTGAGCGAGCCGTCGCCCCGTTCGCGACTCCGATGTCGTTCTTCGTCGTCGACTTCACATCGTACATCGCAGCATCAGCCTGGCGAATCAACTCGTCCTTCGTCACGGCGTGCTGCGGGTATGTGGCGATTCCGAAGCTCGCTGTGATGGTCACCTCGATGCCGGGCTCGATCGAGAAGACGTTACCCGCGATCGCCCGTTGAACGCGGACCGCCACGGCTTTTGCCTGCGCCTGATCCGTCTGAGGCAGGATGATGCAAAACTCGTCTCCGCCGAAGCGAACGACCTTGTCGATCGCACGCACCGCCGCGAGGATCTTCTTTGCGACTTCCTGCAGCGTTCTCGACCCGACGAGGTGCCCGTAGAGATTGTTGACGAGCTTGAGATCGTCGAGATCGAGAAAAATGACGCTGAGCACCGAGCCGTAACGCCGGGCGCGTTCAATCTCTTCGTCCAGATACGACTCGAAGAACCGGCGATTGAACGCCTTGGTCAGATCGTCCCGCATCGCGAGGTCCTTACTGCGCGTCAACTGATAGATGTTGCCCAGAACCGACGTGACCATCGAAATGTAATGACCTGCACGCTCGGCCAGCCTCTCATCGTATGCGTCAGCCGACCGGAGAGTCATCTTCAGCACTCCGATGACGTCCTCCTGGATCTCGATCGGCATCACCACCAGGCCCGTCTGCGTTTCCGAAGGTGGGGTCATCGCATAGGGCCCTTTCGAGGTCAGCGCCCGCTGCAGCAGTCTGGCTGGAACTCCCGGAACGAACTCCCCCGTGTCGCGATGTTCGGGGTCGTTGCTGTAGCTCACGACGTAGCGCTCCACCTGAGGGTCGTGCAGGAGCAGCGTCCCGAACGGCAGCTTCAGCAGCTCCAGAACAGTCGTCGTGATCCGTTCGGACACGCGCTCGGAATCGGCGAGCGTGGTCAGCTCCTGGATGTCTTCGAGGAACTCGAGCTCTTCCTGGAGCAGTCGCCTCGCTTCTTCTGCCTCGCACAGCTCCCTGCAGATTGAGAGAAAGTCGTCCGGTCTTCGAAGAAACTGCTCGCGTTCGATCACCACGTCGCCGCGACGACGCGAAAATCGAGCCTCGTGTCCGTCCACCAGAACGATTCTCGCGAGCAACGAGGGTGCAGAGCTCTCCGCTTCGGCGTTCGACCGCGCCACGATCGCAATCCGGGGGAGTGGCGAGTCGAGCTGCTCTCCCTCGCCGACGAGCTCATAGTCGGGGCAGGAGCTCTCCAACGTCGCCCGAAGGCGGGAATCCGATGCGCTGATCGAGACTCTGGTTCGTCCCATGCCGGTACCGGTAAATGCTCATTGTAGTCCGAGTCGCCCCGAAATGGCTCGTTCTCTGTAACTTGCCCTCGGCCGGCTCCGTTCCGGGAGCCCCCGGATTGAAATGACGCCCTTCGCCGAGCGGCGAGCCCGCCGTCACGATACGATGGCGGCGTGCGCATCGTTCCGCTGGTCACCGCCGGCGCCTCGTCATCTGGGTGCAGCCTGCCACAGCTCGATTTCGAGACTCTTCCATGCACGAGGGCCATCAGTGCGCGGACTCGCTGATCTACCCGCCGGCCATCGTCAGATCCTCGCAGCAGCTCAGGAGATCGCCCGGGAGATCGCGGTCGATGTTCATCTCGTCGGCGGTCCTGTGCGCGACCTCGAGCTCGGGCGTCCGGTCGACGATCTCGATCTGGTGCTGGACCAACGGGCGGAGGAGCTCGTGGAGCGCCTGGCTCGACGGCTCGACGCAGGCATTCGATCGTTCCCGCAGTTCCTGACGTGGAAACTGACGGCGGATGGGTTGCCGGCGGTCGATGTGGCGACGGCGCGCGCCGAGGTATACCCGCTGCCCGGTGCACTTCCAATCGTTCGCCCCGCCTCTCTCTCGGACGATCTCGCCCGGCGCGACTTCACCATCAATGCAATCGCCCTCGACATCCGGTCCGATGCACTGATCGACCCGTTCGATGGGCTCGGCGACCTTCGTGCGGGCCGCCTGCGCGCCCTTCATGCAGCGAGCTTTCGCGACGATCCTACGCGGATATTCCGGGCACTGAGACTCGCTGCGCGGCTCGACTTCGACGTCGAGCCCGCTACAGAAGATCTGCTCGATCGAGCGGTCGCGGAGGGGGCACTCGAAACCGTGTCGAGAGAGCGGATCTGGCGCGAGATCGAGCTGGCGCTCGCGGAGTCGCGAAGAGGCGATGTCGTCACGGTTCTGTGGCGAGGGGGAGCTCTCCGGCAGGTTCTCGGTCTGGACGAGCGGCCCGTCGCGTCGATCTCCTTCGATCGACTGGCGGCAATCGCTGACGAGTGCGGCGGGATCGATCGGCAGATCGCCTTCCTTGCGATGCTCCTTCGAACCTCGACGTCCCCTTCGACCGCACTCGACGGCTCCGGCGTTTCCGCCAGGCGCCGGGAGCAGATCATCGCGATCGCGGCGAGCGTCGACGATCTGGTAACGCAAGCGGTGCGACCGGCGACGGATCGTGAGCGTCTTCCTCTGATCAGATCGACGCCGATCGAGGCTGCGGTGGTGGCGGCTGCGCTCGACGAGCGCGCCGAGCCCTTTCTGGCGAGCCTTCGCCGCTATCGCGAGCTCGGTCCTGCCGTTCGAGGCGACGAGCTCGGCGTCCCCCTCGGAGCACACGTCGGCCTGGCACTTCAGCGAACGCGGGATGCCATTTTCCTGGGGGACATAGAACCCTCCGACGCCGTCACCTTTGCAAGGTCTCTCGCCTTGCAGTATCTTGAGACTGGTCAACCCTGAGCCAACTGATGCAAGCGTGCAGAATCGTGCTCCTGGCGCTCGTCGCCCTCATCCGCTTCGAGCCCTTGACTCTGGTCGCGCAGACTCCCGAGGGGACGCCGGGTCACGACATTTCATCGGTGGCGGATGCGCCTCACGGCGGCATGGTTGCCATCCCGATTCCCGACGAGGAAAGCGGAAAAGCCTTCGAGATCCCCGAGCTCGCAGGCACGCGGCCCGCAGTGGGATCACAGCTGATCAATGGACGGCTCCCCCGCCCACTCGCCGATTACTACGTGCGGGTTGGCAAAGTCACGCAGCGGATCTCTCTGTTCGAGGGAGGTCTGGTGTCGGTTCGTATCAGCGGGATCGGCGGCAAGATCGAGAAACGACTCCTCCTCCCGCCCGATGCCGTGAAGGTTCTCGAAGAGGAGATGAGCCTGGTTCGTGTCGCCGAAGTGCGCGATGAGCTGTTGAAAGCGAACACTCCGGACGTCACCATCCTTCGAGTTCGCGACCCGGCAACGGGGTTCAAGGTCGAGCGACGCTTCAGTCCTTCGGTCGTCCTCCCTCCCGGTCTTCAGCGCTGCAGGCTCATCCTCGAGGATCTGATGCGGGCGATTGCTCAGGATCGCGAAGTCACGAGCAGCCTGACGGGATACGTTCCTCGAGTCGGCGACCGGCTGGTGGGAGAAGATCGAAAGAGCTACGAGGTGACCCGGATCATTCGCAATGGAGAGCTGGTCGAGCTGCGAAGCCTGGATGACCCGACGACCAGATACTTCGCCACGAAGGATCTTCCTCACCATTTCGTCGGCGCAAAAAGGACGGCTCCGAACTGAATGTCCGGTCTGCGCATCACCGGCGGCACTCTTCGGGGGCGCCGCATCCCCGTTCCACAGCACGACGTGAGGCCGACCTCGGGCAGAGCGAGGCAGGCTTTCTTCGATATCATCGGAGACGCCGTGCATGGCTGCGGGTTTCTCGATCTGTTTGCGGGAAGCGGAATCTTTTCGTTCGAAGCGGTCTCGCGCGGAGCCGCGAGAGCTGTCGCCGTCGATGAGTCGCCGCGCGCGATGCGTGCGGTCGCGCTGCGGGCGCTCGAGTGGAAGGTCCCGGTCGAAACGGTGGTCTCCGACGTGCCGTCCGCGATCGAAGCGTTGTCCCCCGAGCAGCCGTTCGGAGTGGTCTTTGCCGATCCTCCCTACCGCTACTCGCGGTATGGTGAGCTCCTCCGGCTGCTCGACGGACAGGCGCCGCTGCAGGACGAAGCCCTGGTCGGGATCGAGCACGAGAGCGGCTCGGTTCCGTTTCTCATCGGGGAGACCACCAGGCTCGAATTCCGCAAGACCGTCAGCTATGGAAATGTCGCGATCACGATCTTCGATGGAGGGTGAATTGGAGCCGGCGACAGAAGTGTCACCCGAGGAGCTTCTCCAAATGTTGCAACGTGAGGAAGATCCTCCTCTGCTGATCGATGTGCGAAAGCCGTGGGAGCATCAGTTCTCGCGGATCGATCGCTCGACGCTGATTCCACTCGACGCGCTTCCCGGCCGGCTCACCGAGCTCGAGCCCTCACGCGAGATCATCGTCTACTGCCATCATGGGATCCGCTCTCACGCGGCGGCCGAATACCTCCGGAGTCTCGGATACAGCGCCCGCTCACTTCAGGGAGGGATCGATCTGTGGGCGCAGCGGATCGATCGCGATGTCCCGACGTATTGAGCGGAAGGAAAACGTCACGAATGAATCTCACACTCGACGACGAAGGCGTCAATACACTCTTCGGAATTCACGACGAAAATCTCCGGGCAATCGAGGACTCGCTCGGCGTGAAGGTTTCGTCGCGCGGCAGCGAGATTTTCGTCCAGGGCGAGCCTGACAACGTCGCCTCGGCCGAGAAGCTGCTCGCAGCGATGCAGGTGTTGATCGAGCGCGGCCACCCCTTCAAGAAACCGGACATCTCGACCGGCGTACGTGTGCTGAAGGAAAAGCCGCAGACCGATCTCGTCGACTTTTTTCTCGACAGTTCACTGCTTCCCTCCCTCCGCCGAATCGTGACGCCGAGAAACGTGACGCAGAAACTCTATCTTCAGGCGATTCAGGACTTCGACATCACCTTCGCCATCGGACCCGCGGGAACCGGCAAGACCTTTCTCGCCGTCTCGGTCGCCGCCGCCGCACTCGCCGACAGGACAGTCAAACGGATCGTGCTCTGCCGCCCCGCAGTGGAAGCGGGCGAGAGGCTGGGGTTCCTTCCCGGAGACCTCGTGGAAAAGGTGAACCCCTATCTCCGGCCGCTCTACGATTCTCTCTACGATCTGATCGGTTTCGAGAAGGTCGCCAAATTCATCGAGCGGAGCGTGATCGAGATCGCGCCGCTGGCCTTCATGCGCGGCCGGACGCTGAACGATGCGTTCATCATCCTCGACGAGGCCCAGAACACCACTCCCGAGCAGATGAAAATGTTTCTGACCAGGCTCGGCTTCGAATCGAAGGCGGTCATCACCGGCGACATCACGCAGGTCGACCTCCCCGAGGGAAAGCGATCGGGACTTCGCGAGGCCCGCGACATTCTCAACGGCGTCGAAGGGATCAAGTTCTTCGAGTTCACCGAGCGTGACGTCGTCCGGCATCCTCTCGTCGGCAAGATCGTCGGCGCTTATGACCGCCGCGATCGGGCTCTGTCCAATGGCGGACGCGAGTGATCGACGTCGAGATCTCGGGACCAGGCATTCCCCGGCTCAGCCGATCCGCGGTTCGTGATTTCGTACGCAGGGCTCTGCGAGCGATTCAGCGCGCCGGTGCAGCGACGCTCGACCCTGAGGAGGTCTCCATCGCCTTCGTGGACGATGGCGAGATGAGACGACTGAATCGTGGCTTCCGCGGCCGGAAGCAGACCACCGATGTTCTGACCTTCGAAGGAGACGCCGAATCGCAGATTCCCGATGCCCCTCGTTTCCTCGGCGAGATCGTCATCTCGGTCGATCAGGCGAAGCGTCAGGCGGCCGCGCAACGACATTCTCTCGCGACCGAGATCCGTTACCTGCTGCTTCACGGACTCCTTCACGCGTTCGGCTATGATCACGAAACCGACGATGGCGAGATGGACGCGCTGGAGATGGCCATCCGGCGAAGGGTGGGATTGCCCTAGATCTACCGAAACATATTTGAAATTTGAGAGTCAAAGACCGGGCTCGGGCTCGGGCTCGGGAAAGGCGCCGGTTGCCTGCTTCGGGACTGAACCCGGCGGCTGAGCCGAATCCGGGCTAGCGTTTCTGCAGCGCCTTCTCCAGAGCGAGCGCCAGCGCGCTCTTTCCTTCCGCCGCCACGGCTTGCTGCTTCGCCTCCTGAACGTAGCTGAGGTATTCGTTTCTATCAGCCGCCCCCTTGGCCGCTTCGGTGCTCAGGGCGATCCGCTTTCGCTTCGAGTCGATCGTCAGGACCTTGACGATGACTTTGCCGCCCGGCTGATGCGCCTTCGCCGGATCGCTGCCCGGCGGCAGGCCGAGCTCGGAGACCGGAATGAGTCCGGTGAGCCCGGGCTCGAGTCGAACGAAAACACCCGGCTGTCCCGCCCGCTCGACGACACCTTCCACGAGCTTTCCGGCGGGATAGTTCACTTCCGCGTCGTCCCACGGATCACTCGTCGCCACCTCGCGCATTGCGAGTGAGACACGCTTCTTCTTCGTGTCGACATCCCGCACCCATCCCTGGACGTGCGCACCGACCGCAATCGACTCGTCGTCCTGTTTCACTCCGAGAGGCAACTGAGAGACGTGCACGAGCCCGTCGATCCCAGGCTCGAGCTCGACGAAAATTCCGAAGTCGGCTCCGCGAGCGACTCGACCGGAGAATTCGCTTCCGACGGGATACCGATCGGCGATCGTCTCCCAAGGATCGGGCTCCTGGTCCTTCATCGAGAGAGAGATTCGTTTCCCGTCATCCTCCACTCGAATCACGGTCACGGTCACTTCCTGCCCCAGCTGAACGATCTCCTTCGGATCGTTGATGCGCCGCCTGCTCAATTCCGAGACGTGCACGAGACCGTCCACTCCTCCGAGATCGACGAAGGCGCCAAAGGGCATGATCGAACGGACGGTACCGCTGAGCACGGCACCTGGAACGATGGTCTTTCGTGCTTCCACGGCACGAGCGGCAGCCTCCTCCTTCAGAATCGCCGAGCGGGACACGACGAACTTCCGGCCATCGTCGGACAGCTCGATGATTCGGAACTCGAAAGTCTGGCCCACGTACGCTTCAGCATCGGCAATCTTGCCGAGATCGATCTGCGAGAGAGGACAGAAAGCGCGCATGCCTCCGACGGTGACGTCGAATCCACCCTTGTTGCGCGCCGTCACCTTCCCTTCGACGGGAATCGAGCTGGCCCAGGCCTGGCGAATTCTCTCCAGAGACGCTCTTCCGGCAAGCATCTTCCGCGAGATCCGAACCTGAGCTCCGCTCTCGACGACCACGCCTTCTACCACATCCCCGATGTTCAGACCCTCGAGCTCTCCCGCAGCGATCACCGCTTCGGAAGGCCCTCCGTAGGAGACGAATGCGTCGTCGCCGGAGATCGAGACGATCGTGCCGGCGAGAACGCTCCCCTGCTCGATCGGATCGAAGTTCAAACTCGCTTCCATCGCCTCCGCGAACGTCGCGGCGTCGGCGTGCTCTCTCGATTCAGTCATCTCGGATTCGTAGCCTTTCTGGTGATTGTCTCTCGGTCCATGAGGTCGGGCTGGAGCGGGTAATCTTACTCGAAAGTCGTTCGTGTTTGAACTACCGGAGCCCTACCGGCGCGGACGCATGAGAAAACTGCCCGTGATCTCCGGATCGAGTCGGCCAACAAGGCCAATCTCCCTTTTATTCGCGCATCAGCTGCGGCACGGTGTTTTACGAATTCACATCGTCTACTGGTCTGGCGACTCACGTTCGGCGGCTCGCTCGACACGTCATCCACCGTCCGAAGAAGATCTGTGCGCCGCTGAGCTCATGGCTCACGCCTCGGCGTTCGGCGAGTCCGGATGTTCGGGACGCGAGCGCCGGCGACTGGGCGTTTTCAGCGGCGGGCAATGGAAGTCGCGACGGCGCTCGAGATCCTCCTTGACGGCGCGCTTGAAAGTTTCTTCCGTTCTCTCGCGCAGCAGCCCTGCCCGATAGGCCGCAATGTCGATCACCTCCAGGCGAACGCGTACCGTGCGAAAGATCCGCGGAACGTGCTCTCCCGGGATCTGTACGTGATGGAGTCCTCCGCTGTAGGCGATCAGCATCCGCCCTTCGCGAACGCCATCGATGATGTCAGCGACCCCGCCCCGAACCGTCATCGGCTGCCCGTGCTTGTCGAGTCCGTTAGCGCGCATCATTCGTCCTTCCGGCAGGATGATGATCATCGAATCGGGATCGATCTTCCGAAGAACCTCGAACCAGGTGTCATCCCGCTGCCGCGTGATGGAGACGACCTTGTGAGCCACGAAGCGAAAGAATCTGCCGACGATCGGACGACCGATCGTCTTGTCGGCTGCAGGGACCACGCCATGGCGAGCGATCCGCCAGAGGAAGTGATTCGGGACGCGGCCCGTGAAGATCGGTTCGTACAGGCTGGTGTGATTGAGGAAGACGACGAGCCGGATGTCGTGCCACGGACGGGGGACCGGCGCGCCAATGAAGCGGAGATCGTGTCGGTAGAAAATCCGGCTGACGAGCTTGATCAGCAACAACATCGAGAAAACGATGTAGCTTCGCATGCCCGCGGGGCAGAGTACACCAAAAGAGCGGACGACCCCATCGAACGGGCTCCGCGGCAGGCGCTCCTGATGTGACGGCCGACACCTCGCGCGGTGACCTCTCCGACTTACGCGCGTGTCATTTCACGACAGACTACCGCGCAGATGACGCAACGAGGAGGAGTCGGATGCCAGCAGAGGTGACCATCGCCATCGTCGGATCAGGAGGTGACGGGAGCGATGCAACAGATCGTCGAGACGTTTTATCCGCGCTTCTGACAGCGGTATCGTCTCTACTCCTCGGCCGGAGCTTCCTCGGCCGGAGCTTCCTCCTCCGGTGTCAGCTCGTCGTCGGTCACGCTCGTGCCGTCTTTCGCGGCGATCTTCTGCTGCGCTCGTTTTTCAGCCTTTCGCTGCTGCCTCTCGCGCTTGGCCTGCTCTCGCTGCCGCTTCGAAAATGATGCCTGTGGTCTTCCCAAAATCGAGATCTCCTTTGTAGATCAAAGAGGCACGCCGTCTTCGTCCTCCAGATTCGTTGGTGACAGGGTAACCGACACGACTCGAAAAGGCGAAGGCGACCCTTCATTTGATGATCGCGATCTCGACGCTCCCCTCTCTGCGGTCATCCTGAACGAGGAGGGGCGAGGTGTGAAAGAGGGATGACGGGAGGATACGTGTGAGAAATGCGGGCTCCGCTCATTGCGCGAGCGGAAACCGCTCACCCTGCTCGGCGACACGACAACCGGCACGCTCGATCTCCCGACGCGCTTCGCTGCCCGCCTTCATCGCCGGATTCGTGTGATTGAGATGGATGAATCGCACTTTCGCTCGCTCTTTCGCAGGCAGCGTGGCGAAGCGTCGAAGGGTCTCCTCGATGAAGGGATGGGGAATCTCCGCCATGCTCCGCCCGGCGATCTCTCCATCGCGATGGAACGTACCGTCCAGCCAGGCGACGTCGACGCGGGCGAGCACCTGCTCGATCGGCGTGCTCCAGCGCTCCCACTTGTCGATGTCCGGAAGGTAGAAGGCAGATCTTCCTCCCCCTTCGATCACGAATCCTACGGTCTCCGAGTATTCGTCACGATGAGGCACGACGATCGGAGTGACCCGAATCCGATCATTGAGTCTCACCGTCACGCCGTCTTCCAGCGGGCGCAGGCTGATATTACCGAGCCGCACGAGCTGGTCCCATGGGCCGTTCGATTCGAGGAACCTTCGCATGCGAGGCATTCCATGAACGGGAATGCCCCGGGCGCCGAGGATCTCTCGCCCGAGGTTGATCAGCCCGGCGTAATGCCCGACGTGCGCGTGAGTGAGGAAGATACCGGAGAGCAGCTGAGACGAGGCCGACGGAATCTCACGATCCAGCATCCGGAGCTGTTCGCGAAAATCGGGCGTCGCATCGATGAGCCAGCGCTCGCCCGATTGCGGATCGATGATGGCGAGCGATGCCACGTGGCGCCGCGCCGACGGATTCTCCCACAACGGCTCGCAGTGCTCGCGGTTGCACCCTGCCTGCGGAAATCCGCCGTCCTGCGCGATGCCGAGCACCATCAGGTAGGGGGCATCCTCGGAAATGGCTGGTGACGGGCGGGGTGCCGCGTGAACGCAGCCGATTACGAGGAGCGCGGCGAAGATCGCCTTCGTCCGTCCGGGCATGCACCATTCTATCGGGAAAGAAGGCGAGAATCGTGGAGGCGTCGGCGGGAATCGAACCCGCGTACACGGTTTTGCAGACCGCTACCTGGCCACTCGGTCACGACGCCGGATTCTCGTTTCGATCTTGATGAAGAAAGGAAGGATCGCGCCGCACATGGGCGGCTTCAACAGCAGTGGCGGGGACGGTCGGGATACCTCACCCTTCCAGCCTAAGACACACGCACCGGTTTCGTCAAGGATACTGGGTCGCTCACCGGTGCATTTCGACGAAGCGGATGGTCATGCCCGTGGCGAGCTGCAGCTCGCGCGGCACGGTCACGAGCGGATGAATCGCCCCGAAGGTGTGACTTCCCCCTTCGATGACCACGAGCGACGCGTTCTGATTCCTGCCGGCGATTCGGCGCGCGTCGTCCACCGGAACACTCTCGTCGCGAGATCCGTGGATGACGAGAAGCGGGACATCGAGGTGCTCGGCCGCGCGGACTACGTCGAATCGTTCTCGATTACCCTCATAGTCTTCGAGAATGGCACGCGACATACGCATCTGCTGCCCGGTTCGCTGATTGACGACGGTCACGAAGCCGGTGGCTCGCCACTGCTCTTTCATCGTCTCGTCCCAGCGATCAACCCCCGAGATGGCGCTCCAGGTGACGACTCCGCGAAGATTCCTCACTCCCTGCGCCGCGAGCAGCGCGAGGGCACCGCCACGCGAATGCCCGAGGAGGAAGATCGGATGACGCTCTCCCTCGCCGCGCTCGAGCAGATGGTCGATCACCCGCCGAAGATCGGCCAGCTGAATCGAACAGGTATCGTTCTCGAAGAGGTCGAGCCGATCGAAGCGATCGCCCGTGCTCCCCACCCCGTTGCGCGACATGTCGAAACGGCATGCCGCGATGCCGCGCGCAACGAGCTGTTCGGAGACCCAGGGGAAAAATCCCCAATTGCGAAATCCCTTGAACCCGTGGATCACGACCACCAGCCCGCACGCATCCGGAGGAACATCGATCGTTCCGCGGATCGGGAGCCCTTCTGTCGAGGAGACCTCGAATTCTTCCGTCACGCCCGGCATTGTACCGTCCCGCCGCGGCGTCGCGCCGGGATGAAGAAAGTGTGAACCGAGCGTGTTCATCGATTCCTGTGGAGCGGAATCCCGCCACAGTCGCGCATGGCGATGATCGTGGCTCCCAGCAGTCCGACCGCGGCATTCGTGATGAGGTCGACCGGACATTCCGCGACGAGGCTGCTGAAACGTCCTTTGGTGATGAAGAGCTCGCGAAATCGGCCGTCGGTGAAGTGTTCTGCGTTCTTTGCGACGATGCCGCCGGCCAGGTAGACACCTCCTCTCGCGAGAACCTTCAGCGCGAGATTTCCCGCTTCCGCTCCGTAGACTTCGGCGAAGATCTCCATCGTGCGGCGCGCGATTGCATCTCCGCTGCGGGCCATCGAGGCAATCAGTGGGGGGAGCTCGTCCTCGCTCACCTCGAGAGGCTGCAGCCCTGCTCTCTCCCGCAGAAATTCGAAGACATTCGCGAGACCCCTCCCTGACAGCACGCGCTCGTAACTGACACGGCCAAATCGTTTCTGCAGGTGACGCAGCAGATCGATGTGGTCCTCGGTCACCGGAGCGAAATCGGCATGTCCTCCTTCCGAAGCGATCACGCGCCAGCCGATCTCGTCGGGGACCAGAAACGCCTCTCCCAGCCCGGTTCCTGCACCGAGGATTGCGATCGGACTGGAGCGGTCGCGCTGCCCCGCATTGATCGAGACGACATCGTCGTCTGCCAGATAGGGAATCCCGACGGCCACGGCGTAGAAGTCGTTGACGAGCGAGACATGACGAAGCCCGAATCCGCGCTCGAGCTCCGAATGGACCATCACCCAACGAAGGTTGGTCAGCTCGGCACGATTGTGGAGAACGGGGCCTGCGACCGCAAAACAGGCGCACTCGATCGGGCCCGCGGCCGCTTCCGATAGAAAGTCGGACACCAGCTCATCGAACGTCTTCCACTTCTCGCTCTCATAGCGCTTCTCGGCGACGACGATGCGATCACGATCGCGCACCTCCACAACCTGAAGCAGCGTCTTGGTTCCTCCGATGTCGCCGGCGATGATGCGCATCTTCGATCCTCCTCGCTCACTCCGGATATGCCGCGCGATCGATGAACCACCACGCATCCGGTTCGAGCGATCCGACCAGAACGATCGGCAGCTCCTCCCCTTCTCTGACGCGCTCGATGATCGCCTTCTTCCCCTCGCCCGCCGCCAGAATCACCTTCTGCTTCGCTCCTCGAAGAACGGGCAACGTCAGGCTGAGGCGCCACGTGTCGAGCCGCTCCACATAGACAGCGGCGGCAATGCGGTCATCGATCTCGAGAATCGGAGTGCCCGGGAAGAGCGATGCCGTATGCCCGTCCTCGCCAACACCGAACAAGCCGATCTCGATGTCCCCCGGATCGAGGGCCCGCCATTGCTCTTCGAATCGTTCGGCCACGCGCTCCGGATCGCCGATCTCGGTGGGGAAGCGGAGGAACCGGTGTGATTCGGCCATGCCGCGGGCGAAGAGCGACTCGCGGATCATTCCGGCATTCGACTCGGGGTGATCGGGAGGGACGAACCGCTCGTCCTGCGCAATCCAGATGATCTCCCGCGTCGCGAGCCTTTGGCGTGCCGGCTCGGCGCCGAGCCTGCTGTAGAGCAGCCTCGGAGTCGAGCCTCCCGAGAGTGCCACGGCAATACGCCCTGAGGTTCCCTCGATCCAGCGGAGAACGTAGTCGCAGGCAGCATCTGCCAGCGTTTCGGCGGAATCGAAGATGCGCAGGTTCACGGGTCGACAGCCTGATCCACCGGCTTCGAAGCCCGGCGAATCGGACGGAGAACGACCTCCGCATCGCCGGTATACGCGAGGAAACGACGTTTCAGCTCCGGCTCGATCTCTTCGCGTCGAATCCCGTTCTCCCGCAGCGCGACGGCCCCTCCCCCACGCATTCCATGACCGCCACCTCGTCCGATTCCCTCGAGCACTGCCTGCATGACCTCGCCGGCGTTGCTCCGCTCATCGTTCGTCCTGACCGACAGGTAGAGCCGTCCATGATGCGTCCCGGTCGCGAGGACCCAGTCGATCCCCTCCATTCTCACCGCGAGATCGGCGATTTCCGGAACGAAATCGGGCTCTCCGACTTCCCCCATCGAACAGACCGCCCGCCGATCCCCATACTCGAGGGAGTCGAGCGCGGCGGCGAGCTGCTCGTAATAGCGCGGTTCGAGCGCCGGCCGTGAGATCGCCGCCAGCTTCTGGGTGTCAGCGAGGGGAAAAAGAAACTGATACGCCGTCCGGTCGCGATGCGACACCTCGCGTCCCAGATCCTGTGTCTCCGAGCGGATCCCGTAGAGCAGGCCCGTGGCGAGGTCGCGCGGGATCTCCAGCTCCGCGAGCCGAAGATACTCGGTGAGGATGGTGGCGGTGGCGCCGAGACGCGGCCGCACCTCGTAGAACGACGACTCACGCGTGCTATCGCGCAGCGGGTGATGATCGATCACGATGTCGACTTTCCGATCGTCGGGAACCGCCGTGTTCCCCGTCCGCGGCTGTGCATCGATCAGAGCGATGTAGCGGAAGTCGCCGAAGTCGAGCGTCACCACATGGCGGATGTCGAGCTCGAGCAACCGGACCATCGCCCGATTCTCCGCACGCCCGATGATCCCGCTGTAGGCGACGACCGCGTCGATCCCTTTCTTTTTTGCCAGCAGATACTGAAGCGCCGCGGAGCTCGCCAGACAGTCAGGGTCGGGGTTATCGTGCGTCAGAATCAGAAGCCGGCCCTGATCCAGTGGCAGCGAAAGAAGGCGTTTTAACGAGTGTTTGATCATGCCGATCGTCGCGAGTGCATGCCGGACTCCTTCCTGAACGGCGTCGAACGAGCCGGAAGGACGAGCGTATCCGAGAAAACGCAGTCACACTCTTCGTTCATGCGGTGCCCCGATCTATCGTAACATCCTCGGGCGTCTCTCGCCGGTTCCGGCGAATGGTAAGATCCCGGAAGCCGGCAGGTACCGAACATGTGGCAATACTCACCACGCGTCGCCGTGGTTCGCGGACTCCGCACGCCGTTCGCCAAAGCGGGAAGCGTCTACGCGCGCCTCGACGCGACGGCTCTCGGCAGGATCGTCGTAGCCGAGCTGCTCCAGCGCGTCAGCATCGACCCGCGCTCGATTCAGGAGCTGATCTTCGGCACGGTAATTCCGAACGTCAAGGCGGCGAACATCGCGCGCGAGATCGTTCTGGGCACCGGAATGTCCCCCTCCATCCCGGCATACACCGTGTCGAGAGCCTGCGCCTCGTCGAATCAGTCGATCACATCGGCAGCCGATCTCATCGCTCGCGGCTACGCCGACACCGTGATCGCGGGCGGAGCCGAATCGCTCTCGAACGTTCCGATTCTCTTTTCGCGCCGCTTTTCGGACGCCCTCGTCAAGGCGAGCAAAGAGAAGAAGGCCTCGGGCAAATTGAAGGCGTTCAGTGGGCTCAGCCCGAAGGACCTCGCGCCCGACGCTCCGGCAATCGCCGAGTCGACGACCGGGCTGACGATGGGCGAGTCCGCCGAGAAGATGGCGAAAGAGAACGGCATCTCGCGCCAGGCGCAGGATCGCTTCGCCTGGCAAAGCCACACCCGCGCGGCGCAGGCGACGGCAGACGGGCGATTCAAGGACGAAGTGATGACCGTGCTCGTTCCCGACGACTACAAGTCCATCGTCGAGACGGACAACCTCATTCGGGCCGACACCACGCTCGACGCACTCGCTCAGCTCCGCCCCGTGTTCGATCGCAAGTACGGCACGATCACGGCGGGCAACGCATCGCCGCTGACCGACGGAGCAGCCGCGGTCCTGCTGATGTCGGAGGAGAAGGCGAAGAGTCTGTCGATTCGACCGATCGGCTACATCCGCAGCTATGCCTATTCCGCGCTCGACCCCTTCGATCAGCTGCTGCAGGGCCCGGCGTTCGCAACGCCCGTGGCGCTCGACCGGGCGAAGCTGGCGCTGAAGGACATCGGCGTGATCGAGATGCACGAGGCGTTCGCCGCCCAGGTGCTGTCGAACATCCAGTGGCTCGGCTCGAAGAAGTTCGCGCAGGAGCGCCTTGGCCGCAACGAAGCGGTCGGCGAGATCGACCCGGAAGCGATCAATCGCACCGGCGGATCGATCGCCCTCGGGCATCCCTTCGGCGCCACCGGTGCGCGCATCGTGACCACCGTCTGCAATGAGCTGCAGCGAAGCGGCGAGCAGTACGGGCTGGTTACGGTCTGCGCCGCCGGAGGCATGGGCGTGGCGATGGTGCTGGAACGAGAGTGAGGCTGCTGCTGCCCGCCCCTCCCGCTTCCAAATAACACTGGCCGTGCCGTCATCCTGAGCGAGGGCGGGGTGCGGGTGTGAGTGAAGGATCTGCGATCGGCAACTGTCCAAGAACGCAGATCCTTCGCTCACGCCCACCCGCCCGCCTCGCTCAGGATGACGGCAAAGTTTGCGGTGTCATTCCCTCTTCACCGGCGCGCAGCGCGCCGTTTTCGAGCGCAGGATGACAGGCGGCGGTCGGTCCGCTCTGCGCCCGATCGAAGTTCGGGATACACTGTTTCCCGATGTTCGCGCCGAAGAAGATTCTCGTACCGGTCGATCTTTCGGAGTACTCCGCGAAGGCGATTTCGTATGGCGCCGATCTCGCGCGGTTGACGAACGCGTCGCTCACGGTGCTCACGGTCGTCAATGACGTGCTGCCGGTCTTCGAGTTCTTTCCGATCGATGCCAGGACCGCCGATTTTCTTCCCGGAATCGAGGAAAACAGCGCCAGGGAGCTTCAAACTCTGATCGGAAAGCATGCGACGGGAGTCGGCGCGGACGCGGCGGTCGAACGTGGATATCCGGCGAATCAGATCGTGGGTCATGCGAAGCGGGGCAACTTCGATCTGATCGTCATGGCAACTCATGGCCATACCGGTCTCGAGCACGCATTGCTGGGCAGCATCACGGAGAAAGTTCTGAGAAAGGCGCACTGTCCAGTGCTGGTGGTTCGTTGACCCTGGGGCATGTCGCTCCGTTCCTGATCGCCTCCGTCGTCGCCGTCGGAGTCATCGTTCTCAACGAGCGCTACCGGCTGCTCAGCTCGGACCTGTTCCCCTCCCCGCTGCATCGAGCCGCGGCCTATTGCTGGCTGCTGATCACGCTGTTCGTGATCGCCGGGTTCGTTGCCGCCGCCTCCTCCACAGCGCCCGATGAGATCGACCTCGATCGCATCCCCTTCTGGACGCTCTTCACGATGCACGTGATCCTCACCGTCTTCCTGATCGGATGGTGGGCGCTGACGGCACAGCCGCCGCTGCGCTCCTATCTGAACATCGGCCGTGTCTCGCCCGAATCGATTCTGATCGGTATCGCCGTCGGCGTCGGCGGATGGGCGGTCACACTCTCTCTCGCCCTGGCTGTGGCTTTGCTGCTCAATGCCCTCGGTCTGCTACCCAAAGACATCGCGCCCTCACCGCTGATTCCGTGGATGGCGGGCCTGCCGCTCTGGCAGAAGGCGACGATCGTTTTCATGGCCATGACCGTCGAGGAAGCCTTCTTCCGCGGCTGGCTTCAGAAGCGGATCGGGCTGATCGCTTCGACCCTCCTCTTCGCGATCGCCCACGCCGGGTATGGTCAGCCGTTCATGCTCGTCGGCATCGTGATCATTTCGCTGATCATCGGCTATACGTTCTACCGTACGCGCGATCTCGTTCCCTGCATCATCGCCCACGGCGTATTCGACACCATTCAGCTCTTCGTGATCGTGCCGATCGCGCTGCGGTTCATCGCGTAGACTCGGGGTTCGAGGCTCGAGGCTCGGGGCTCGGGGCTCGGGGCTCGAGAAAGATGAGCCAGTCTAGGCGCTTACTGTTATCTGAACGACAAAGTTTTGTGAGTCAAAAACCGGGCTCGGGCGCGGGCTCGGGCTCGGGCCCGGGATGGCGCTGGCGAAGTGGTGTGAGTCATGCGGCGATTCCTGCGAGCGAGAGCAAATCGCGAAAGTGCGTCTGCACGATGTGGTATTGGCAGTCGATCGGAGTTGCAACGTTCCGTGGTGGTTCCAGTTTACTGCTGCTGGCGGCGGCGAGAATGGGTTTGAGAATCTTCTCTCGCAGAATGCTCAGTGCAGCAATCGTACGCAGCCCCGGGGATGTGGCCTGGTAGCGAGAGGATCTTGGGATACGGAGAACGAGCTGTTTGGCCCGGAGCTTCTTCAGGTCATACGCCGCTTGGCGAGACGTGTAGGGCAAACCGGTGATCTGCTGAACGGCGGTCGCCAGGGCGGCGGCGGTGAACCCGTCGGGAGAGGGAGCAAGTGCGACGACCGCTTCAAAGACGGCACGCATTCGAGCCTTGTTCAGATCGATGCCACCGATCTTCGAGCTTCCTTCGCCGGAGGGGAGCGGCAGCGAATCGAGTGTTCCGTCGTCAACGAACGACGCATCCAATCCATGCACCACGTCGAGGAAGCGCACCATGATGCTCTTGAGCCGTTCGACGATTCGCGGAAAATTGGAAAGTATCTTTCCGCAGCCGAGGTCGGGGGTGTTGTGGGCAATAGCCTCGATGCGCAGGACGCGTTCGCCTTTGGTATACATCTTCAGGGTCAGTCGCCCGAAGTGAACCTTGAAGATCGTCAGGTCATACACAGGTCTGTCGACCACGACCTCGCATTTGGGCTTTCTGCCGGCCTTGCGTCGGGGACGGCATCCGAAGAGCTTCTTGACCGTCTTGATTCGAAGCGGAGCACGGGTGCGATTGATCACGCTATCGAACACATCATCCATCTGCCACCCGCGATGAAACAGCAGGTTGCGACTGAACTCGATCTGATAAATTGAGTAGGAGTAGCGAAACTGCGTTGCCTCCTGGTCGCGGAAATCGAGAGCGAAACAAAGGCACGTGTAGATCCAACGCTCGCACACCTGCTCGAGCCGCCCTATAGCGCTCGAAGAGCACAAGGCATCTGCGATCTCGCTCAGACCCGGAGCGTTGGATACATCCGTGAAACAGTTCTCTTCCTTTTGAAAGTTCAAGCCCTCCTTTCGTGCTTTGCAAGCCACCCATTCGTGGCCGTTGAGTGCGATCTGTGCGGAGAAGGGTGGATGGCCGCACAGTTTGATGACGACATGTCCCCACTCCTTGTCGAGGATCTGGAAGGAGTAGTGATTCACCCACGGCATCGGTTTTTTTCGTCGAAGATTGATTCCATTGTTTCCGTACCGTTGAACTTCCCAGACAGGGGCCGGAGCGCGACCGACGATGACGGCGAAGATGCCCGTGAAGTTCGGATCGGCCGGCATGAGCTTCGGTGCGATGTCGCACGTGCGGTCACCGGGGGCCTTGTCGATTACCGGAATGTGATTCTTCTCGGCCCAACCACGCAGTCGTCGCGAGAAGCGCCCGGCCATGCGCATCAAGTGTGTGTCATCCAACTCGGCATCGCCGCCGAAGAGTTTTCTCCACCATGTGCGAAAACCTCCCGGGGATTGGCCAAGGATGAAGTAGCCGTTCAAGACGATGCGATCGACCACGTCGTACGTCGCGTCGATCAAGTTGGCGTAGGACTGCGTAAAGGGATCGTCGGCGATCATGATCGTGTTCCCCGGCACGATCATCTCTCATCCCGGGCCCGGGCACGGGTGCTCACTCGATCGGGCGGCGAGACTTGATCAATTTGGTGAGCATCTGAGCGATGCGTTCCAGAATCGCTTTGTTGTCGTCGGTGGAAGTGGTGGCGATCAGATTGAGCTTTCGACACACGTCGAGCACGGCGGCGC
>DATKDP010000128.1:0-36929 GCA_035546335.1 Thermoanaerobaculia bacterium | reverse complement strand
CGAATGCACACCCTGACGCCAGTCGGGAACGAGCCATGGTTCGCGCAGCTTTGTGCTGAAGACGACGTGGAAATATAGCTTCGTGTGTGTTGAAGACATGAGTGTTTTGTGGAGAGGAGAGACGGAAGGAATGCAGGCAGGACGGTGTGGGCCGGGTCGAGGGTACCTCGGGGTGGCGTAGCCGTCAAACGTCCGTGCACCCCTCCGGGGTGCCGCGATTTCATGACGTGCCGTGCCGTGACCGGTGGTGGCGCTTCGCGCTCACCACCGGCTGTGTTCCGGGCACCCCTTCGGGGTGCGGGATGTGCCGACGTGTTGCGGCGTGACCGGTGGTGGCGCTTCGCTTCACCACCGGCTGTGTTCCGGGCACCCCTTCGGGGTGCGGGATGTGACGACGTGTTGCGGCGATCAGCGAGCGCTGCGGCCGAATCCGCGGCTCAGGATGGCGGGATGTTCTCCCTGCAGCACGAGACCACTCTTGAGAAGATGGTAGGGATTGAGGGCCTCGTCGTCTTTGAGCACGGCGAAGTGAAGGTGGGGCGGCGTCTTCTTCGCATTTCCCGTGTTGCCGACGTACCCGAGGATCTCGCCGCGGCGTACTGGCATTCCCTCGTAGAGTCCCGGGAGCCATCGATCGAGGTGGGCGTAGAAGAAGGAATAGCCATTGTCGCCGATCAGCCAGAGGCAACGTCCCGCTTTCGGCTGTTCTCCGATGTAGCTGACGTAGCCGTCCGCGACGGCGACCACTGCGGTTCCGCGCGCGGCGAAGATATCGATGCCGCGATGGGTTCGTCTTCCACCGTCGCGTGAAACGCCGAAATTGTCTTCGAGACGACCAGCGGTCAGACCAGCGACGGGGATGGGAAGCGTAGTGAGGAAGCGGTTGAGATTGATGCTCTGAGGGGGGCGTTGCGCGTTCTGGCGTGGATCGGCGGAGACTCGTGGCTGTGGAGCGATCGATGCGAGGCGGTCCGACGAGCGCTCGAGATCGTAGCGGAGGGTGGCGATCAGCTGCGCCATCTCGTCCTCGCCGGACAGATCGACCAGCGCGTCAGCAGGCTGATGCGCAGTGGCGGTCAAGCAGCCGCCCGCCGGAAGGAGGAGAAGGGCGAGGACTGCAGTTGCCGCGATGTAGAGGCGCTTCGATTCCGCTTGCATCCGTCAATTGGGTACTGCCACATCCACATCTATCCGGGGGGGGGACCGAGGGTAGTGTAGGGGATCGTGCCGGAGAAATCAAAGGGGCTGGGGAGGGGGGAGGCAGAGGGCAGAAGGCAGATAGCAGATAGCAGATGGCAGAAGGCAGATAGCAGATGGCAGTGGGCAGAAGGCAGATAGCAGATGGCAGTGGGCTTGATCACTTCAGATGAAATCCTCGATCCGTCCACTCTCGTCCCTCGTCCCCCGTCTTTCGCCTCGCCTCTCGTCTCTCGCCTCTCGTCTCTCGCCTCTGCTATCTGCTATCTGCCTTCCAGCCTCCAGCCTCCAGCCTCCAGCCTCTAGTACAATCCCTCGAATGGCCAGGAAGACGCTTCTCTTCGCCTGTCTCGAGTGCGGGAGTCAGTCGCCGAAGTGGCTCGGCCGGTGCCCCGACTGCAATGCATGGAACTCGTTCGCGGAAGAGCTGGTCACACCATCCGGACCGAAAGGGGACCTCGCATCGGGGAGCGTCCCGGTGCCGATCGGCTCGGTCGATGCGGTCGCGATGCCGCGGATCGAGACGGGTCTCGGCGACTTCGATCGCGTTCTCGGCGGAGGTCTCGTCGCCGGCGCCGTGATCCTCGTCGGAGGAGAGCCGGGAATCGGAAAGTCGACGCTTCTCCTGCAGGCCGCCGAGAGACTGGCGCGACACGGAAACGTCCTCTACGTCTCGGGGGAAGAGTCACCCCGGCAGATCGCCGTTCGCGCTCACAGGCTCGGAACCGTGCGGAGCGAGATTCTCCTCTATGCGGAGACGTCGATCGAGCGCATCATCGCAGAGATCGAGAAAACCGCTCCCATCGCGGTCATCATCGATTCCATTCAGACGGTGCACTCCTCGTCGAGCCCGGGATCCGCCGGGTCGGTGGGGCAAGTGCGCGACTGCGCCGGTCTGCTGATGCTCGTTGCAAAACGGCGGTCGATTCCGATCTTCCTCATCGGGCACATCACCAAAGAAGGAACCATCGCCGGGCCGAAGGCGCTCGAGCACATCGTCGACACAGTGCTCTATTTCGAGGGAGAGAAGTTTCAGAACTACCGGCTCGTCCGCGCTTTCAAGAACCGCTTCGGTCCGGTCAACGAAGTGGCGATTTATCAAATGCACGACGACGGCCTCGAAGAAGTCGGCAATCCCTCGGCTGCTCTGATCTCGCAACGGAGTCAGGCGGCGGGGTCGGCGATCGTTCCCGCGATGGAAGGCACGCGGCCGATTCTCGTGGAAGTCCAGGCGCTCGTTGCCCCGACCCACTTCCCCACACCACGCCGCATGGCGATGGGACTCGACGCCAACCGCGTATCCCTCCTTCTCGCCGTCCTCGAGAAACGCAGCGGCCGCAGCTTTCTCTCCTCCGATACCTACGTCAACATCGCCGGCGGTCTCGAGATCGACGAGCCGGCCATCGACCTCGGGGTGGTCGCCGCGCTCGTGTCGAGCGATCAGAACCGCCCCCTCTCTCACCGCCTCGCCGTGTTCGGCGAAGTCGGACTCCTCGGCGAGATTCGCAGTGTCTCCCAGGCCGATGTTCGCGCCCGCGAAGCCGCGGCCCTCGGATTCACTCTTCTGATCGCGCCGGAAGGAAACGCGGCCGAGATCAAAACCGACATCGAGGTGCGGCCCGTGCGGCGCATCGAGGACGCAATCGAAGCGATGCTTGAAGAGTGAGGGGGGAAGAGTGAAGGGGGAAGAGTGAAGAGTGAAGGGGGAAGCAAGATGGCAGATGGCAGATAGCAGTCGCTGACGACCGTCTGGCGATTCTGCCATCTGGCGATCTGGCTATCTGCCATCTGGCTATCTGCTGCTATCCGCTATCCGCTATCCGCCATCTGCTATCTGCTATCTGCTATCACTCTCCCCCTCACGCTTCCCCCTTCACTCCCTGGGGGACAGGAACGTCAGCTTCGTCTCCGGGGCCGGGTGCGATGACGATCGGCTGCTGGGGGTCGTCGGGCTGATACGCCTCTTTGCGTTTCAGGTAGTCCGTTCCGGTGTGCTCGACGAGAATGGCGTTGACCTCGGCCGCATCGAGCGTCTCTTTCTCCAGCAGCCTTCGGGCAATCTTGTCGAGTGACTCGCGATGGCTCTCGATGATCTCCCGCGCATTCTTGTAAGCGAGATCGATGATGCGTTTCACTTCGTGATCGATCTCCCGCGCCGTCGCCTCGGAGTAATCCTGATGCTGCGCGAACTCGCGCCCGAGGAAGATCGCTTCCTCTTTCTTGCCGTACGAAAGCGGTCCGAGCTGGGACATTCCCCATTCGCAAACCATTTTTCGAGCGAGGCCGGTGGCGCGCTCGATGTCGTTGCCGGCGCCGGTCGTGATCTCGTCGAGGAAGATCTCCTCGGCCACGCGCCCACCCATCAGAACGGCGAGCATCGCCTCGACGTAGCGCAGCGAATAGGAGTATTTGTCTTCGGTCGGCAGCTGCTGAGTCAGTCCGAGCGCCCTGCCACGCGGGATGATGGTCACTTTGTGCAACGGGTCTGCCGCCGGAAGGATGGCGGCGACGATAGTGTGGCCCGCCTCGTGATAGGCGGTGTTCCGCTTCTCACGATTGCTCATCACCATGCTCTTGCGCTCGACTCCCATGAGCACCTTGTCCTTGGCGAACTCGAAGTCGACCATCTGCACTTTCTTCTTGTCGTAGCGTGCGGCATTCAGTGCCGCTTCGTTGACGAGATTCGCCAGATCGGCCCCGGAGAAGCCGGGCGTGCCGCGGGCGAGGATCGAGACGTCGACGTCGTCGGCCAGAGGCGTGCTTCGCGTGTGGACGCGGAGAATTCCCTCGCGACCCTTCAGATCGGGAAGATCGACGACGACGCGCCGGTCGAATCGGCCGGGACGGAGCAATGCGGGATCGAGAACGTCGGGGCGGTTCGTTGCTGCAACGAGGATCACGCCGTCATTCGACTCGAATCCGTCCATCTCCACGAGAAGCTGGTTGAGCGTCTGCTCCCGCTCGTCGTGGCCTCCTCCGAGTCCAGCGCCGCGGTGGCGGCCGACGGCATCGATCTCGTCGATGAAGATGATGCAGGGAGCATTCTTCTTTCCCTGCTCGAAGAGGTCGCGGACGCGTGAGGCCCCGACTCCGACGAACATCTCGACGAAGTCCGATCCGCTGATGGAGAAGAAGGGAGCATTGGCCTCGCCGGCGATCGCCCTCGCGAGGAGGGTTTTTCCCGTTCCCGGGGGACCCATGAGCAGCACGCCTTTCGGAATCTTCCCTCCGAGCTTGGTGAATTTCTGCGGGTCCTTGAGGAATTCGATGATCTCCTGCAGCTCGACCTTCGCTTCGTCGACACCCGCCACGTCCTTGAAGGTGACCTTCTTGGCGCTTCCCGAAAGGAGCTTGGCCTTCGATTTGCCGAAGGAGAGGGCTTTGTTTCCTCCCGCCTGCATCTGGCGCATGAAGAAGATCCAGAGGCCGATGAGGAAGAGCACCGGCGCCCAGGTCATCAGCGCGGTCAGGAACGAATTGTCGCGCGGCTCCTCCGCCTCGATCATCACGTTGTTCTGCATCAGAACATTGACGAGATCGTCATAGTTCGGGGGAGCGAGAAGCCGGAAGTCCTTCTTTCCCTCTGGAGCGGATGGCCGCGTGGTCCCTTTGATCTCGTTTCCGCGAATGACGACCTTCTCGACCTGATTCGCCTGCACTCGCTCCATGAACGCAGAAAACGAAACCGTCTCAGTCGCTCCCTTCGTCGTCTGGAACAGACTCCAGAGGAGGAAGACGAGAACGATGATGACCACCCAGAGGAGTGCTGTCTTGATCGTGGAATTCAAAAATCTGCCTCCGTTTGGGCACTTTCGACTGCCCGTGGGGTGAGCTTACGAAAAATCACTGATCCTGGTTTGGAATGAAGGGCGGTGCGAGGATGGTATTTCACCACCTCTCGTCCACGCCGCTGTGGTGGTAAACCACACCGTTCGGCGCGAAATTCTAACGTGGGAGCTGGAGCAGGTGGGCTGGTCTTCACCCCCTCGTTCCGCGAATTCCGCGCGGATGGAACCGTTCGGGTCAGCCTCTTTTTTCGATCGTCCCGATGAACGGCAGATTTCCGTACTCTCCCCCATATTCGAGACCGTATCCGACAAACGTGCCACTTCCCACGTCGAAAACACGGAAGTCGACCTGCAGGTCGACCGTGCGAAGGCCCGGGCGGTCGAGAAGCGCGACGAGCTTCAACGCCGCCGGACGCTTCTGCCGAAACTGGCTGACGAGATAGCTTTCGATCACGCCCGTGCTGACGACGTCCTTCAACAGGTAGACGTTCTTCCCCTCCATGTCGAAATGCGTCAGAAAATTCAGTTGTCGTGCCTCGGCGATCTCGGTGTCCGCAACCCCCATGATCACATCGACGAACTGATAGCTGACGCTTCCCGGGATGGCGCGCAACAGATCCGCCAGCAGTACCGTCGAGCCCTTCAGAATGGCGATTAGAATCAGCGGTGTCGATCCGGCGTCGCTGCGGATCGATTCGCCGACGAGCCGGACTCGTTCCGCAATCTCCTCCTCGGAGTAGTGAGGGACGACCGAATCGTTCTCAGCCATCGGCATACTCTACCAGAACGTGCCACACTTCCCGCCGCCGGTCGGTCACCTTGAACCGTTCGGAAACTTCGACTCCGGCGATCCAGGCGATCTCGCCGTTGCAGACGAGCAGGGGAAGCCGATCTCTCCTCTCCCGCGGGATCTTCCGATCGATGAGCAGCTCGTTCAGCTTCTTCTCCGCACCTAGACCGAGTGGAGAGAAGCGGTCGCCGCGACGCCGGTTCCTCACCAGCAGCTCCCGAATCGACTCCCCGGGCGCAGGCTGGAAGTACTGTCCTCCCTCGCCCGACATCGGCTCGCTCGATGCGAGCCGCGGCAGACGCTTGACGACGACTGTGGCGTCAATCGAGTGAATCCGCGAGGGCTCGCCGGGTGTGAGGCGAACCTCGAATTGCCCGATCGCTCGGGGGCGCCGTCGCAACTCCACCGCTTCGTCATGGCGCACGATCTCGAGATTCGCCGTCACCGTCTCCCTCCGGATGGTGCGGAAGGCTTCAGCCAGCCGGCGGACCCCGGCGGCTCCCGGCGCTCGCGCTCCTGGCTCGAGCCGTTGCACTTCGCGCGCGATGAGGTGCCGGAGAAGCCACGGATCGTCGGGAAGGGACGAGAGAGAAAAACGAGTCGAGTCGTCGCGTCTGGTGATGGATGTGGCGGCAATGCGCTCGAGCTCCGCGTCCAATGCACCCACCTGCTCGCGAGCCTGTTTCGCCGTCTCAGCCAGCGTGTCGACGATCCTCGGATTCAACTGTTCGAGCAGCGGCAGGATCTCATGACGGATCCGATTCCTCAGATGGCGGCGATCGACGTTCGACCGGTCGACCCGAGCGGTCTGGTTGCGCACTTGCAGGAACGCTTCGATCTCGGCGCGCGTCGTCTCGAGAAGCGGGCGCAGGATGTGACGCCGCGATACCGGACGAATGCCGGCCAATCTGCCAACGCCGCTTCCGGTGATGAGGCGGAGGAGCACCGTCTCCGCCTGATCGTTCTTCTGATGCCCGGTGGCGATGTAGCCGGCGCCGAGACGCTGGCGAATCGACTCGAGCGCGCTGTAGCGGACCTCGCGCGCCGCAGCCTCGATTCCGATGCTGCGCACTCGCTCGCGCTCCAGCGGTCCGTCGGCGACCGTGATCGCGATTCCGAGCGAGGAGGCGAGATGGCGCACGAATGCCGCGTCGTCATCCGATTCCGCGCCGCGGAGGTGGTGGTTCACATGCGCCGCGGTGATGCTGTAGCCGGCAGCGGCCAGCTCGTGCAGCGAAAGCAGCAGCGCCGTCGAGTCGGCCCCTCCCGAGACCGCGACCACGATGTGCGAGGGCTCGATGTCGTTCTCAAACAGAAAGCGGGCGACCGCGTCCGCGGGTTCCATGGCGTACAGGGTAAAGGGAGAAGGCGGAAAGCAGAAGGCAGAAGGCACAAGGCACAAGGCACAAGGCAGAGCCCTGACCAGGTCCGACCCCCTGGTTCGAACTTCGGGAATCCCATCCATGAACCGGCTGGTGGCGGTGCCCGGATTCGAACCGGGGACATGGCGCTTATGAGACGCCCGCTCTAACCATCTGAGCTACACCGCCGATCGGTGAGGGGCCGGCCGATTCCAGGGGCGCGAATCGGAGCGTCAAGGCATATACTGAACAGGGTCATGGAGCCGAAAAAATCCATCAGGCGGCGGAAAGAGCAGGAGCTTCCGGAGCTTCCCGGACGCACCTGCCTCCGATGCGGCGCGCCCGACACGACTGCGAGTCTCGAGGTCTGCCGCCTCTGCCTGCGCCATTTCTGTCCCGACTGTTCCTACAAGGCGAGCTGGGGACGCTTCTGTTCCGAAAACTGTGCTCGCACCTTCTTTTTCGGAGACTCCGATGAGTACGAAAACCGAGACGAAGGCGACTTCGACCTCGATTGAGAGAGAGGCATCCGGTCGTTCCCTCCGCATGCGGCGTCTGCGCCGCAGCGAGGCGTTGCGCAGCATGGTGCGCGAGACGGCGGTGACGCCTGCCGATCTGATACTCCCCCAGTTCGTCGTTCCTGACAGCCGTCCTCGGGTCGAGATCCGCTCGATGCCCGGCGTCTACCAGAATCGCGCCGGCGACGTCGTCGAGGAGTGTCGCGCCGCCTGGCGGCTCGGCATCCGTTCGGTTCTCCTCTTCGGACTGCCGGAGACGAAGGATGCGATCGGCTCGTCGTCGTGGGATCCAGAGGGGCCGGTGCAGTCGGCGATCCGGGCGATCAAGGATGCCGTCCCCGAAATGATCGTAATCGCCGATGTCTGCATGTGCGAGTATACCGATCACGGTCACTGCGGAGTCGTCGTGGAGAGGGGAGGAGTGGTCGACGTGGCGAACGACGAAACCGTCGATCTGCTCGTGCGCCAGAGCCTGTCGTTTGCCGAGGCGGGAGCCGATTTCGTGGCACCGTCGGACATGATGGACGGCAGGGTCGCGGCGATCCGTTCGGCGCTCGATCGCGCGGACCGCTCGGATGTCGGGATCATCGCCTATTCGGCGAAGTTCGCTTCCGCCTTCTACGGCCCCTTCCGCGACGCGGCGGAATCGGCGCCGCAGTTCGGTGATCGCCGCTCGTATCAGATGGACCCTGCGAACGGGCGCGAGGCGCTGCGGGAGATCGAGCTCGATATCGAAGAAGGCGCCGACATGGTGATGGTCAAGCCGGCGCTCTCCTATCTCGACGTGATCCGCTCGGCGCGCGACCGCTTCGATCTGCCGATCGTCGCCTACAACGTCAGTGGCGAGTACTCGATGGTGAAAGCGGCGGCGGAGAAGGGATGGATCGACGGCGGGAGGGTCATGGACGAGATTCTGACCTCGATCCGGCGCGCCGGCGCCGATCTGATCATCACCTACTTCGCCGTCGAGTTTGCCGAGCGATATCGGGTCCGGACGTAGTCAGTACTCAGCAGGGCTGTTCTGAGGGAGTCGTGTCTGACGTCCCTCGTAGGGACGAAGCATTTGCGCGAGGGACAGAGCCGAGAGCTTGCGAAGCCGCAACGCAGCGCAATAGCTTCGTCCGGGTGCTTGCGATGATCGACCCGACTCTTTGCGGGGAGAGCGGGCGTCCCGCGCCCGCCTCAGGTGGGAGGGCGGGTTGCGATCGCACGTTGCGAGAAACGCGAGGCCGCGAAGGCGGCCGGCACAAAGCGCGATCAAAGAAGATACGAATTGCTCCATTCCGCTCCGCCTCCTCGTAAAACGCACGCAATTCTTCTGCGAACGTCAAGGGGCGCCGAGCTTGCGGTTGATTCCTGCAATGTATGCGTGAAGCCTGGGACGGAGGGCCGCGTCGAGAAATGGTACGCGATCCCACGTTGCGAAGATGACGTGAAGGTGGCAACCCCGCCCTCACGGGCGGGGCAGAGGTTGTGCCGGCCGCCTTCGCGGCCTCGCAATTCGTGAGGCGATCGCACCCCGCCCTTACGGGCGGGGCTGAGGTTGTGCCGGCCGCCTTCGCGGCCTCGCATTCTCGCGGCGGTCTCTCGCGATTCTCGCTCTCACTCGCACCAGATGGCCATGACCGCGTCGGGATGATCGAGCGTGTAGCCGTCCTCCTCACGGACGTAGTCGATCGTCGCGCCGTCGAGACGGCTCGCGGCCATGCTGTCGACGGCGAGGCGGATTCCGCTCAGCTCGATCACATGGTCGCCGGGTCGAGGCTCGTCCTCGAGGCTCAGCCGATAGCCGCTGCCGCCGCATCCCGTCGTGAAAGCGATGCGCAGAACGCGGCCTGCAGCGTCGCGATCGAGATGCTCCGAGGCTTCCGTCGAGATATTGATGTTCATCGAAATCCTACTGGCCCGGCTCGCCGAGCACGACGAGCGACTCCGCATCCTCCCGGCGGAACCAGTCGGGATAGAGCTTGATGAAGTCGAGCTCCCGCTCGAGATACATCCGATGCGCCTTTTTTCCCGCTACGATGTAGAGGAAGAGGTTGCGGTCGCGCGAGGAGGCGGAACGAGCGGTCTCCATCAGCTTCTGCTCCATCGTCTTCTCGCGCGCGATGAGAAATTCGGTGATCTCGCGATACGACATGTCTCCTTCGAGCATGTCCTGAAAGCGAAGATCGGCTCCGAGAGTGACCTGAATCCGCCCCTCCGACTGCGCATACTTGATCTCCAGCAGGTCGCGATGGTTTCGCTCATCCTCGGCGAAGTTCGCGAACATGTTGGCGGTCAACGGATTCGGGAGCATCTCCGAGAGCTTCTGAAACGTCTTGTATGCCTCGACCGTGTATTGAAACAGCAGACCGAGCTGAGTCGCGGCATCGGGGAGAGCCGTGGTGATGGTCATGTCTGATCGTCCTCTAATCGATTTTCGCTACCCTTACGATGACATCGCCCTTCAGCTTCGCCTGACAGCTCAACCTGTGGGGCGCTTCCATTTCTTTGTACGTCTCATCGGGAGTCTGAGGAGTGAGATGATCCCACCCCTCGACGACTTCGACTCTGCACGTTCCACAAGCTCCGTCGCCGCCGCAGACGTGACTGATCGTCACCCCCAGCTCCAGCGCGCAGTCGAGCAGCTTTCTTCCTTCCGCGAACTCCGCCGTTTTGTCCTGGTCAGAGAAAAGGACGCGCGGCATCAGACGATCTCGACCATCGAATCAACGAGGGATTTATCGCGAGATTGCACGGCGGATTCTACGGCACGATGCGCCATGTACGAGCTTCGAACCAGCGGTCCCGACTCCACGTGGCGGAAACCGAGGGTGCGCGCGCGGTCTCCGAGGTGGGTGAACTCCAGAGGCGTGTAGTAGCGCCGGACCGGATGGTGGCGCTCGGTCGGTGCCAGATACTGCCCCATGGTGAAGATGTCGACACCGGCATCGCGGAGATCGCGCGCGACCTCCAGGATCTCCTCCTCCGTCTCGCCGAGACCGAGCATGATGCTCGATTTCGTCAGCATTCCATCGACCCTCTCCTCGGAAGCCCGGCGAAGAATGTCGAGAGACCGGCTGTACTTTGCGACCGGACGCACTTGCGGATAAAGGCGCGGCACGGTCTCGATGTTGTGGGCCAGAACGGCCGGTCCGGCCGCGATGATGGTCCGAAGAGCTGCCGGATTTCCTTCGAGATCGGAGATCAGAACTTCGATCTGTGCGCCGGTGCGATCGCGCACGGCGTGCACCGTCCTGGCGAAATGCTCCGCCCCGCCATCGGAAAGATCATCGCGATTCACCGTGGTGATGACCGCATGCTTCACTCCCATTGCTTCCACGGCCTCGGCGACGCGATGCGGCTCGCCGGGATCGGGAGGGAGTGGAGCCCCTCGCCCCACCGCGCAGAACGTGCAGCGCCGCGTACAGATCTCGCCCAGGATCATGAACGTGGCAGTGCCCGCGCTCCAGCACTCGAAGATGTTGGGGCAGCGCGCTTCCTGACAGACCGTATTGAGCGCGAGATCGTTCATCAGCCGCGCGACGGGCAGACGGTCGAGATCGCCGGGGACGCGGATTCTCAGCCAGTCGGGGCGCTGGCCTGCACGTTTGTTCATGCGATGTCGCTCATGATCGGGCGATCGGTTCGCCTTCGCTGTTCGAGGAGACGTCCCGCTCGTTCGATTGCATCGCGGTCGTCCGTCCACCGGATCTTTTCATAGGCTTCCTGAAAGGTAAACCATCGCCAGTCGTCGTGCTCTTCCGTATCGATTGCGAGAGAAGCACGCGAGTCCGCTCTTGCGAGAAACGAGGTCTCGTCCGCAAATAAAGGGAGCCGGCCGGCCGATCTCATCGAGGCGGGGTCGATGATGAACGACTGCCGCAGATCGAGAGGCTCCGGTTCCACGTTTTGTCCTGTTTCTTCCTTGATCTCGCGCCGAGCCGCGGCGAGCGGATCCTCTCCTGCATCGATCGCGCCGGTCACTGGCTGCCAGAACCCGCCGCAGTCGGGACGGCGATGCAGGAGAAGGAGCCGCCCGCCGTCGTGCAGAATCGCCTTCGCGACCATGAGATCGTGGTCCAGAGTGACGATCTCGCGTTCGAAGAGCTCGGCAAAATGTCGAGTCATCGAAGCGATCACCGTCTCCCTAGAGATCGAAGTGCGAGTGAGGCGGCTCAACGAAGTCACCCCCATCCCTTCGATTCCGCAGGGTGTGATGTGACGATAATGCGCCAGATCGGAATCGATGTTGAATGCGAAGCCGTGGGATGTGACCCAGCGCGCGATGCGCACGCCGATGGCGGCCAGCTTCTCGATTCCCACCCAGATTCCCCTCTTTCCTTCGATTCGAGCCGCCTCGACGCCGAAGTCGCGCGCAGTTCGAATCAGAACCTCTTCGAGCCTGGTGACGTATTTCCGGACGTCGCGACGTCCTTCTCCGAGGTGGATGATCGGATACCCGACGATCTGGCCGGGTCCGTGCCAGGTGATGTCACCGCCGCGCGTGGTCTCGTAGTAACGGACTCCATCCGCCTCGAGTGCCTCGATCGGGGAGAGGAGATTCGCCGCGCGTCCTCCCCGGCCGAGGGTGATGACCGGAGGATGCTCGAGAAGGAAAAGCTGATCCGGAACTTCATCGCGCTGCCGGAGATCGACGAACGCCTCCTGAATCTGCATCCCGTTTTCGTAGGTGACGCGGTGGAGGCTCCTGACCTCACACGTTCGGCTCATCGTCGTCGATCGCTTTCCGTCGCTCGAGTCTCGGCAGCGTGTAGCCGGTGATGAGATCGTAGAGAAAGTGAATCGCCACTGCGGTCGTCAGGGAACCGGTCACGCGAACGAGCAGGTGAAAGACGAATGCGAAAACGACGATGATTCCGGCGTTCTTCCATCCCTGGACGAGGTGTGCCCCGGCGAAGATCGTCGAGGCGATCAGCGCCGCGACGAGCCAGGTGCCGAACACGCCGTGCATCAGCTCGAACAGAACGCCGCGGTAGGTGACCTCCTCGCCGAGTGCCGCCGCGGCCGAGACGACGATCCAGACGATCCGTTCCTTCCTCGTCGCCGGGACGATGGCCAGAAGGCGCTGTTTCGTGATCTCGCTCGCCAGCCGCCAGCCGAGCACCATGGTCGCCAGCGCAACGAAGAGAACACCCAGCCCGAGGACGATCTCGCCGGGATCGGGAAGGTCGAACCGCAGCGGGATCCGGGAGAGCCATGCGACTGTGACCGAAGCGGTCAGCAGGATCGTCTGAATGCCGATCGACTCGAGATAGAAGGGAAGTCGCGGGAAGGTGAATCCCTGATCGAGCTTCTTCTTGCTCAGCCAGGCGAGCAGAGGAAGGACGACGACGGTCAGGATGAGGAATGCCGCGGCGCTGATCGACATCGGATGCGTACGCCATCCGGCCGGTTACAGCGCGAACTCTCCCGCCTCGAGCGTCTTCCTGATGGCGGCCATGAACTGATCGGCGACTGCGCCGTCGATCAGGCGATGATCGAAGCTGAGCGACAAGTAGGCCATCGACCGGATGACGATGGCGTCCCCCTGCTTCGTCTCGACGACGATCGGACGCTTCTTCACTCCGCCGACACCGAGAATCGCAACCTGTGGCTGATTGATGATCGGAATGCCGAAGAGGCCGCCGAAGATCCCCGGATTGGTGATGGTGAAGGTTCCACCCTGCACTTCGTCGGGGCTCAGCTTCTTCGTTCGCGCCCGATCGCCGAGATCGTTGATGGCGCGGGACACGCCGAGAATGTTCTTCTCGTCGGCATTCTTGAGAACGGGGACGATCAGGCCCCATTCGAGAGCGACGGCGATTCCGATGTTGATGTCCTTCCTGTAGATGACATTGTCACCGTCGATGGAGGCGTTGAGAATCGGGAATTCGCGCAGGGCACCAATGACCGCCTGCACGATGAAGGGGAGATAGGTCAGCCGCGTTCCGCGCGCCTCGTAGTCGCTCTTGTGTTTCTTCCGGAGCGTTTCGATCGACGTCATGTCGACTTCGAAGACCGTGGCGACATGGGCGGAGGTTCGCTTCGACATGATCATGTGGTCGGCAATGCGCCTGCGCATCATCGACATCGGCTCGATCTCGATGCTCTCGCCCGGGGCGAATGCGCGAACCCGCTGCGGGGGCGGCTCGGCGGCAGGTGCCGGTCCCGAGGCAGGACGCGCGGGCGTCTGCGGTCCGGCAGCGGCCGCAGGCTTTTTCGCTCGTCTCTCTTCGATGTATTGCAGAATGTCATTCTTGGTGACGCGGCCCGAAACGCCGGATCCTTCGATCGCACTGATGTCGATGTCGTTTTCCTTGGCGATCTTTCGCACGAGTGGAGACGAGCGGGTGCGGCGGCGCTCGTCGAGCGAGGCGACCTCGCGGCCCCCTTCATCCTCTGCCTCCCCTTTTTCCTCTTCGTCCTCTTCCTTTTCCGCCTGAGGAGCTTCGGCGGCGGTGCCGGTTGCCGTCTGATCCTTCTCGAGCGACATCGCAGCGTTTGCGGTCGGCTGCTCGACCGCCGGCTCCGACGATTCCGGGGCCTGGTCCTCCGCGGCGGCGGGTGATGCGGCTGCAGCCTGGCCTTCCGCGGCGATTCGCGCGACCACCGCGTTCACCGGGACGGTCTTTCCCTCCTCAGCGAGGATCTCGGTCAGTTTTCCGCTGGCGGGTGCCGGGATCTCGGCGTCGACTTTGTCGGTCGAGATCTCGAAGAGCGGCTCGTCCCGCTCGACGTCGTCGCCCACCTTCTTCATCCAGCGAATGACCGTCCCTTCGGCGATCGATTCGCCCATCTGCGGCATGATCACGTCTATGGCCATGATTCTCCGTCCTTGTCGTTTGCGATCGGCTCGATTACTGGTGGATGGCGTGCCCGAGAACGTCCTCGGCTGCCTCCATCATCGCTTCGGAGAGCGTCGGGTGCGCATGGATCGTCCTGGCGATTGACTCGCTCGTCGCCTCCAGCTCGAGAGCAGCGCAGGCCTCGGCGATCAGCTCCGTCGCTTTCGGTCCGACGATATGGACGCCGAGAAGCTCGTCGTACTTCGCATCGGAGACGTACTTCACCATTCCGCCGGCATCCCCGATGATCTTCGCCTTCGAGTTTGCAGTAAAGGCGAACTTGCCGATCTTCACCTCGTGCCCCAGCTCGCGTGCCTTCCGCTCCGTCAATCCGACCGAGGCGACTTCGGGCTCGGTGTAGGTGGCGTTCGGGACGTGGTCGTAGTTGATCGGCCGCACATCGAGTCCTGCAATCTGCTCCATCACCAGGATCCCCTCGGCCGAGGCGCAGTGGGCGAGGGCGGGTGTGGGGACGATGTCGCCGATCGCGTAGACGTTCGGCTCACCGGTTCGCATGTAAGGATCGACGGTGACCAGGCCCTTCTCGACGGCGACTTTGGTTTTTTCGAGACCGATGTTTTCGAGGACGCCGCGACGTCCGACTGCGGAGAGAACGAGCTCGGTTTCGATGGTCTGCTGTTTGCCGTTCTTCAGCGTGACGACGGAGGTGACACCGTTCTCGCCCACGGTACAGCTGTCGACTTTCGAATCGGTGTAGACGTCGATTCCCTGCTTTTTGAAGAGGCGCGTGAACTCCTTCGAGATTTCTTCGTCTTCGATCGGAAGGAGCTGCGGCATCACTTCGATGATCGCCACTTTGGTTCCGAACCGCGCGAAGATCGACGCGAACTCGCAGCCGACCGCGCCTGCTCCGATCACCAGCATCGATTCCGGCACCTCGGTCAGCTCGAGAATGTGGTCGGAGTTGATGATGCGCTTGCCGTCGCTCCTGATGTGAGGAAGGTCCTTCGGTACCGAGCCGGTGGCGAGCACGATGTTCTTCGTCGGCAGGCTCCTGGTGTCGCCGTTGGTCGTCACCTCGACCGTTCCCTTTCCAGCGATCCGGCCGAAACCTTCGATGCGCTCGACCTTGTTCTTGCGAAAGAGAAACTCGACTCCCTTGGCGGTCTTGTCGACGACTCCCTTTTTGCGCTTCTGTACGGCGGAGAAATCGAGCTGGATGTCGCCCACGGTGATGCCGAACTCCTTCGACTTCCGGATCTTCGTGTAGATCTCGGCGTTTTCCAGCAGCGCTTTCGTCGGGATGCATCCGCGGTGGAGACAGGTTCCGCCGAGGAACGGATCCTTCTCGATTACGGCGACTTTCAGTCCGAGCTGCCCGGCGCGGATGCCGGCGACATAACCGCCAGGTCCGCTGCCGATGACAACGACATCGTATTGCGAATCAGCCAAGGGGACACCTCCGGAGGGTTTTCTCGGGGGGCATTATACGCGCTCGGGTCAGGCAGGATGGGGTAGGCCTTCGCGGGGGTCGGGCGGTTTCCAACGTCATCCATCCTGAAAGGATGGATGGATCACAGCCGGTGGTGAGCGCGAAGCGCCACCACCGGAACGTTGCGCGCAGTGCGAAGTCCGCCGCAGCCCGGCAGGGCTGCCAGGAAAGCGCCGTGCGCTGTCACATTTCGTCCCGGCACCTGTCGGGGTGCCCACGTTGCAATATCGGATCTCACAAACCGGTGGTGGCGCTTCGCTTCACCACCGGCTGGGGTGTGGGATGTGAAATCGGTCACACCTGTGCAAGCCCGCCAGCGATGGCGAGGACGCCATCGCTGGCGGGCAAGAGGCCCGACCGCGATGACGATCGGATCACTGACCCGGCACGAAGGTCGGATCGGAGGTGTGTGCGTCGACGACCGAAGCGTAGGCCACGACCTTGCCGCTGCCTCCGATCACCTTGACGGTGATCCGGGCGTTGTAGGTGTCTCCCGGAACCATCTGAGCGAGAATCCGGGAGATCTGCGCGGCCTGGTTCCCCGGAATCCCCATGGTGAGGACCGGCGCGGCGGCCGCTCCCGGAACGATCGCGGTGATCTCGACGATGGCGGCGGCGCCGGTGACTTCGGTGATCCCCAGGTTCGTCCGATAGCGGGCCGACTGTTCGAGCTGAAGCAGTTGGAGTGCACGATCATTGACCCCGATGGCCGCATCCGGGGTGACCCCTCCAATGAACTGCCCGCGCGTACCGGAGTCGAGCTGATCATACGTTCTGGCGGTGGTGACGAGAGAGGTGGGCTCCTGAGTCACCACATGCACGGCTCCTTTGGTGTTGGTGACGCCGAAGGTCGCTTCGAGCAGATTGTTCATCATCCTGACCTCGCCGGGATTCAGAGTGATCTGGCGGGTCAGAGGAGATCCGGGAGAGGTGTCGGGATAGAAGATCAGCGATGCCTGAACCGCACTCGCGGTGGCATTGAAGACGCGCATGTCGGTGCGCCAGTTCGCACCCAGTCCTTTGATGTCGGCGGCTCCCGAAATGATGTACTTGTCGGAGAGCACCTGCGACGGGTCGGTCGCGGTGACGAGGAAGGGATCGTCGGTGATGGAGTCGAGGACCGAGGCATAGGCAGTGATCCTGCCGGTATCGGAGATCACCTGGAGCTCGATCCGCCCGTCATCGAGCGTGATGTTGCGCTGCTGCAGGACGCGGGAGATCTGCCGGAACTCGGCGCGTCCGAGCGTCTCGACGAACTGATCGAGCTGCTGGCCGGCGTTGTTGAAGATCGTGATCTGCACGGTCGCCGGATGTCCCGAGCCCTCGATGAGTCCGAGGTTCGTCCGGTAGGAGGCCGACTGCGCCACCTGCTGGAGACTGAGCTTCTGACCCTTGCCGGCGAACCGAGAGAAGGGGATGCCCGGGATGAATTGACCGAACGTTCCGCTCCTGTCGACAGCATAGGTGCGGTTCGTGGCGATCGTCGCGAAGTTGATGGCGTCGGGCACGGCGGTCTTGCCATCGAAGTTCAGCGGGCGGATCTCGAGTGCGCCGAAGGCTCCCGCATTGAGGATTCCTTCACCGAACCACTGCCTGACGATGTCGTTCAGTGCGACCGTCTGTCCCGGAGCGATGTCGATCAACGTCTGTTTGCCGGTGACCGTGCCGTCCTGTCCCGCGGGGGTGAACGTCACCTGATACTTGATCGTCTGGTTGGCGGTGTTCGCCACGCGGACGTCGGAGACGAAGTTCGTCGCCCCCGTGTCGAGATGAGCGACCGCGGGGATGATCAGCGCGTTGTCGGGAGGGGTGTTCTTGGGCGTCGGTTGCACCGGATTGACCAGGCTGATCGAGACAGGGACGGTGGTGATCGGAGCGCCGGTCGGCGTTGTGACGCTGACCGTGCCGGTGTTCGATCCGACGGGGAGTCCGGGCGAGGTGGCGGTCACGGTGACCGTGGTGCTGCCGCCCGGGGGAATCGTGCCGCTCGGAGGATTCACCGTGAGCCACGGCTGGCTCGTCGACGTGGTATAGCCGGTGTTCGATCCGCTCTTGCCGGCCGGATCGCTGATGGTGATCAGATACGTCGTGTCCTGATTGGAGCCGAAGGGAACCGTCTGATCGAATCCCTGCGTCGACGCTTCCTCCGGCTGCGGATCGGGCTCGACGATCACCTGCACGGTGCTCGATGCGGGTCCCATTTCCTGATTGCACGCCGAGATGGCGAAGACGCGATAGAAATAGGGGATGGCCGGCGGGATCGGAACCGAGTGAACGAAATCCGTCTGGAGAGTCCCGACGAGGCGCTGCGCGACGAGCACTGCGAAGTTGCTGCTGAGCGATTCCTCGACCTGATACATGGAGCTGCCCGGCACTGCAGGCCAGGAGATCGTGAACGTGCTGTTCGACTGGACGACCGCCGGGCCGGAGGCGGCGGGGGGGGCCGGCGTCGTGCAGACGACGGTCACCGTGCCGGCACTGCTGGCCACCGGCTGATTGCACGAATTCGACACCTCGACCCAGAAGCTCGTCGCCGCCTCGAGGACGCCCGTCTCGAGCGTGGCCGAATTGGTTCCGACTGGATTCTCCTTGCTCGGGGGAGCTCCGCGATACCACTGGAAGCTCAGCGGAGGTGTCCCGGTGGCCTCGACCGTCAGCGTCGTGCTGCTGCCGAACGGGATCGACTTGTTTTCCGGCTGCTTGGTGATCGAAGGGGGGACGCACGCCTGAGTGACGGTCACCTGGACGGTGTTGCTGTTCAACTGGCCACAGGTATTGCTGACGCGAACGAAGTAGCTCTTGTTCTCGGTCAGCGGTGGTGTTGTGAAGCTCGCGGAATTGGTTCCGACCGGAGTGGAAGGAGACTCAAACCACTGATAGGTGAGCGGACCTGTTCCGCTCGCCTGGACGGAGAGCGTGGCCGTCTGGCCGCTGAGGATGGTGGAGCCGGTGGGTTGGGTTGTGATGGAGGGAGCCACGCACGCGGCTGCGATCGAGATGGTCGCGGTGTTGCTGTTCACCGTGCCGCATGTATTCGTGACCCGCACGTGGTAACGCGTCGTCGTGGTCAGAGGCGGAGTCGTGTACGAGGTCGAGGTCGCGCCCGGGATCGGTGTTCCGCTTCCGGATGTTCCCTCGTACCACTGATAGGAAAGGCCTGCCCCGGAGGCCGACACCGACATCGTCGCCGTCTGCCCGGAGCTTATCGACTGCGATTGGGGATGTGTGTTGATCGAGGGGCTGCATGGGCCGTCACCGTAGACTGTCTGCGCGGCTTCCCGGTCCCATGCCTGCAGGGTTGAACCAAACCCTCCGCTGATGCCCGAATGCATGATGGCGCTGGTCGACGATGGGGAACCATCATTCGAGTGCCGCAGACCGATGAAGTGACCTGCCTCGTGCGTGACGAGGTGGTCGAGGAACGACTGCGTGTGACTGCCGTCACGGATGAAGATCTCGCCTTCTTTGATCGAGTAGAACACCTCGTTGGATATGGGATGATTGTGGGTTGCGTCCGTGGTCCACACACCCGCCCACGCGATCGAGTTCGCTTCGGAGTTGGGAAGCGTCGCGATGAACGACTGGGGGACGTTGTAAACCAACGAATTGAAGCCGTCGTCTCTGACGACCGCCTCCTCGTGAGTCTTGCAGTTCGACCCGGAGCACGTCGCGGAGCTCAGTTGGATGTTCGATCCTGTTTCATTCGTCCACGCCGCCGCCGCGCGCGTCGCCGCGGTGGTTCCGCCGGGCTGGCTTCCCTGAGTGTTGACTCTGAATGTCTGCCCTCCGCCAAAGCTTCCCCAGCGAACTGGCCGTACACCCGAAGGACCGCTCACCGTGAACGCAAACGCCGAGGGATTGGCATCGGGTGAGACTGTGTCGAGCCCCTTCGCCGCCGCGTCGTGGGCCGTAAGGAAATACTCGATCGTGCTGTCGGTTCCCGCAGCGGTTTCCCTGACAAATTGCAGGAATGCTTCGGCACTGCGAGATCCCTCGACGTGCGCTGCTCCTGCAGCCGTCCAGCCGAAGATGTGACCCGGTGATTGCCCGCGGAGAAGGAGCGCATCGCCGTACGGGTCACGAACGAAGCTGAACTTTCCGAGCTCCATGCCGGAAGTCACCCAGATTCCGCTCGATTTCTTTTCGAGGAACAGAAGAATGCGCTCGCCCTGCTCGAAGGCCGGTGCGCCGACGATGAAGAGTCCCACGTCGCCGACGAATCCTCCGAGCTGCTTCACGGCGATCGACGACGCGCTCACATCTCCCTTGATGATCTCTTCCAGCGCGATCTCGTAGGTGGTTGTGATGTAGGGCTCACGCGCGCTGCTGGCACCGGTGACCACGCCGACGACGATAGCGTCCGCCTGGTCGACCAGCTCACGGTCGGTCGGAACGACGAAGCTGGCTCCGAACGCAGGGAGCGACAGGGCAAGAATGGTGACGATGAGGACAGATGCAACGCGACGAAGCAGGTTCAATCGAGCCTCCGGGAATGAAGGGAGCGGGGTCTGCCGCTCCCTTCGCAACGGTAAATAACTAACGCATTGTACAGAAGGTATGTGCTCTCCGCCAGCTCGTCCGTGACCGGGGTCACCGTCATTGCCGGCTGGGCGGGCGGAAAGTGGCCGAATTTTGTCGCGGATGCGACGCGAACTTCGGCCACAGACTCACAGTTCGCCGGGGCCGGACGAAGCTGTTCGCCTTCGGCAGTCGAGCGAGCCTGATGCGGCATCTCGCGGCTCACTGCTTCGTCCCGAGGGCGGAAAGTGGCCGAACTTTGTCGCGGATGCGACGCGAGGGTCAGGCGATCTTGCGATGGTCAGACCCGGCATCCGCGACAAGTTCGGTCTTGACCGATCGCGAGATCTATCCGAGCCGGCCGCTGTGCCGGCCGCCTTCGCGGCCTTCCGAATGACATGCACGGGATCGACAACCCCGCCCTCACGGGCGGGGCTGAGGTTGTGTCGGCCGCCTTCGCGGCCTCGCGATTTACCACGAGCTCGAGCTTCGAGCCGCGTCGCGGGACGATCTCTCAGGCTTGTGCTCTCGGTCCAGCTCGTCGGCCGCGATTCGGGCCAGGACCGAAGTTGTCCGCTTCGGTGTGCGAGAGGGGACGAGGTCCGGCCGCGGCTGGCCGAAGCGGACAAACTTCGGCCACAGACTCACACTTCGCCGGGGCCGTACGAAGCTGTTCGCTCCGGGCAGTCGAGCGAGCCTGATGCGGCATCTCGCGGCTCACTGCTTCGTCCCTACGAGAGCCGGAAGTGGCCGAACTTTGTCGCGGATGCGACGCGAGGGTCAGGCGATCTCGCGATGGTTGTCCCCAGCATCCGCGACAAGTTCGGCAGGTCACCCGAAGTACTTGTTCCCCCCCGTGTTGAAGAGAACGACCGTGTCGCCGCGATCGATGCGCCGCTGCTCGAGAAGCGTCTGCAGGGCGAGGACGGCGGCTCCTCCTTCGGGTCCTGCGTCGAGCCCCTCGATCGTGCGGAGCCGTTCGGCCGCAGGCTCGATCTGGCGCTCCTCGACGGCGACCGCCGCCCCGCCGGAGTCGCGCAGTACCGCCAGCATGAGCCGGTCGCCGATGGCGCGCGGCACGCGGAGCCCCCACGCCGCCGTCTCGGGATTCTCCCATTCCGCGGCACGCTCGTCTCCCTGCTCGAACGCGCGCACCATCGGCGCGCATCCATTCGACTGTACGGAGATCATCCGCGGCCGCTCGCGACCGATCCAGCCAAGGCGCTCCATCTCGTCGAACGCCTTCCACATGCCGATCAGCCCGGTCCCTCCGCCGGTGGGGTAGAGAATCACGTCGGGAAGGCGCCCCAGATCCTCGAGCAGCTCGTAGCCCATGATCTTCTTTCCTTCGACGCGGTAGGGCTCCTCGAGGGTCGAGAGGTCGAATCCGCCGTGCTCCGAGACATGCTCCTGAACGCGCTTCGCGGCGACGGTGATGACGCCCTCCACCAGGTCGATCTCCGCACCGTAGCTGCGGCATTCGTCGATGATCGAGCGCGGCGTATCGGCGGGCATGGCGACGAAGACAGGCAGTCCCGCGCGGGCGCCATACGCCGCGAGCGCGCATCCCGCATTCCCGGCGGTCGGCGCGGCGAGACGCGAAGCGCCGAAGCGTTTCGCCATGGTGACTGCGGCGGCCATGCCGCGCGACTTGAACGAGCGGGTGGGGTTGCGCGATTCGTCCTTGGCGAAGAGGCGATCGAGCCCGAGGTTTCGCCCAAGGTGCGGGAGAGCGAGGAGCGGCGTGATGCCTTCGCCGAGGGTGATGATCTCGGTGGCGGCGTCGAGCGGGAGCAGCTCGCGATAGCGCCACATGGTCGCCGGCCGTGCGCGGATCATCTCGCGGAGCTGCGGTGCCGGGGCGAGATCCCAGGCGACGAGCAGAGGCGAGCCGCAGGCAGAGCAGAGGTTGTGGAGGCGATCGATCGCAAACGTCGCAGAGCACGACGAGCAGCGGAGCTGGCTGGTGATCTCGGACATCGGGCAGGAAAATCAGGCGCTCCCGCCCTCGCTCAGGATGACGGCAAGGTTCGCGGTGTCATTCCCTCTTCACCGGCGCGGCTACTTCGCAGCCGCTTCCTCCGCGCTCTTCGCGAGCTCGTCCTCGAACTTCTTCATTCCCTCTTTCGCTTCCCCTTCGGTCGCTTCGTATTTTGCGAGCTCGCTGGTGAGCGCGTCGAGAGCGTTCTCGTACTTGCTGAGAAGCAACCGGTTGTACGCGATCGTCGGATCTTCTGCTTCCGGCTGCATCTCGGTCTTCTGCTGATCGAGCCCGGCGAGCATGTCGGCGTACATTTTCCTGAGCTGCGGATCGGTCGCTTCCTCATGCTGCTTTTTGAGCTGCTGGTGTGAGCTGTCGATCCACGCGCTCGAAGCTTTCGCCATCTGCTGCGTCATTTCGGACGTGCTCGCGGCGAGAACCTGCCCCTTGATCCAGAGATACTCCTGCGTGTTGTAGCCCAGCTCCTTCGCCGCGCGGATGTCGGCGGTCGCGAAGTCGGCGATCGAGCCGAGCGCCTTGAAGCCCGCCATCATTCCGGAGAGCGACTTCTCGCCGCTCTTCTCCGCCGCCTTCGCGTGCTGCTCCATTTCCTTCCTCGCCACCCTGGCAATCTCTTTCTCGTGCTCGCGGACCTTCAGGTACATCTGGATCTGGCTTTCGGTCAGCCGGCCGTCCGCCGGAGGGGTGTACTCGTCGTCGGCCACTTCCTTCAGGAGGTCGGTGGTGCCTTTCTTGGCCAGGTCTCTGGAGATGGATGCCTCCTCGAGCATCTCCTTCGCCTTGCACGAGGTCATCGCGACGAGGATCAGGACAGCGAAAAGAGTGAGCAGGGGGGAACGCATCGGGGCCTCCAAATAAGTTTTCCTGGAACTATAGTTGGGTGACGAGGCGTGGTCAAGCTGCGGCAGCCAGGTCATGACGGCCGAACCAGCTGGATCAGCTCCTCGAGTCGCTTCGCCACATCGAGCCGCAGTGTGTCGTGCTGTTCGCGCAGCTGGTGCAGCTCGCTCCGGAGCGCGTCGACTTCCGCCTCCAGCTCGACGATCCGGCCGTTGCCGGAAGCAGAGGGAATCGGCTCGAGAAAGGGAGTCTCGGAAGAGTCGGGAGTGAGAAACGAGGGCGTGACCTCCGGAATCTCCGGCTCCAGAAACGGGACCTCCACCTCCGACAACGGCGTAGCGATCATTTCGTGGGAGCCCAGCTCTTCGACGTCCTCCTCGATCGGCAGCGGCGGAATCGGGATGTTGCCGGACATCGTGGCCGGACGGTCGCGTCCTTCCAGGAGTTGTTCCAGAGAGACTTCCTCCATTTTCTCGTAGCCCGCATCCAGCGGCGAAGCCTCCGGGAAGGGTGCCGCTTCGTCGATTGCATCGGGTACCGTCGAGGGCGCCTTCGGTGCGCTCTTTCGCCCTTCGCCCTTCTTTTCCTGTCGTTTGCTCGGTTTCGGGGGACGCCCCTGAAGTTTTGCGATCAGGTGTTTGGCGCTGATCTTGGTGACGAGCTTGAAGGTCTCCATCACCCCGTCACCCTGGAGGGCGGCCGCTTCGATGAACGGGTAGCCGTCGAGACCGAGCTGCTGCTCGAGCTCTTCGACGGGAAGCACTCCCGGAATGTCGCGTTTGTTGTACTGGATGACGATGGGGATGTCGTTTGCATCGATCTGATTCTCCTCGAGGTTCTCGAGAAGATTGGCGAAACTTTCCCGATTCGACTGCAGCATCGAAGGCTGCGAATCGGCGACGAAGACCACCGCGTCCGCCCCTTTGAGAACGAGCTTTCTCGTCTCGTTGTAGAAGACCTGGCCGGGGACGGTGTAGAGCTGGAGACGGAGATTGAAGTTCCCGATCTTTCCGATGTCGACCGGAAGAAGATCGAAAAAGAGCGTTCGATCGCTCTTGGTGGCGAGCGAGAGCATCTTCCCCTTGGTGTCGGGATCGAGCTTGTCGAAGATCACCAGCAGGTTGGTCGTCTTGCCGCAGAGGCCCGGGCCGTAGTAGACGATCTTGGCCGTGATCTCACGGGTTGCGTGATTGAATAGGACCATGTCGAAGAAGTATCGCACTGCAACTCTTCGGCGACAAGCCGCCCCAACGGCCCCACCCCCACGCCCGAGCCCGGGGTTTCCTCTCTGCGTCAGAAATACAAAACATTCCCGAGGTATGCTCGGCCCGAAGGGCGCTTCAGGGAGAATGCCGATGATGGACGATGACGAGGAGCCGATCGAGATTCCGATCGAGGATGTGCTCGACCTCCACCCATTCGCTCCGCGCGAGGTACGCGACGTTGCGCTCGACTACCTGACAGCGGCACGGGAAAGAGGGTTCCGCCAGGTTCGCCTCATCCACGGTCGCGGCATCGGCGTTCAGCGAGAGATCATCCGATCGCTGCTGGAATCGCTCGAGTGGGTCGAGGAATATCACGATGCCGATCCGACTGGAGGGGGGTGGGGAGCGACGGTGGTTCTGCTGGCGCGGGGGGATGGCAGATAGCAGATGGCAGAAACCAGAAACCAGAAGCCTGGGAAGAGGACATTCCGCCACGCGCCCTCTGCCACGCGCCATCATCTCCCATCTCCCATCTGCCCTCTGCTATCTGCCCTTATCTGCCCTCTGCCCTCTGCCATATTGCTATCTGCTATACCGCTATCTGCCATAGCCCGTGCCCCTGGGTCATCTGACATTGGCGATGGCCGATCGCGCTGGGTCAATCTTTGCCTCAAATCCACAACTCGCTCCACGACCATTCACCCGGAACGCCGTAACTCTCATCGAACGAATGCCTTGCCGGTGGGTTATCTTTTTACCCGGTTCGTGCTACCGTGCTGCTGCTGCGACCAGTCAGGAGACCCAGCGGATGAGCAGTCCCGTCACCGGAGAGATCGTTCTCCCCCCGCAATACCAGCTGCAGTCGGTCCTCAAGGAGAGCGCGACGACCTGCGTCTACCGCGTTTTCGACCTCGCCGACCAGCGGGAGGAGACGCTGAAGCTGCTGCGCCACGAGTTCTTCGAGCCGCGGGACGTGCTGCAATTCAAGAAGGAGTTCGCGGCGCTCGCCGCGCTCGATCATCCCGGCATCGTCCGCGTCTACGACTTCGGCCTTCTCGATTCCCGTTACCCCTACTTCACCATGGAGTACTTTGCGGGAAGGAAGCTGACGGAGTTTTTCGACGGCCAGAACTGGGATGCGCTCTACGAGGTTCTCGTGCAGATCGCCTCGGCGCTCCATCACATTCACGATGCCGGAATCATCCATCTCGATCTGAAGCCCTCCAACATCCTCGTGAACGAGGGGGGCCGCGTGAAGATCATGGATTTCGGCATGGTAGCCGAGAAGAGCGAGGTTCTCGACCGGCGGATCCGAGGAACGCTCCACTACATGGCCCCCGAGGTACTGCGGCAGGATCGGGTGGACTCTCGCGCCGATCTCTACGCCCTCGGCATGACGCTCTACGAGACCGTCACGGGTGCGCTGCCGACCTATGGACTTCCGGCATTGGAAATCATTCGATTTCATCTTTCGGGAGAACTTCGAAAGCCGTCCCGCATCAATCCGAGCATTCCAGACCGTCTCGAGCGTCTGATTCTGAGGCTTCTCGAGAAGGATGCGCGCCATCGTTATCCGACCGCCGCTGCACTGCTTCACGACGCGGCGATGCTCGCAGGGAATCGCGTCGATACGACGCGACTCGCGCCGCATCGCGCCGAGCTGCTGGCCGCACCGCTGATCGGGAGAACCGAGGAGGCCGCGGCCATTTCTCAGGCGATCGACGAGGCGCGGCGCGGCCATGGTGGAGGACTCATCGTCGAGGGGAGGGAAGGAACGGGCAAGAGCCGCCTCGTCCGCGAGACGACACTTCGCGCGCAGATCGACGGCGCCCGTGTTTTCGTCGGCCGCTGTCCGGTCAACAGAAAGAGCGTCTATGCTCCGTTCGTCGAGATTTTTCAGCAGATGCTCGCGGCGATCAGTCCCGATGTCGATCCCGCCGGAGAGATCCGCCGGCTCCTGCGACCGGGAGCGGAGACGGGAAGTGAAGCGCGCACGGGCAAGGCACAGAAGTTCCGCCTGTTCAACCGAATCGTCCAGTCGATTCAGGACATTCACGGCTTTCTGAGCGCAGTGGGGGCGGGAGGTCTACCGCTGATTCTGATCGTGGAGGATCTGCAGTGGGCGGATCCGGCCTCGATCGAGCTCCTTTCGTTTCTGGTCGGAGAATCGCGTGGATCGAGCCTCCTGGTGATCGGTACGCTGACGACTCTCGAGCCCGACGCAGTGCCAGAGGGCGACGCGGCCTCGCTCGCCTCGTGGGAGCAACGGGCGAAGGAAGGAAGCATTCCGATTCTTCGCCTCGATGCATTCACCGAGGCGGAGGTCCGCGAGTATCTCGAGTCCCTGCTGGGCATGTCGCCGGTGCCTCACGATTTCGTCCGATGGATTCTGTGGGAGTCGGGTGGATCGCCGCTCGACATCCGGCGCGTGATCGAGCACCTCATCGAACATGGGCATCTGCAGTCGAGAGCGGACGGCTGGGTTGCGGACATGGATGGCATTCACGGGCTGCGGATTCCGGGAGGAGCCGCGGCGCTCTGGAACGAACGTCTGGAGAATCTCGCCGGGGAGGATCTCGCCCTTCTGCAGGCAGCATCGGTGCTCGGGCAGGAAGTCGATCTCGCCCTCCTTGCGAAGGTCGTTGGACTGAGTGCTGAAGAATCGTATGCGTCATTGAACCGGCTTGCAGGCGCCGGTCTTCTCGAAGAATCGGTCGATGGAAGGACCTTCTACTTTCCGCAGATGAGCCTTCGAGAGCTGATCTACTCGTCCGCCGACGATGCGAGCCGCACCGAGGCACATCGAAGGGCTGCGGAAGCCCTCGAGACGCTGCTCGAGCAGGGAGTCACGGAGGTGGTCGGACAGGCGGCCTATCACTACGCCCGCGGCAACGACGAGGGGAAGGGCATCGCCTATTCCATTCGCGCGGGAGATCTCGCCGGGATGGCGCTGGCCCACGAACAGGCGGCGGAGTTTTACCGAATCGCGCTCGAGCTGATGGACCTGTCGGGTGAGGAGACGCGCCGCGCAGAGATTCGCGAGAAGCTGGGCGATGCCTGTTATCGGAGCAACAATCTGCGCGGGGCGATGCAGGTCTACCAGTTTCTCCTCAAGAGTCTGCAGACGCGCTCGAGCGAGGACGATGCTGTCTACGCTTCCGCCGGCGTGATGAAGAAGATCGGCAAGGTTCTGTCGAAACGCTCGGAGACGGAGGCGGCACTCTCCTACTTCCAGAACGCGCTGCGGATCTACGAACGGCTCGGAACGGCGGCCGACAAAGCGGAGATGTACAGCCGGATCGCCTGGATGCAGAAGCAGAAGGGAGATCTCGCCGAGGCCGAGCGCGCGGCGCGTCATGCGCTGTCGATTGCGGAGCAGGCGGGGCTGACGCGGCAGTTGGGATACGTGAAGAACACGCTGGGGCTGATCGCCGCGACGCGGGGTGAATGGCAGGAGGCGCGAGGCTGCTTCAGCGAAGCGATCGCGGTCGCAGACGCGTCGGATTCGGATCATCTGCGAAAGGTGGCGAGGGCGAACCTCGCGGGGGTGATGTTCCGTCTCGGCGACTGGGATCTGGCGTTGGAGCTCTACCGCGGCAACCTCGAGCAGTCCGAGTCGGAAGGCGATCTGTGGGATCTCGTCTCGGCGTACAACAGCGTCGGGCAGATCGAGATGAGCCGCGGGAACTTTCATCTCGCGGCCGATCTTTTCGAGCGGAGTGTCCGTTATGCCGAGAAGCTCGGCGCGCCCGAAAGCGAAGGGTTCGCCCAGGCGAATCTCGGCCGGGCGCTGGAAATGCTCGGCAGATGGCCGGAAGCGCGTGAGCACTACCGGAAGAGCATCGAGATCGACGGCTTCGACGAAGGGAAGCCGAATCGTGTCGCCGTCTATGTCCCCCTCGCCAGGCTCCTGGGCAAGCTGGGCGATTTTGCGAAAGCGCTCGGCTACGCTCAGCGAGCGTGCGATACGGCCGAGCGCTGCCGCCACGACCCTCTCCTGGCGGAGGGGAGATTCGTTCTCGCGCAGATCGAAAGAGAGCGCGAGAATCATCCCGACGCATTTCGCCATGCCGAAGAGGCGATGTCGATCTTCGAGCGGCTCGGCGACGTTCATGCCACCGCCCGCGTCCATGCCTTTCTCGCCGATCTCCTGTTCCGCACGCAGAGCCTGAACGAGGCGACTCTGCACGCCGAGACGGCGATCGAGATCGCCAGTGGACTGAAGGATCGCCACACGGTCGCCCGCGCCGAGTGGGTTGCCGGCAAGATCCTCTTCACCACCGGGAATCGCGAGGAGGCCGAGCAGAAATTCGAGCTCGCACGCGGAGTCTTCGACGAGCTCGATACACCGTTCGAGTCGGGCCGTGCGCTTTTCGAGCTCGGTCTGCTGAAGGATGAGCCGGAGGAGGCGACGCAGACGATCCGCGAGGCGATCAGGATATTCGAGCGTCTCGAGGCGAGCGCCGATCTCGAGCGCGCACGAGGGGCTCTGTTCCGCATCCGGCCGGCCGGCCGTGTCGCGGAAGGAAGCGTGATCGGGCTCTACGAGGTGGTCAAGGTCATCAACTCGACGCTTCACCTCGAAGAGGTGCTCAACCGCGTTCTCGACATCGCCCTCCGGCGTTTGCGGGCCGAGCGCGGCATGCTGATTCTGAACGACCCGATCACCAGCGAACCGCGGACACGCGTCGTGCGCAACATTCACGATGGAGTCGAAGAGGGATCGAGACGCTCTCCCCAGGCGATCACCAGAGAAGTCATCCAGTCGGGCCGCTCGATCATCTCGGCCGATGCCCGCGCCGACGATCGCTTCATCGATTCCGATTCGGTCATCTCCGACAACATCATCTCGACGCTCTGCGTCCCGCTGGTGATCCGCGATCAGATCGCCGGTGCGATCTATGTCGATCACCGCCAGACGCGCCACCTCTTCTCCCAGCGCGATCTCAATTTTCTGGAGGCCTTCGCCGATCAGGCCGCGATCGCCATCGAAAACGCGCGTCTCTACGAAGAGCTCGAGAACGCCAAGGTACGCCTTTCGCTGGAGAACGAGTCTCTCCGCAGAGAGGTTCTAGTCGAGAAGCATCTCGATTCCGTGGTCGGCCATTCCGAGGTGGTGGCCAGAATCCAGTTCACCATCCGCAAAGCAGCCGCATCGATATCGACGGTTCTGCTGCGCGGAGAATCGGGAACCGGCAAGGGCCTGGTCGCCCGCATCATCCACAACGCCGGTCCGCGCAGGAACGGCCCCTTCATCAAGTTCAACTGTGCCGCGCTCCCCGAGACGCTCGCCGAATCCGAGCTGTTCGGTCACGAGAAAGGGGCCTTCACCGGCGCCGACCGCCGCAAGCTCGGACGCTTCGAGCTGTCGAACGGCGGAACCATCTTCCTCGACGAGATCGGCAGAATTTCTCTTGCGATGCAGGCCAAACTTCTGCGCGTCGTGGAGGAGAAGGAGTTCGAGCGAGTCGGCGGAACACAGACTCTCAAGACCGACGTCAAGATCATCGCCGCTGCCAACAACGATCTCGAGCGAGCGATCGAGGAAGGCACCTTCCGGGAAGATCTCTTTTACCGGCTCAACATCATTCCGCTCGTGCTGCCGCCGCTCCGCGACCGGAAGGAGGACATCCCTCTTCTCGCTGAGCACTTCATCCGGAAGATCTGCCGCGATCTCGGCATCGAGCCGAAACGCCTCGAGCCGGGAGTGATCGATTTCTTCATGCAGCACAGGTGGCCGGGAAACATCCGCGAGCTGGAAGCGACACTCCACCGGGCGATCGTGATGTCGAGCGGAGACCTGCTCCGCATTTCCGACTTCTACGGCCTGCTCGGTGAGGTCCGCCAGCCGAAGGAAGATGCCCCGGTGACGACGATGCCCGACGAAGTATTGAGCCCCTTCGTGAAGAGGCTTCCGATCAACGACGGGGCCTATGAAGACATCATGGCCCGTGTCGACCGGCAACTGATCCGGCAGGCGCTTTCCGAATCGGGAGGGAAGATTCGCGAGGCCGCCCGCCGCCTCGGGCTGGCTCGCAACACGCTCAAGGCGAAGCTCCAGAAATACGACATCTCCGCCAGCGAGTGAGCCGATGTCGATCCGGTTCCGAACGAGGAAAATCGAATGGGGAGTGAACGCGAGATCGAGCTCACCGAGGAAGCGGTTCCGCTGGATGGAATCGAGGATGCCGCGTCGGATCTCATCCGGATGCACGGCGGGGAAGTCCGGGCGGTGACCGCGGGGCGGATCGACTTCGTTCTTCCGGAGAGAAGGGGCGTGGCGGCGGCAGGTGGAATCGGGTGCACGCTGTCGTGGATCGGCGAGTCCGAGGGGGAGGGTCGCGTGACGATCTCGGCCGATCGCGACATCGAGGCGCCGAAACTGCAGAGGCTCGCCCTTCTGACGGTTGGGAGCCTCGGCGCGCTTCTATGGCTTCTCTGGCCCTTCTTTCCCGAATACGCGGCGCTCGCCTGGATCGGCGGTGCGGTGGCCTTCGCGACCTATTTTCTCTCGCTCAGAAGAAATCACGGCGGCGCCGTGGCCAGCCTTCTGAAACACCTCGCCGCGGTGCAGCGCCAGTCGCCCTGATGTTCGCCGCCCGGGCGATACAACCTCGCGTGCTCCCCTCGTAGGGACGAAGCATTTGCGCGAGAGACAGAGCCGGGGGCTTGCTACGCGGCAACGCAGCGCAATAGCTTCGTCCGGGTGCTTGCCATGTTCCACGCCAACGCGCGCCGGGTGGCGGGCGGCACGCATTCGCACGACACGAATGTCACAGTGTCGCAAGCACCCGGGCGAAGCTATTGCGCTGCATTGCACTCACGCGAGCCTGTCGCCGCGGCCTGTGCGCAAATGCTTCGCCCCTACGAGAATCGGACAGTCTTGCGGGCGAACGATGATCTACCTACAGCCGGTCCGTCAGAATCGTCTTGGCGATCGTCTGGAGCTGCATGTTCGAGGTCCCCTCGTAGATCTGTCCCACCTTCGAGTCGCGCCAGTATTTTTCGACCGGGTACTCTTTCGTGTAGCCGTTGCCGCCGAAGATCTCGACGGAGACCGAGGTGACGCGCTCGCAGACCTGCGAGGAAAAGAGCTTGGCCATCGCCGCTTCGCGGAGAAAGGGCATGCCGGCGTCCTTCAGCCGTGCGGCGTTGTAGACCAGGAGGCGTGCGGCCTCCAGTTCCGTCGCCGCCTGCGCGATCTGAAACTGCAGCCCCTGAAACTCGGAGATCTGCCGCCCGAACTGCTTGCGCTCCTTCGAGTAGGCGATCGCGTGCTCGAGCGCTCCGCGCGCGACGCCAATCATCTGCGCCCCGATGCCGATTCGTCCCTCGTTGAGCGTCTCGATGGCGATCTTGTATCCCTTGCCGACTTCTCCGAGGACGTTCTCCTTCGGAACGATGCACTGCTCGAGGATCAGCTCGCAGGTCGAGGAGGCGCGGATTCCCAGCTTGTCCTCTTTCTTTCCGACCTGAAAGCCGGGAAAGTCGCGCTCGACGATGAACGCCGTGATTCCCTTGTACCCCGCGTCGGGATTGGCGTTCGCGAAGATGATGAAGATGTCCGCCTCGGCGGCGTTGGTGATCCAGAGCTTGCGCCCGGTCAGCTCCCAGTGATCGCTCTTTTCTTCGGCGCGCAGCGCGAGGGCGAAGGCGTCGGAGCCCGAGCCCGGTTCGGAGAGTGCGTAGGCGCCCACCGTTTCGCTGCAAAGAGGGGGAAAGTACTTCTCGTGCTGCGGCTTCGATCCCCAGCGAAGAAGGCAGTTGTTGACGAGCGTGTTCTGAACGTCGACGAGAACGCCGCAGGAGGCGTCGACGTGCGACAGCTCCTCGACGACCAGCACGGCGTTGAAGAAGGTCGATCCGGCGCCGCCGTATTCGTCTGGAACCTCGATTCCCATGATTCCCAACTCGAAGAAGCTGCGGATCAGACCGGGGTCCATTGTCGCCGACTGGTCCATGCCATGGACCAGAGGGCGGATCTTTTCGATCGCGAAATCGCGAACGCTCTCCTGGAACATCCGCTCTTCTTCGGAGAGCCGGGTCAGAGGAGGAGCGGATGCAAGGTCGAGGGTCTCTGTGGTCATCGGGAACCTCCAGCAGGTGGTGGCGTGTCGATCTCCGGGTGGAACCGCCGGAAGGTCTATCATATCGAAATCGGAGACGAGGCGCGGCGAAGCGGGATTCAATGCGGCGGCTTTCCGGTTGCGACGTTCGGTTCGCGAGGCCCCGGTGGCGGAACTGGTAGACGCACGGGACTTAAAATCCCGAGCCGGCTTGCCGGCGTACAGGTTCGATCCCTGTCCGGGGCACCAGCGGGATCGAGGGATGGCCGGAAAACAAATAGGGCGCCTTCTCAGGCGCCCTTGTTACTGGGGTGGATGCTAGGAACTTGACCCCCTAGGTTGATTGGAACCATCCATTGAAAGCAGTACCTCCTCCCCCATGAATTTCCGGCGGACCCGCAACCAGCGCTACGCCACGAACTGCATAACCCACCTCGCAATGCCACGGACCGGATCGACCGCTCCCTCTCCCCCGCGGTGGTGGGGTGGGGCGGGAACTCGAATCAGTTGAAAAAGAGCCTGGGCAAGGTGCCGAAATCATTATTCAGAACAGCGTCACGAGACCATTATTGCACGCCGCCGAATCGTATCTGTTTTCGATGATAAGTTTCGAGGGCGAATATCGCAACAATTTTCTGACGGCGGCCTGCCGCGCCATTCCTGACGGCTCCCCCTCCCCTCGCCGCGGGCGTGTTAGAATCGCTCGAAATCAGCGAGACTCCATGCCGAAACGTGTCCTGATCGCTCTGGCGCTGTTCACCGGTGCCGCTGCCGGCCCGCTGATGGCCGCGGGAGCCGAGCTGAGTGTCAAAGTGGATTTCGTGAGCCGCCGCGGGCAGCGCCCCGTCGCCGCCGAGACGGTGATCTGGCTCGAACCGGCCGGCGGAGCGAAACCAGCCAGGCCAGCCGAGCCGCAGCGCGCCCAGATCGTCACGCGCGCGAAGAATCTGGCGCCGCGAATTCTTCCCGTACCGGTCGGATCGGTGATCCGCTTTCCCAATGAAGATCCGATCTCGCACAACCTCTTCTCCCTTTCGGCGGGGAACTCCTTCGATCTCGGCCTGTACCGGCGCGGCGCCGGCAAGGAACAGCAGTTCGGCACTGCCGGAATCGTGAACATCTACTGCAACGTCCACCCGAACATGTCGGCCGTAGTCGTAGTGATGGAGAGTCCGTGGTTCACCATGGCCGATGCAAACGGCACCGCGACGTTTCGCAATGTCGCGCCGGGGAAATACCGGCTCATCGCCTGGAACGAGCAGACCGGATCGGCCGCCAACGACATCGAAGTCGTGAATGAACGTCAGATTCGAGGCGATCTCACTGTCACCATCGACAGCCGCAATTTCCGCGCACCCGGCTCCCACACGAACAAGTACGGCAAGCCATACGCCAAACCCACCTCCAGGGACTACTGAGTGCGCGAGGAAACCGCGGTGATAGAGGGAGTCTCGGACGATACGGCACGTCCCAAGCCTCGCCGCCGCCTGCGACCGCGATTTCCACTCGTCCTCAAGATTTTTCTGCTCACGGCGCTTCTGATCGCGCTCGTCGTCGGAGCCTCGATCGGCGTCACTGTGCGGAGGGCAAACTTCATCGCGCAGCAGACGGTGAATCAGGCGATTGCCGGAGCCGGAAGTCTCTTCGAGTATCTCGAGCAGCGGCGCCTCAAGGATCTCTCCCTCGGTGCCATCACCCTGTCGAACGATCCTCCTTTTCACGCATACATCGAGGAGGCATTGAATCCTGTCGTCGATGGTGCGCCGGATGACGAGGGGGCCGAAGCCGCATCCGAGCCCGTTGCCCCGGTGATCGACACGGCGAGCATCGTCTCGCAGCTCGTTCAACGCCGGGAGCTGCTCGGCAGCGACCTGCTGATCCTCACCGATGACGAAGGAATCACCCTCGGTCGTACCGACGAAGCCGATGTCACCGGCGCCCGCCGCGAAGACCTCTACGAACAGCAGCCGATCCTCCGGCGCCTGATCGACGAACCGCCTCCCGCCGACGAATCGACCGGCGTCATCGAGCCGGTGACCGGCGCGATCATGACGCGCGGCAAGCTCTATCACGCCGCGGTCGTCCCCCTCAGCCTCGGCGGCCGCCCGCCGATCGGATATCTCTTCAACGCCCACGCGATCGACGATGCCTTCGCCAATCAGATCGCCAACGCGACGAGCACCGGAGTCGCCTTCATTCCCGCCGGGGCCGATGCAGGAGCAGTGACCGCGCGGTCGACGAATGCACCGAGCGCCGAGAACATGAAGAACATGGCGGAGGTCACCGAGCTGCTGACCACCGGCCGGATGATCCCTGCTCATGCGGTGCGGATCGACCAGAGCGCGTACGTCACCACCGGCGAGCCGCTCGCTTTCCAAGAAGGAGCCACGCCGGCAGGAGCTGCCCTGTTCGTCCGCTCGCTCGACTCGGAGCTGGCGCCCTTCAAGGAGATCGAGAGGACCCTGGTGGTCGCCGGTGCGATCGCTCTGCTCGTCGCATTCCTTCTTTCGTGGCTGATCGCCAAGCGCCTCACCAGGCCGATCGAACAGCTGGCCGACGTTGCACAGGCGGTGACCGACGGCGACTACTCGGTGCGCCCCGACATCCGTCGTTCCGACGAGATCGGGATGTTGTCGCGCGCCTTTTCGTCGATGATCTCCGCCCTGGGTGACAAGGCGGAGCTCGAAGAGCTCTACGAGGCGATGGCGGCGAGGGTAGCGGAGCGTGAGGCGTTGCCGGCGCCGCGTGCTTCTCAGCCCGCACGGGCGGAAGAGGGGACGATTCTGGTGACCGATCTCCGCGGGGCTCCGGCGGGCAGCACAAGCGGCGAGCCTGCGGAAGTCCTCGCCCGCGTGGCAGAAGCAATGAAGGTTCAGGAGATCGAGATCCTCCGTCACGATGGACATGTACGCGAGATCGAGGGACATCGGCTCGTTTCGACTTTCACCGGAGAGCGCGCGATCGTTCATGCGATCCGCGCAGCGCGAGCTATCTCCGAGGAGCTCGCATTGCGCTCGAGCGGAGAGGCCGTACTCGGCGTCGGTGTTGGCATTGCTTCCGGAGACTTCGTGACCGGCTCGGTCGAACTGATGGATGAGTCGGGGATGGCGATGATCGGAAACGCTCCCCTTCTCGCGCTGCTGTTCGCCTGGGAGGCGCCGACCGGCAGTGCATTCGTCTCGGTCGAAACGGCGCAGGCGGCTCCGGCGGAAGTCATGGCGGCGGCAACGCGCGAGGAGGTGCGGCTTCGGTGGCTTCCGGCTCCACTGACCGTGATGGCTCTTCCGCTCCAGAGCCTGACGACTGGCGTGATGCAGGCGATGCAGGCTGGCACCTCACCCGAGACCGTGCGGATTCCCTCGGGTGCGACGATGCCGGCTGCTGCCACCGCCGACCTCGCACCCGGTGCTCTTTTCGCCAATCGTTACGAGATCGAACAGGTGATCGGCAGGGGAGGGATGGGAACCGTCTATCGCGCGCTCGATCGCCAGCTCGACGAGACGGTGGCGATCAAAACGTTGACGACCGAGGTCCTGCGAAGCTCGCCCGAGCAGCTCGAACGGTTCAAGCGCGAGATCCGGCTTGCGAGGAAAATCACGCACCGTAACGTTCTCAGGACGTACGACTACGGCGAGGCGGAAGGTGTCTACTTCATCAGCATGGAGTACATCCGGGGCTATTCACTGGCGGATCTTCTCGAAGAGACGCCGCGGCTGGCTCCGCGCGTCGCGACGGGAATCTCGCGACAGATCTGCCGTGGCCTTCAGGCGGCGCACGAGCAGGGGATCATCCACCGCGACATCAAACCGCAGAACGTTCTGATCGACCATCGAGGGGAAGTCAAGCTGATGGACTTCGGGATCGCTCGGATGGCTGAAGCGCCCGAGGCGATGACGCAGGCGGGCTTCATCGTCGGCACGCCGCACTACATGAGTCCTGAACAGGTTCAGGGCAAACAGCTCGACGCGAGGAGCGACATCTACTCGATGGGTGTGCTGATTTACCAGATGCTCTGCGGCCGCCCGCCATTCGACGCTCCGGCACTGACGGCGGTTCTGATGGCGCACCTCAGCGAGACGCCGAAGCCTCCGATCGCATTGCGGCCGGACATTGGCGCGTGGCTGAACGAGCTGGTGCTCCGCTGTCTGGCGAAAGAGGCGAAAGACCGCTACACGAATGCCGAGGAGCTGCTCCAGGAGCTGGATGTGAGGCAGGCGGCGTAGGCAGACCGCGCTGACTGGTCGGCCCATATGGACATGGGCCGTTGCCGTCATCCTGAACGAGCGTGGGGGGTGGGTGTGAGCGAAGGATCTGCGATCGGCAACTGTCTGAGAACGCAGATCCTTCGCTCACACCCTCCC
>DATKDP010000127.1:0-9971 GCA_035546335.1 Thermoanaerobaculia bacterium | reverse complement strand
CGAATGCACACCCTGACGCCAGTCGGGAACGAGCCATGGTTCGCGCAGCTTTGTGCTGAAGACGACGTGGAAATATAGCTTCGTGTGTGTTGAAGACATGAGTGTTTTGTGGAGAGGAGAGACGGAAGGAATGCAGGCAGGGCGGTGTGGGCCGGGTCGAGGGTACCTCGGGGTGGCGTAGCCGTCAAACGTCCTCGCACCCCTCCGCGGGGTGCCGCGATTTCATGACGTGTCGTGCCGTGACCGGTGGTGGCGCTTCGCGCTCACCACCGGCTGTGTTCCATTCACCCCTTCGGGGTGCCCGATTTCATGACGTTTCGCGCCACGACCGGTGGTGGCGCTTCGCGCTCACCACCGGCTGTGTACATCTCCCAGGCGATCTGGAAGATCCGTGAGCGGACGATGTCCCGGTAGTAGCGGCAGACTCCCTTTGACGCATTTCGTCTACCTTCCAGCCCCTTCGACGCGCGCAATCTCGTACACGACGACTCCCCGCCGGCTTTCCAGCCGTTCCACCTGGTAGCGGACGCCTTCGCGATCGAGGATCTCGTACAGCAGAGCGGTGTGCGCGACGAAGGGATCGCGACCGTCTCTCTCCCTCGCAATCGAGACGAACATCGTCCTTCCGTCCGCCTCGAGCGTTTCGAGCACGCGGCTCTCGAAATCATCGACGCCGTTCCAGTCCATGATGTTCCTTCCCGTGATCCTCCCCCGCGTTGCGTACCTCACGTAATGATCGATTCCGATGTTGGTGAAGACGATCGCGGCGTCACCGGAATGACCCTCGAGGTAGCTCGCAAGCAGACGAGGATCCGACTGGTTCAGCATCGTGTGCGACGTCGGTGGAAGTGCGCCCCAGTGACGCAAGTCGGCAGCGAGGACGCCCACGTTCGCACCCACGAGCAGGATCACGATCGCCGCGGCGACGCGTGGCCTCGCCGCCGCGATCCGGTCGAGCGCGGTGACGGGCAAGAGGAGAATGATCGACTGGAGCATCGTCATGTGCTCCGGGCGGGGAAAGGCCACGAGCGTCGTCGGAAAAATCACCAGGATGGCGATGATCGCGAAGGGAGTGTCGCCATTCCGTATCCACCGCCAGACGAGAAATACGGTGGCGGACGCGAAAGCCAGGGCGAAGGGGAAGTCGGGCACCAGCAGCTCGAAACGCGGCCATCGCTGCAAGAGATTGAAATCGAGCAGTTGTTCGCTGCGGATGACGAACCGCTGACCGAGGCTCAGGCCCGCTTCCCCTCGGGCTACCGGAAGCATTCGCTCCCGGAGGAAATCGACGAGATTCGGTCTGCATCCCACCTGCGTGACGAGGAACGGAAGTGCACCGAGGATTGCGAAGAGCGCGGCGAGTCGCAGGCTCGGCGATCGGTGCGGCGCTGCAACCGCCGGCCGGCGGCCTGCGACCAGCCACCAGACGAGCAGGACGAGCGCCACCTGGAGAACCATCTCCACGCGCGCCAGCGAGAGGGCTCCGAAGGTGAACGCGGCTGCATGAAACAGGGCATTCGACGAGCCGGCTCTCCAACGGAGAAAGAGAAGGCCGCCGGTGAACAGCAGCGCGAAATTCAGAAAGAAAAGCTGATAATCGGTGAGGCTCATCAAGAAGAGCAGCGGCGAGGTGAGGAACAGCAGCGCACCTCCGAGTGCGGCAGGATTGCGGGACCATGTGCGCAGCGCCGCGTGAAGGATCCAGCCGCAGGCGACGAACAGAAGAATGCCCGTGAAGCGATAGACGTACGGGTCGGCGACCCAGCCGCGAAAGAGCAGATACGTCGCCGGAACATTGAGGTAGATGTAGCCCGGTCCGACGTACGAGGTCACCCGAAGAGGAAAGGCGTGCCCTCCGATGGTGAGCGAGCATCCGTGAGACGGCGCATGCCCGAAGATCGATCGGAGATGCCCTTCGAACTCGGTGACTCCCTCGACCCACATCGAGACGAAGTCATGCCTGGGCAGAAGGACGGCGAGCGCGAGAAGCGATGCGACCGCCAGGACGATCCGTTCCGCGAACAGTGCGCTTCGAGGCTCCACGGGAGATCGCGATTATCGCATGGACGCACCCGGGCATCCCGGACGAAGCATGTGCGCGAGGGAGCGCCGCGCCTATCGTAGGGACGAAGCATTTGCGCGAGGGACAGAGCCGAGGGCTTGCCACGCCCCGACGCAGCGCAATAGCTTCGTCCGGGTGCTTGCGCTGATCGAACCAACCGCTAACGAGCAGCGCGGTGAGTGGGTGGCTGCGGTGGGCGGCGGCTCCCACCGAGAATGTCACAGCCTCGCAAGCACCCGGGCGAAGCTATTGCGCTTCGCTCCAGTCACGCGAGCCTGTCGCCGCGGCCTGCGCGCAAATGCTTCGCCCCTACGAGAAATGTGACCGTCGCGCGAGACACGTGCCACGCAAACGTGCGCCGCGCCTCTCGTAGGGCCTGGTCACATCTGCCCTGCTCGAGGGAAAGCGATGATCTCCGGCGCTCCCCTCGCCACGCGGCAGCCGTCGACGAGAATCAGAATTTCGACGGAGCGCGGAAGCGCTGGTCCTTCTGAAGGTCGCGCTCGAATGTCGCAATGGACGCACAGCCACTCGCAATCGAGCGTTCGGCGATCAGAAAGTCGGCGAGATCACCCTTCCGCGCGGCGTAAGCATCCAACGCCCGTCGGACCTCGTCAGGTCGCTCGACCGTCAATTGAGCAGCGCGCCGCAACTGCTGGAGGGCGGAGACGATTTCGTCGCGACTGTAGTCGTAGGCGTACGACAATACCCAGACGAGCTCGCAGAGCACGATGTGGCAGACGAACAGCATCTCCCCTTCGTCGAGCATTTCATCGACGAAGCGCCGCGCCTGGGGCGACTGTTTCGGGTCGTCACCGGTGAGGTAGCGGACGAGAACATTCGTGTCGAGACCGATCACCGGCGGCTGGCTCCGCGACGGATGGCCCGCTCCATCGCGCCGAGCGAGACCGGCTTCGGTGGTTTCCTGAGAACGGATCGCAGCGAGCGAAGATCGATCGTTTCCGGCTCGACGACCACGTCGCCACCGTCGCGGATCTCGAAGCTCAAACGGTCGCCGGTATCGACTCCGAGATGCTCGCGTATCTCTTTCGGGATGGTGACCTGCCCCTTCGACGTCATCGTGGTTGATGGCATGTCCTTACCAAGATCATGATTCCTTACTTTATTCCGTGCACCGATTGCACGGGCAAGCTGCGGCGCCCTCCGGGCCCGCGCCCGGTTTTTCGGCTGGAATCAGGGAATCGAGCAAAGACCTCCCAGGTTGGTCATGGTCATGACCATGGTCACGAGGAAGGTGCGGACGATCAAGGCCTCCGAGCTCAAGGCGAAGTGTCTGAAGCTGATGGATGAAGTGGCAGAAACTGGAGAGCCCATCGTCATCACCAGGAACGGCGAGCCCGTCAGTCAGCTCATCCCCTACCGGAAGCACCCCTCAACCCTCTTCGGCATCACGCGCGGGAGCGTCGAGATCAAGGGAGACATCATCGAGCCCGTCGAGATCGATTGGGAGGTGGATGCGTGATCCGCTCGGCAGACCCTCCCGGCAGGATCGCCCGCCTCACAGCTCACGGCCGGAGATGATCTCGGCGTAGAACTCAGGGCGATTGCTCGCGAGAAGCTCCAGCTCCTGCTCGGTGTATGGAAACAGATCGATGTCCGTCGGAAAGTGCGACGGAAGGTAGCGTGGGATGCGGTCGAACCAGCGCCCCCCGGCGTGCCGGAGAACCAGGCAGAGGTCGACATCGCTTCCGGCTCGGGCCTCTCCGCGGACTCGCGAGCCGAACCAGATCACACGCACGATCTCCTCGTGCGAATCCTTCAGCCGCGACGCGAGCTCCACGACGGCACGTTCCACGGCCGGCGGATCATCGCGCTCGACGACTGCACCACTCGAGAATCGCCGATGCGTGATCGATGGCACTCTCTGCATCCTCCCTGGTGAAGAAATCCACTGGAGCCCCGGCCGGGAATCCATTCGGATAACGTGCGGGAATGTAGTGGCGATCCAGCCGCCGCGCCGCCTCCAGGAGCACGCCACCCGGCGGCGGCTCGCTGCTGATCTCCTCGAGCAGCCCGGTCACCGAGTGTCCTCGGGCAGAGCTTCCTTCGGCGTAATGAACAGCCTTGACGGCTTTCTCGGCCGCCTGCTGTGCGGCGAAGCACGACCACTCGAAGCTCTCTCCTGCCAGCGCCGTTCGTGCCAGTTTCAGATCGGCTTCGGCCTGCCGCAGCCAGTCCTCTGCGCGATTCGTCATGAATCGATTCTCTCACAACCCTCACGGCAACGACTCCCGTCCGGTTCTGACGGCGAGCTCGAGGTCGGCATCGAGGACCTCTTCATATCCTTCGAGGCTCGTGCCGCGAGGCGCATAGGCGATCTCCACATCCCGCATCTCGAAGAGCCAGGGCAGCATCGGCGTGCCGCTCCCGTCGCCGAGCACGAACGCCCAGTACATCGGATTCCTGGCGACGATCACCAGGCGCGGAGGAAGACGATCGCCGTACCGCGATCGGAGAGTCGTGACCGCCGATTCGGCATCGGCCGCGATCGTTCCCCAGATGTACTTCGATGGCCGGTTGCTCACCGCAGCGTTGCTGACGAGGAGAACGAGCAGGGCGGTTGCGATCCTCAGGGATCGCCGGTTTCGCATCCGGTCGAGAAGAAGCCCTGCGAGCACGGCGGCCCCGGCGATCGATTCGTACCCGTAATAGATCTGCAGATTTCGCGTCAGGAAGGTCGGAGCGAGGTAGGCGCCGATCCAGACCGCGCAGAAGGCGAGCGCCCGGGAATCGATCCTTCCCCTGACGAGCATCCAGCATGCGATCCCCGCGAGCAGCGTGAGCATGGCCAGCTCCGCGAGCATCACCGAGTGCCGGCCGCCGCCGGTGAGGCCCGCGAGGGCACCGGCGAGTCCGGGCCCGCCCGCCGTACCATCGTCGAAGAGCGAAACATTGAACAGCGCCGAGGCGAAGAGAAGCGCCTTCCTCGACGAAAGATCCAGAGAGAGGCGAGGCGCGTAGGGAGAGCCGGCGTCCGGCAGTTGCTCGACCACCGATGCGCGCACGGCGAGGTAGGCGACGACGATGATCGCCAGCGGAATCACGAGTCTCCCCCACCGTCGCACGCCCCACTGGCCGCGCACGTGGAGCATGAGAGCAACGAACGCCGCGATGACCAGGCAGGCGACGAGTCCGAAGTCTTTGGAAAAGACCGAGAGGATCGCGAATCCGATCGCCGCTGCATAGTCGGCTCCTCGACCTCGCTCGAGATAGCGCGCGTGAAACAGCAGCGCCGCCAGCAGGAGCATCAGCATGACGATCGAATCGAAAAGGTTCAGGTAGCCGATGGTCGTCAGATGCACCTTCGATGCTGCGAAGAGTGCAACCGCGCGGAGGCGCGCCGGCCGCCACGACACCAGCCGCAGCAGCAATCGGTGCAGCAGGACGATGTTGATGCCGGTGAAGAGGAAATTCCTCAGATGCCAAAGCAGCGGCTCGTCCGGAAGGATGAAGGACCACGGAAGGCTGAAGGCGAAGAATACGGGGCGGAAGAAGATTCCGCCGGTCGGAGCGAGCAGCGCGCGAAAAAACGACGAGTCGTGCCCGAGGTATTGACCGAGGTACTGGAAATTCTCGGAAAAGAAGTGGACGCCAAAGGCCGGCCGGGTGAGAAGAAAGACGAGGAGAGAGCCGCCAGCAGCGGCGGCAGCCGTTTCGACCCATTCGCGCGGCGGCTCGGCGGGCCGGCGTACTTCTGTTGAAATGTCACGCATACCTCAAACGGGACTCGGCGGATCGAGCGATTCCAGCGCTCCCTCCAGGCCGGCGGGACCGATCACGCTGGCCGCTCTCCGACTCGGCGTAGCTTCATCTTCCTCGACTCCCGTGACCAGAATCTCCGCCGCAACCCCCTCGCCAAGCAGTTGTCGAAACTTCGTCAGCGCATCGAAGAAGCTCGAAGCAACGGTTCTGCCTCCCTTGATCTCGATCGCTACGACGCGTTCAGCGACCGGATGGATCAGATCGATCTCCAGACCGCTGCTGTCGCGATAGAAATGCAGATTGCTGCGCCGCGCCGAGTTGGTTCGGAACTTCAATGCCTCGGCGACGACGAGGTTCTCGAACAGCGCTCCTCTGAGCGGGTGTGTTTCCATCTGCCGCGTATTCTCGATTCCCAGCAGATAGCTAGCGAGCCCGACATCATGGAAATACAGTTTCGGACTCTTGATCAGTCGCTTCGATACATTCGGATGAAACGGAGGAAGCAGAAAAACGATGAAACTCGCTTCCAGCACGCTAATCCAATGACGCGCCGTCGGCTGCGACACGCCCGCGTCGTTTCCGAGGCTGTGCAGATTCAGCAGCTGGCCGATCCGCCCGGCACAGAGGCGAACGAATCGCTGGAAGGTCGAGAGGTCTCGAATCTCGCTCAGGCGGCGCACATCGCGCTCGACGTAGGTCTCGAAATAGTCCCCGAGTGCGCGCGTCGGATCGAGCTGCTGATCGTAAATCCGAGGATAGAAGCCGGTGAACAGCATCTCGTCGATGCTCATGGTCGAGCGAATGGCTCGCGCTTCCCGGATCGAGAACGGAAGAAGCTTCAGGATGGCGGTTCGACCCGCGAGGGACTGCGACAGCGACTCCGAGAAGGCGAACTGCTCGCTGCCCGTCAGAACGAACAGACGATTCCGCCGAAGTTCGTCGACGTGAACCTGGATCCAGGAGAGCAGCTCGGGTGCCCGTTGAATCTCGTCGATCACGGCACCCTCACCGCAACGAGCCAGAAAGGCGCGGGGATCCGCGATCGCAGAGTCGCGGACATCCGGTCGCTCCAGGTTCACATACGCAAGCTCCGGGAACGAGGTTCGGCAGAGGGTGGTTTTCCCCGACTGGCGCGGTCCGGTGACGGAAACGATCGGATATTTATCGAATAGAGCGAGAAGCAGCGGCTGGAGCGTGCGGTTGACGAACATGGAAGTCACTGTAATTAAGGCAGATATCACACATTCATGTAAATTGAAAGTCGTACTTTCAAATTGCACGGTCCCCGGCAGCGCCGTAAGGGCGAAGCGGTGAGCCGCCGCGGCTACTTCACCCACACGGTCCGTGCTTCCGATGTAAACATTGCTGAGGGCAGATACGAGCCTGAGCGCTGCAGGGGAGAGCGGGCGTCCCGCGCCCGCCTCTGTTGCCTCCGCGATGATGCAACCGACCATCACGCGCTTACCGCGCAGGGGAGAGCGGGCGTCCCGCGCCCGCCTCTGTTCCATCCGCGACGATACAACCGATCATCACGCGGTTACGCCTGTCACCGGGCCGAAGATCGGAATCTTCGGCCACATCCACCCTTCCATCCCGAGCGGGCGGGTGGGCGGCAAGGCGAGAGATCTCCCCTCTGGTCCAATGCAGGGGAGAGCGGGCGTCCCGCGCCCGCCTCTGTTCCATCCGCGATGATGCAACCGACCATCACCGTCGCCCATCGCGCGCGTCCAGATCTGGAAGTTTCCAGCCGCTTCGAGCCCTCCTTGATTTTCGCGCAATCTCCCGGCATGATCCGGAAATCGAGCGCAACGTCACGGCTCTATCAGGAGATCACATGACCATCGACGTCGCTGTTCCTTCGTCACGAACCGGGATTCGATCCGACCGCCCCGCGGCCAAAGGGGAGTGGCTCACTCCCTCCCTTTCGGAGCTGAAGGTGAAGATCTTTGCCGACGGCGCCGATCGCGCCGGGATGCTCGAGATGTACGCGAAACCGTGGATCAGCGGCTTCACCACGAACCCGACGCTGATGCGGAAGGCGGGCATCTCCGACTATCGCGCTTTCGCTCGCGAGATCCTCGACGCGATTTCGGACCGGCCGATCTCCTTCGAAGTCTTCGCCGACGACGTCGAGAACATGGAGCGGCAGGCCCACGAGATCGCGACATGGGGGGAGAACGTCTACGTCAAGATCCCGGTGATGAACACGAAGAGCGTCCCGACCTACGATCTCGTCCATCGCCTCTCGCACGACGGAGTGAAGGTCAACGTCACTGCGCTGATGACACCCCTTCAGGTGGACGCTGTCACCGAGGCCCTCGAGGGAGGCGCCCCCTCCTGCGTCTCGGTCTTCGCCGGCCGCATTGCCGACACCGGACGCGACCCGGTGCCGATCATGGGAACGGCGATGCGTACTCTGCGCCGAGCGCCGAATGCGGAGCTGATCTGGGCGAGCCCGCGCGAGCTGCTCAACATCTTCCAGGCCGACGCGATCGGCTGCCACATCATCACCGTCACCAACGACACGCTCAGGAAGCTCGAGCTGATCGGAAAAGACCTCGATGACTATTCGCTCGACACGGTGGTGATGTTCCACCGCGATGCGTCCGCGGCCGGCTACCAGCTCTGACGGAGTAACTGCGAGACTGCCGGCAGCCAACAGCTTCGCCCGCATTCCAGCTCGAAAACCGCGCTTGTGCACCGCTGCTGAGGGAACGACACGGCAAAACCGTGCCGTCATCCTGAGCGAGGCGGTTGGGTGGGCGTGAGCGAAGGATCTGCGATCGGCAACTGTGTAAGAACGCAGATCCTTCACTCACACCCGCACCCCGCCCTCGTTCAGGATGACGGCGAGTGTCATTAGAAGCCGCCCCTACTCCCTCGCTTCGATCCAGTCGACGGCCTCGGATAGCGAGGTAACCCTTGCGGCATACCCCACCGGCTGCCGCTCCTCGTACCCGCGATCGATCCAGATCGTCGTGCATCCGGCGCGCAATCCCGCGTCGACGTCCCTCCATCGATCGCCCACCATGTAGCTGCGCGCCAGATCGATCCCCCCCTCGCGCGCCGCCTCGAGCAGCATCCCGGGCGCCGGCTTGCGGCAGGTGCACGCATCGGCATCATCGTGATAGCAGGCGACGATTCGCGTGAGCGGCAGCGATTCCGACAGCAGCGCGTGCATCGCTTCGACCTGCTCGCGCGTCTGCGAACCGCGGGCGACGTCCGGCTGATTGGTGACCACGATGAGATCGAGCCCGCGAGCGGCGAGACGCCCGAGCGCTTCCGGAACTTCGGGAAGAATCTCGAGCCCGGAGATCGAATCAGGAGGATGCGGCCTGCCGTTGCGGACGATCGCGCGATTGATCACGCCGTCGCGATCGAGAAAGACCGCGCGTCGCGTCATTTCACGGTTGATTCCCACTTCGTCTCGGCGAGCTTGAGCAGCGGATGCGACACCAGCAGGTGCCAGACGACCGCCTGAAACGCCTCCGCATGCGGGGTGATCGTCGCCGGATTCACCGTCGGCACGATCACGCACGCGTCGGCGACCTTCGCCGTGTAGCCGCCATCGCGTCCCACGACGCCGCCGATCCGAGCACCCACCGCCTTCGCATGCTCGAGCGCCGACACCAGATTCGGGCTGATGTTCTTCTCGAGGTTTCCCCCCCCGACGGAGAAGACGAGAACCATGTCGCGCGGGGAAAGCCTGCTGACCTTCAGCCACTCGACGAAGACGCTCGCCCAACCTTCGTCATTCGTTCGAGCGGTGAGCTCCGATACGTTGTCGGTCGGCGCGTATGCTTCGATCCCGACGATCTTGCGGAAGTCGTTCACGGCGTGCGACGCATTGCCCGCGCTTCCTCCGACACCGAGAACGAACAGACGCCCCGCGGATTCGCGGACCGCCGCGAGCAGCTCGGCCAGTTGCTCGATCGACGCCACGTCGAGTCTCTCGATGACTTCCACTGCTTCCCGGAGATGCTGAGTTGAATAGCTCATTTGTCGATTGCTTTCCGCGATAATCTACCATCAAAAGAGGGCGCTCGTGACTCAAGTGGCCGAAGACTCCGATCTTCGGCCCGGTGACGGACGAGGCGGTGCACCATCGGCACGATCGAGCAAGTGGCCGAAGATTCCGATCTTCGGCCCGGTGACGGACGAAGCTGTGAACCATGGGTACGATCGT
>DATKDP010000126.1:0-2322 GCA_035546335.1 Thermoanaerobaculia bacterium | reverse complement strand
TGCCGAGAGCCGCTCGACAATCAGGGTATTGTCATCCATGACGCCGGTCACTCTGACGCGGGTCTGGGTCGGGATCGATTCCTTCGATTCGGTGAACGCCTGAACGACGCAGAGACGGCCCTGGACTTTGACCTCGACCTGTCCGGGAGATTCCATGGCGGCTGGGATTCGGAGGTAGACCACGCCGATCGAGCCATTGCGTTGCGGTAGTCGAGTGTGCCGCTGTAACGCATGCCGTAAGCGTGCGCATCATGAAAACGACCCCCACCATGAATGCGCCGCCGGCTGCGACCGCGGCGATCAGCGTGGGAGGCAGCGACCATCCAGCTTCGAGGCAGGCGACCCCGGTCCACCCGAAGCCGGTGAAGAATGCCGAGATCGTGCGGACCGAGAGAATCCCCGTGTCGCCGTCGCCCTCGAAATCGGCATCCGCGTCGCCGTCGAAGCCGAACATCATGAGAGTGAACTGCAGGATCAGAAGCGCAGTGGTCGCGATCGCGATTGCGTAGAAGACCTGCAGCGAAACGTCGCGAGCTCAGACCACCAGATTTCCATGTGGGCGAAATCTTACAACCTCGCACCCTCTGAATGCGAGACCAGTCAGCGTTCGAGGTTTTCCGGGCTCCTCCGGAGGTACAGGGCAGGGACCACGACGAGGTTCAGGAATGTCGAGGTGATGAGGCCGCCGAGGATCACCTGCGCCATGGGGCTCTGGATCTCGTTGCCGGGGGCACCGGAGGCGATGACGAGCGGGATCAGTGCGAGGCCGGCGGTGATCGCCGTCATCAGGATCGGAGCCATACGCTCCTCGGAACCCCGGCGCACCGCTTCAGCCAGGGGAAGGCCTTCCGCGAGCAGTCTCTGGTAGTTGTTCACGAGCAGCACGCCGTTGCGCGTCGCGATGCCGAAGAGCGTCACGAATCCTACGAGCGTCGCCACCGAGAGAATCCCTGCACCGAGCGCGACCGCGACGACGCCGCCGATCAGCGCGAGCGGCAGATTCACGAGCACGATCAGCGTGTCGCGATGACTTCCGAACTCGATGTAGAGCAGTCCGTACATGCCGGCGAGGATGAGAAACGCAAGAAGTCCCAGGGTCCGAACGCTGCGCGCCGCCTCTTCGAACTGCCCGCCGAACGTCACGAGATACCCCTGCGGCAGATCGACGTTCGCGTCCACCGCCGCCTGCGCGCGCTCGACCGTTCCGGCGAGATCGGCGCCGGCGACATTTGCCGTGATCATCGCGACCCGTTGCACGCTCTCCCGCCGGATCATCGACGGACCGAGATCGTGGCGCACGTCGGCGACCGAGCCGAGACGGAGGATGTTGCCGGCCGGCGTCGACACGGGGAGGGACTCGAGACGCTCGGGCGAGGAGCGCAGGTCCGGAGGAAAGCGAAGTGCAATCGACGACGCCAACCCCTCCTCGACGATCTCGCCCGCCACCACTCCCTGGAACAGCGCCTCGACGGCCTCAGCGAGATCGGCCGGTGACAGGCCGTGGCGCGCCATCGCCAAACGGTCCGGGTCGATCACGAGCTGCGGAATCGCCGCCTGCTCCTGGTTCGAGAGATCGACGAGGCCCGGAACAGTGTCGAGAACCTGCTCGACCTGCGACGCGACCGAACGCAGGACCGCGAGATCTGGACCGAACACCTTCACCGCGAGGTTGGTTTTGGATCCGGAGATCATGTGATCGATCCGGTGAGAAATCGGCTGACCGAACGAAACATTGACACCCGGAATCGTCGCGACGGCACTGCGCATCCCGGCGATCAGTTCGCTCTTGGTTCGCCCGTGCTCGAGCGGCCCGAGGACGACTTCCATCTCCGAGGCGTTGACTCCCTGGACGTGCTCATCCTTCTCCGCCCGGCCGGTGCGACGGCTCGTCGAGATTACCTCGGGGAACTCGAGAAGCGCCTGTTCGACGAGACCGCCGAGGCGGTCGCTCTCCGCGAGCGGGATACCGGGAGCGCTGACGACCGAGACCGTCAGGGAGCCCTCGTTGAATTCGGGCAGAAAACTACGGCCCAGTGTCGGCAGGATGGCAGCGGCCGCGAGCACCATGACGATGGCGATGCCGACGACGATGCCGCGATGGCGCAGAGACCAGTCGAGCGTCGGACGATATGCGGCGTGAAACGTTCGCAACAGCCACGGCTCTCTCGCTTCGAGCGTCCCGGCGTGTCCGAGCAGCAGCGAGCAGAGCACCGGCGTGACGGTCAGCGCCACGAGCAGCGAGGCGGCCAGAGCCGCGATGAACGCGAACCCGAGCGGTCGCAGGAGCCGCCCCTCCAGTCCAGGCAGGAAGAAGATCGGAAG
>DATKDP010000125.1:0-2648 GCA_035546335.1 Thermoanaerobaculia bacterium | reverse complement strand
CAGCTCCGTAGCGGGTGCTCTGACCCAGTCGGGTCGAGGCGAGATTCGCTCCCACGAGCGTATGGGTCAGGGGATCCACCGGGCGAATTCTACCGTCACACTTCGAAGACGTCGGCTCTTTCCGCCTCCTCGGCGGCACGCCGCTTTGCCTGGTCGAGTCTCTTCATCTGGAGCTCGAGGAACTCCTCCAGCGGCTGCTGCTCGTGTTCCGACATCTCCAGGAAGGTGATGGCCGAGCGGAAGACGTACTCGTTGCCACGATCCGTCTCATGCACCTGAACGAGCGAGCGGAGGATCTGGCATGGGATGTAGAAGCCGGTGTAGCTGGGAAAGACGAGCGTGCAGTTGGATCCGGCCTGGATCGGGGAGCGGTGAATGATCGCTGCCCCCGACTGGCTGAGATCGATCAGGCTCGCATCCACATCGGATACCTGCACCGGGATCGAGGCGGTCTCGTAGCGTTCGTGGCGGCGGCGGTCGTTCATGGTCCTGGTCCGGTCGAGATGATTATAGTGCGTACGACCCGAGGCCGTTCACCGAAGCCTGTCGCGGATCTGGCGGAGGAACGATTGGGTGACCGTCGCTCCCTCGATCTCCGCCTTCCCGACGTTTTCGGCGATGAAGGCGAAAGCGATGCTCGGATTCTCCGCGGGGGCGAATCCCAGGATGACCGCATCGAAGCCCCTCGAGCCATCGCCGGCGGTCCCCGTCTTCATGGCGTAATCGAGGCCGTCGATCGCGGCGCGCCGGCCGGTTCCCGCCGGATGCGTCACCACGGCTTTCATCGACTCAATGATTCGCTCGACCGACTGTTGGGATGCGATGCGCCGGGGTTCCCGCGAGTCCGGACCGCTCTCGACCACGTCTCCGAGGATCGACTGACGCGATCGAAGCAGCACCGGATCGGTCCATACGCCCCGGTTGGCAATGGTGTCGGCGATGATCGCGAGATGAAGCGCGTTGGTCAGATAGTGATCGATACCGACGCCGAACGTTGCGATCTGAAAGTCCGTACGCACGTCACCGACGAGCTGACCGAGACCGATTTCGTAGAGGCCGAGATCCACAGAGCTGCCGAAACCGAGCGCGGTTGCCATCTGACGCATCGGCTCCATCCCGACGGCGAGTCCCATCTCACCGAAGACTACGTTGCACGAGACGGCCATCGCGTCATCGATTCCCGGCACTTCGTTGTGCTGCGCCCAATCGAAGAATTGCCTTTCATCGATCACGATGAAGCCGTCGCATTGCAGAGGGAAAATGCCGGCGAAATCGACACCGCCGTCAAGCGCCGTGATGGCGGTGATCGGCTTCATCACCGAGGCAGGCTCGTACTGGCCCTCGAACGCGAGGTTGCGGATCTGCTCCTGGCCGGGAGTGCTGGCAATCGCGAGAATCTCGTGAGTCCGTGGATCGATCGCGACGAGCGAACCTCGCCGGTTTCCGAGCGCGTCGATGGCAGCTCTCTGGATCTGGGGATCGAGGGTCGTGTGGATGGTCGTCGCCGTGCCGATCGTTCGGAGGTGATTCTCGATCGAGGTGGGACCAGCACTCTCGTCGACGAAGGCGATGAATGAGGAGTTCACGGCTACGAGATCCTGGTTCGCGATCTGATAGCTCGCGATCGTTCTTCCCTCGCGATCGAAGATCAGAGGAAAGTTGCCACTCTTTCGTTGTTCGATCGCCGCCCGGAGGGTGTTGAATCGCTCCTGGTCCACGGCGCGTCGATCGATCGTTGCGAACGTCGTCTGGGCTTCGGAGATCCTGTTGGCGCCGAGTTGAGCCGCTGCCCGGTACAGATCGAGAGACGGCCGCTCCCGTTTCTGCCCGACCGCTGTGTCGTACTCGAGAAAACTCTCGTACAGGCCCCGGGCGATCAGTTTTTCAGCCGCCGTTTCCTTCCGGATCGCGGAGAACCAGTCGGGAGAGCGGCCCGCCAGCCCGCGTAGATACGGGTCGGCCGCCTGACGATCGCCGCGTGAGAGATGGACCACGGCGTAGAGATGCTCGTATTCCGCGGGGCGGAGCCGGAGCTTCGACCAGCGATCGAGGGTGGTCAGAGCGGACTCGTACTCGTTGTCGAGCCAGGCGGCCTGTGCACGGTTCAGGGGTATCCCGATCAGAAACCACGTCAGCGCCAGCAGCGCTGCGATCGTGAAGAGTATCGGGTTGAGCTTGCTCCGTCGGGTGTCGCGATATGCCATTTTTCCTATTCTTCGTCCTGAAGGCGGAAGACGACCTCATCCAGCCGTCCGCACTGCAAGACGGCTGCCGCACTCTGCTGGTTCATCGACAGCTCGATCGTTCCCCGCGACCCCACGATGGCGAAGGGCTCCTCGCTCGATCCGGCCGCGTAGGAGCGTGCGATCCTGCGGATGGAGTGATCGCCGAACCGAATCACGAAGGGACGGCTGAGGTCGACCTTTCCTTCTTCGAGATCGGTGATGATGTTTCCGAACGAGTCGATCGAGATGATGCTTCCGGTGGCGAGATTCCGGTCGTAGCGGGGCTCCCGATAGCCGAGGGAGACGATCTCCTCACGTTCGATCTTCGGGCCGAGGTCTTCGAGGTCGACGAGTCGCTCGGCGAGGGCTGCTGCGACCGGTGCGAATCGGTCGCGGCCGTGAAATGTCTGCCCGGTGCCGTCG
>DATKDP010000124.1:0-3880 GCA_035546335.1 Thermoanaerobaculia bacterium | reverse complement strand
CGATGGTCGCACCTCTGCCGGTCAGGTGACCGAGCCTTTCCCGGCCGGCGACGCGCTCGGCTCGCGGGAAGGGGAGTTCTATTTCTACGTGGTCGATGCGAACGCGCAGGATCTCGCGCTCGCACCGATGCCGCAGTTCGTTCGCCCCGCCGACGGTCCGATTACGTTCACCATCGAGAAACCCGCCGGCCTGACGAATGCGCAACTCACCTACACGACCACGATGCCCGGCTTCATCCTCGAGGAAGGAACGAGAACCGCGCTGACCTACACCTACGATGCGCAAAAACTCGCGAAGGACTTCCCCAACCTCGATCTGCACGATGCCGACGGGTACGCCGGCGTCGACACCATCACGATCTCGTTCCTGGTGAGCGGCACTCAGGACGGCAAGACGAGACACTACGCGCGTCAGATCGTGATCCAGGGCGAAGAGCTGCAGATGCCGGATCAACATCCGCGGCCGAGAAGGAGGGCGGTGCGATGAACGTGCGACGGATGCCAGGTTTCGCAGCGATGGTCGCACTGACGAGCTTTCTCGGCGCCGGTACTGCGCTCGGTCAGACGCGTGTGATCTCGGGCTCGGTCGTCGATTCGGCAGGGCAACCGCTTTCGGGGATCACCGTCCGCGCCGCGGCGGTGGAAGACTTCACCGGCCACGGCGCCATGACCATTTCGGGTCAAAACGGCGTCTTTACACTGACCGTCGCGGCGGGCGTCTACGCGATCACGGCCGAGGCTCTCCCGCCACGAGGCCTCGCACGCGCGAGGGCGGACGCACGCGGAGCGGATGTCGAGTCACTCGTCCTTGCTGTTCCGGACGGACCTGCTCCGTTCGTCCCCGACGATCCTCCGAAAGCAAACCTGATCCATCTCGGAACACCAGATGTCGATGGTGTGATCGATGTACGAGGGAACGCGGGTGCCGTTCCGGGCGACTCGTACGTCATCGTCATCGCGTTGCGGACGGGCCTGACTTCGACGCTGCAGGCGCGCGCGGATGGAAGTTTCGAGACGCAGCTTCGCGCGCCCCACGGCGCGTGGGTGATGATCAAGCACGACCCGATCGGCGACACCTATTCGAGAATTCTCTTTGAGCTGCACCAGGGTGGGGAAGGCTCGCCCGCTCCGCTTCCCGGCACGATGTTGCGAGTCTCCGATCCGCCCGGTCCCGCCGGTCTGACATTCGGAGACGAGGGGCTGCTGTCGGGTCATGGCTGGCGCGTGGAGGGGACGATCGACAAGTCGCGGCTCCAGCATGGCGAGCAACTGACGGCGCAGGTGAAGTTCGTGCTCGAGTCGCCAACCGCGGGAAGTATGGAGAAGATCCCGTTGTCCGCGCACCTGCTGCTCGAGCGGCTTTCTGGCGACGGTGTGCTCGGGTCGCGTCAACGCAGCATCTTCACATCGCACCTGATGACGCCGACGGGATTCCCGATCGAGAAGGGAGAGAACTACCAGGAGGCGCCGGGTTTTGCGCGGTTCGACACGACGCGGGTCTCCGCGACGCGTTCCGAAGCGAGCTTCTCCATCACGATGCCGGTTTCCCCGTCGCTGCCGCCCGGTCACTACCGCGCGGCAATGCGATTCTTCTTCGAGACACGAATTCCGCCGGCGGAGCGACCGCCGCATCTGACCACGGACAAGCCTTCGCGGCAGCCCGGGAACTTCGCCTATCTGCCTCTGGTCATCATCGGCGACCCGCCATCGCCTCGTCTTCCGGTCATGCTGCTCGCCGGCATCCTCAGCAACGCAACGCAGGGGATCCGCGCTGTCGAAGATGAAGCTTCATTCGGGCTGGCATCGCGCGTCGCGCTGCAGGCCGATCGTTTCGTGATTCCTCGTGTGGATGTCGCAACGGGCGCTCCGATTCGATATCGGCTGGAACCGTACCTTCCCACGATCAGCACCGGCGATCGCGGCATTCCACCTGATTCGCCTCAGGTCCCTTTTCGCCTTCCATCGGGTGCGCTGACGGTGCGTATCGAGAAGCCGGGCGGCGCGGTGGAGACGCTGGGACCGGTGCCGTTCGTTCAGCCACGAACGAAGACAATCGTCGATCGCCACGGCGTGGCACTGATTCCGGGTGGCTCCGGCGGGATGGTCACCGAACCGTATCAGCTCAGCACGATGGATCCTCGCTTCGAGTACGCGTTCGGCGAGGATGGGCTCCACCGCGTACGTGTCGAGATGACCGTCGAGGATGAGCGAGGGATCACCTGGCACGCCGGCGGGACGTACGAGATCGAGGTCGGGCGCTAGCTGTGGATTGACACGGCCACGCTTCCCGCGACTCCGTTCGTCGTGGGAGACCGTCTTCACGCCGGCGGTGTGCTTCATCCGCCGATGGCCGCAGATGTGAGCATTCGGGTTCGGTTCGCGCCGGAATCCGATCCAACTCGAATGATCGATCGGACGATTCACGCCAGGAGCAATCGATACGGCGCGTTCGTCGCGCCCGAATCGTTCGCGTTCGGCGAGGCGGGGGAATACCGAGTGGACGTGCACGCAACCGCGCGCGAGGCGAGCGGCTCGTGGGCCGGGACGCGTACGTGGGGCGGCGTCGTTGCCGTCGCCACGCCGCCCATCCTCGCGCACGGCCAGCGCGGGATCGACGATGTGCCGGCTCCGAGGCCGCAGTGGTTCTTCCGGAATCAAACGACGAGCCGCCTCGGCCCGTCGCACGTCTTCCTGCCGTTTCATGCCGGCGACGTGGCGTGGATGCAGCGATCGGACAGCGGACAGCCGATGATCACGTACCAGGATCTCGATGGATCACTTCTGACGCGAATGAAACCGGCGGTTTTCTGCTGCGGCGCGGGAGCGAACTTCGATGCGCGCGCGGCCGCCGGTGAGGTCCCGCTGCTGATCGGACGCACCGACGGCATCGATGGCCATGTCGATCCCTCGCGGAATGACCTGTGGGGATACAGCTATCGTTCGGTGCAGCGACCATTGGTCCGAGTGCGGGAGGAAATCAGCGACGATGTGTGCAGCGGCTGCTACTGGCGCTTCCGCGAACAGTACGCCGCGCAGGCCGGCATCGGACGCAACGGCGATCTTCCCAACGACTTCAAGTTCCAGTTCGGTGGCATCGTGCTCCGCGGATCGTTGATCGGAGAGCCGGTGTATGCGGTCTACGGCTCGCTGTTCGTTCTCGTTGCCGACGACGATGCGCACGGCGGCACGCGGACCTTCCCTCCATTTCAGGGAAACGGCGGCGGGCCGGATGGCGGCCCGCTCTTCACGCTGAAGGGACGCAACATCGACCTCTTCTTCCATCCGACGGCGGTGCGGCCGGGGACGATCCTGCATCGCGGCGAGCGGGCCTCGTTCGCCGGCTACTCCGCGCCGACCCTGCCGTCGAAGATCGAGATCGTCGTAACCTCACCCTCGGGTGCGACTCGCACGATTCGCGGACAGGCGAATGCGATCGGGTGGTTCTACGATCCGGCGCAGGACTTCGTGGTCGGCGAGCCGGGAGTGTGGCGCGCGAAGGTGATGATTCTCTTCGACGGCCGCACCTCGGCGGGGCAGGTGACCGAGCCATTTCCGACTGGCGATGTTCTCGGCTCCCGCGAAGGGGAGTTCTGGTTTTACGTGGTCGACTCGCGCTCGAAGCAGCTGGAGATCGAGAGCATGGCCGCTCCGAAGGCGATGACACTTCAGGAACAGACGATAGGGCGCGCCCTCCGAGCGCGCCGTGGCGGCTTCGGAGAAGCCGCCCTGCCTGTTTTCGTTCGTCCCGCGGATGGGCCGATTGCTTTTACGGTGACTCCTCCACCCGGCCTGACCAATATCGAGATGCACGTGACGACGACGATGCCGGGGTTCATCCTCGAAGAGAAGCGGCAGACATCGCTCACCTACACCTACGATG
>DATKDP010000123.1:0-3420 GCA_035546335.1 Thermoanaerobaculia bacterium | reverse complement strand
TCGCCCGCTGCGGCCGCTTCCCGCCCGGATCCACTCGCGATGAGGGATGTTCGCTTCGACCAGCCCATCCTCCGGAAAGAGCGGCAGGAGCCGCGGCAGGAGGAAGGTCAGCCGATCGGACTCCTCATAGGAGTCCCAGTCCAACTCGACCTCGGCCGGAACGCGGTCGAGGAGCCATCGCGTGATGTCGAGGCTGAATTCTCCGGAGAGGGTCGTCCCCGCGATTCCGCCCGCTTCCATGCTCTCGAACGGATCGAGATCGGCGCCGGCCCGCTCGAGCAGCGCGACCCTTTGCGCGAGGGTGGCGAGCAGCCGTCCTGCCTTGCGCATCACGAGCGAGGTGTGCGGATGGGCGCGGAGAAAGAGCAGGGTCTCGTGAAAGAGGATGAGCGATTCGGCGTCGCGGAATCGGCGTGCGGCGAGCTGGTCGAGCAGCTTCGCGACCTTCGCTCCGGCTCCTGGTCCGAACGTGGTCGCTGCGATCCGGAGCTGCGAGAGCCGGTCAGTCGAAGCCATCAGCCCTCTCGCCCCGGAAGGCCCCGGGCCTTCCACCTCGGGCCGGCCACGATTTGCATCAGCAGGCAGATGCTAACCGCTCTGCGCACTGGCTGCAACGCGCGCGAGGTCGGCGTGCGGAGGGCGCATGAGCCGTGAGACGGCTCTGGATGTCCACTCCATCGTGAATGGGCCAGGACGAGTGTCGAATGTCGTACGCAGAGTTCGGGCCATTTCAACATTCAACATTCAACATTCAACATTCTCCAAGGACTTACCCGCACGGATTCGGCCCCTCGGCGACGGCAATGATTTCAGGTCAAGGCTCGAGGGTCTACCATCGGACAGGCTGCTGTCTCATCTGCGATCGCGCCAGCCGCCCAACTGTTTAGGCGGAAAGCGCACTTTGGAGATGAGCGAGCGCCTCATCGTGGCTTCGGAATAGCTTCATCTCTCGACTGCAAAGCCCGTCCGATGTGTAGGTGCCAGCGAATCGCACATCGATCAATGCGCCTCGAGAATGTTCCGCGACCTTTCTCCAGCGCGCATCTACGTTCCTCGAGAGCGGCGGGAGACCCGATACGGTCTTGTGAGCAAACGCCCACACGATGATGGCCATCGCGAGTAGCAGTACCGCGATTCCGAACCACGTCGGGAGACGCCCGAAGAACACGCCGCCTAAGATGGCGAGTGCACCGAGCACCGCGATGCTCGCACCGATCGCAGCCGTTTGTCTGCGCCCGCGAGGTGTGCTGACCCAGGCGACCATACCTTGCGCACCAGTCTCTTCACCATCGAGGGCGAGAAGCGTGACCTCGGCGCCTTCCGGAAGATCGCCGTCGATAACCACCTTGCCGTTCACCACTTTTCCCGATGCAATCTGCATGTCTTGTCCATTTTAACGCCAACCACTCGATGGCGCTTCCAAACGTCGGACACAGGGTTCGGTTCTGAGGGCGATCTCGTCGCCCAACGCCGCGTTAAGCGGCCGCGGGCCGAAAGAACAGCAGGAAACACCATGGCCTGTCCTCGCGGTCCGCTTGAACGCATAGTTGGACGGCTACGCGAGCATGCCGCGCGCTTCTCGCGGAGGCGATGGGTCATTGCGGGTACTGAAGCAGATCCCAGCGGTTTCCATACAGATCCTCGAAAACGGCAACGACACCGTAGGGTTCCTCGCTCGGCTCACGGACGAACCGAACTCCTGCGGCGAGCATACGATTGTAGTCGCGCCAGAAATCATCCGTCTGGAGGAACAGAAAGACGCGGCCGCCCGACTGGTTCCCGACGAACGCGGCCTGCTCCAGGCTTGAGGCCCGGGCCAGGAGCAATGAGGGGGCAGGGCTCTCGCCAGGAGGCGCGACGAGCACCCAGCGCTTGTTCTGCTCTGGGCGCGCCGAGTCCTCGACCAGAGTGAACCCGAGTTTCTGGGTGTAGAAAGCGATCGCTTCGTCATAGTCGCGGACGAGCAGAGCAACGTGTGCTATTTGCTGGCGCAAAGAGCCTCCATCGCAGCCCAAGTATTCCCTGAGCTGTCTTGGGCTCCGGCAGCCTGGAATTCTCCCCGGCAGTCTAGCGCAGCGGCCTGTTCGCGTAGCGCCGGCCTGAGGCCGGCGCCAGGACGGCGAAGCCGTCCCAGATGGTAGCCGGGGCGTCGCGCAGCGACCCCCGGTTCGCGACCGATGGTCCCGTATTCCGAGCACCCCGGCAGGGGTGCCAGAAGTTTCGCGCGAATTCTTGCACCCCTCCGGGGTGCCACGTCGAAACAAAACACGCCGCCGACGCTCGCCGATCCGGGGGTCGCGCTTCGCGCGACACCCCGGCTACCCTCTGGCACCGCTCCGCGGTGCGGATCGTCCCGAGAGGGCCAAACTCCAACGCCGGGCGGGACGCCCGCGCTCCGTTCCGTGGCGCCGGACGCCGCGCTCCGATCAACCCACCGGGCCCACGCCCCAGACGATGTACGCATTTCCGATCGCGTGAAAGACGGCGACGATCCAGAGATTGCCGCTGCGCCTGTAGAGGACTCCGAAGAACAGGCCGATCGCGAAGATGGCTGCGAACATCGGCGCGGCGAGAGGAGGTCGCGAACCGGTCGATCTCTGCTACCCTCTCCTTTGCCCGCGGCGAGGATCCGGAGCGATCGATTTGAACACGGACCAACTGACCGTCTTCGCCGTCCTCGGCGCGATGCTGGTTCTGTTCGTATGGAACCGCTGGCGCTACGACGTGGTGGCGCTCGTCGCCCTCCTGGTCGTCGCGCTCGCCGGCATCGTCCCTCCCGACCAGGTCTTCATGGGCCTGGGGCATCCCGCGGTCGTCACGGTCGCGGCGGTGCTGATCCTCAGCCGCGGCCTGCTCAACGCCGGAGTCGTCGACACGATCGCACGCAAGCTGACGCGGGTGGGCGATCGGCCCTGGGTGCAGGTGGCGACGCTCACAGCGATCGTGGCCCTCTGCTCGGGATTCATCAACAACGTCGGGGCGCTCGCGCTGTTCATGCCGGTCGGCATCTGGATGTCGCGTCGCGCCCGCCGCTCCCCTTCGTTCATCCTGATGCCTCTGGCCTTCGGTTCGCTGCTCGGCGGCACGCTGACGATGATCGGGACTCCTCCGAACATCATCATCGCGGCGTATCGGGAGGAGTCGAACGCCCCGCCGTTTGGGATGTTCGACTTCCTGCCGGTGGGCCTGGCCGTGACGCTGTCGGGTCTCCTCTTCATCGCGATCGTCGGCTCGCGGCTGACGCCGCAGCGCGAGAACCAGAACGGCTCGGAGGACCTTTTCGAGATCAGCGCGTACCTGACCGAGCTCCGCGTCCCGGACGAATCGAGGTTCGCGGGAAGGACCCTGCACGACCTGGTCGCCGCCGTCCGGGACCATGCGGACGTCCAGGTGATCGGGCTCATTCGCTCGCGGCGACTC
>DATKDP010000122.1:0-34841 GCA_035546335.1 Thermoanaerobaculia bacterium | reverse complement strand
ATCCGATCGCGAAGCTCGGCGAGAACACCCGCCCCCCTCCACCCGACCACCCCCGCCAGACCGCGGTACATCCGGAAGTCGCGCCCCTTCGCCCGCTCGTCCCCCGATGCGCGCCGCGCCATCTCGAACAACTGCTTCGATTCCGCGACCAGGCCCGCCGCACCACACTGGCGCGACAGCAGAAAGAGCCGGCGCGCGAAGATCTGCATCTCGACGACCGGCGGATCGATTCCCGCGCGCATCGCGTGACCGAACATCAGCGCGTGTGCACTCGCACGCTGCCCGAGACGCGCCGCGTCGAGACGTTCGCCACGCGACAGCCGCCCCTCCCCATGATCGCGATGCTCCGCCACCCACGCGTCGACGAAGACGACGCGCGCTCCGAGTGCCGCGATGCGGCAGTCGTACTCCCAATCCTCCTCGAGCCAGAGATCCGACCACGGCCCCGCCGCGTCGCAGATCGATGCGCGGTAGAGCGGCGTCGAGGTCTCCCAGCAGCGCGACTCCAGAAACGCCGGATACATCGTGTCCCCTCGGAGGTCGGTTCGTTTCCAGTCTGGTGCGATCTCCCCGCCGCCGGCCGAGCGGTAACGCGTCCGCCCGTATGCGACATCGCACTGCGGATTCGACCGCAGTGCCGCCACCTGGAGCCCGAGCTTCTCCGGCAGCAGAACGTCGTCGCTGTCGAGATACTGGATATACTCTCCCCTCGCCGCTCCCCTCCCACCTTCACGCGCGAGACCCGGACCGCGCTGCGGTTGCCTGACCGATCGGATCGTCTCCTGATTCGCGGCAACGAGATCCGCGATCGCGGCCGGCGTCTCGTCCGTCGACCCGTCGTCGACGATGATGATCTCGAACTGCCTGTACGTCTGCCGGAGGACGCTCCCGATCGCCTCCCGCAGAAGCTCGGCGCGGTTGTGGACGGGAATGATGACGCTGACGAGGCCTTCGATCACGTTCGATCCTCGCCGAGGTACCGCCGCGACCAGAGGTTGAGAAGGAGAAGACGCCACGCGGTGTTGCGGAAGATGCTGATCGCGCGCGGAAAGCGATATCCCGTTCGGTTCTCGTCGAAGTATGCCGTCATCGCCGCTCGAAGACCGAGGCGATCCGCCCATCCGTCGGGGCGGAGCACTTCCGCGCGAGCCATCTCGCGAAACGAGGGAAGCGAGTCCATCCAGGAGGCAGCGATCGCTGCGCCATGCTTCGGCCGATCGAGAATCTCGCGCGGCAAGAGATCGAAACGCTCGGCCATTCTGCGGAGTGCGACCTTGTTCTCGCCGTCGCGCACCAGCAGGTCCGTCGGGAGCCGGTACGCCAGCTCGGCGATTCTTCGATCGAGAAACGGGGCACGCGCCTCGATGCTCAGCGACATGCTCGCCTTGTCGACCTTCATCACGTAATTGTTCGGCAACTGGTCCTGCGTCTCGAAGAGGCGTAGTGCCTGAACCAGATCGCCGCCGCTCTGGTCGAGATAGCTGCGCATTCGTGAGCGGAATTCGCCGAGCCCTCTCCCATACCTCCGCCCCGAATAGTGCCGGAACAGATCGAAGAGGCGAAGATCGATCGGGCCGCGGCTCGAGCGTGCCCGTTCGAACTGAGGATATCCGCCGAACAGCTCGTCGGCTCCCTCGCCGACGAGGACGACTTTCAGTCCTAGCTCCTTTGCCTTGCGGTAGAGCGCGCGCGTGGTGACCACGCCCCAGTCGCCGAACAGATCATCGATGGCCCACACCGCCTCGCCGACGTCTTCGAACAGCTCGTCCGCACTGACGAAGAGCTCGTGATGATCCGATCCTGCGTGACGCGCCACGATCCTGCCGTACTCCCGTTCGTCGACGGCGGAGTCGCGGAAACCGAGGGTTAGGGTCGTGATCCGCTGCGATCGTTCGGCGAGCACGGCGATGAGACTCGAGTCGAGTCCTCCCGACAGCAACAGTCCGACGGGGACGTCGGCGATGAGATGCTCGGCGACGACCTCGCGGAGAACCTCGTACAGCTCTGCGATGCGCGGCTCCTCCGAAGCGACCGGTGTCACGGGTGGCGGGGTGAAGTAGCGGACGGGCGCGCGGGGCATCCCCTCTTCGACGACCATGAAGTGGCCGGGCGGCAGCTTGTAGACCCCTTCGAAGATCGTCTGCTGCTCGTCCCAGGTGTAGCCGAAGGTCATGTACTGGCGGAGGGCGTGCTCGTTGACGCGCGGCCGGAAGCCGTCGAGGCGAAGGAATGCCTTCACCTCGGAGGCGAAGACGAATCCGCCGCCGCCCGGCAGCGAGGTCCAGTAAAGCGGCTTCATCCCCATCGGATCGCGTGCGAGAACGAGGCGGCGGTGCGCGCGCTCCTGGATTGCGAAGGCGAACATGCCGCGGATGCGATCGAGGGCGCCAAGTCCCCACTGGCTCCAGGCGCGCAGCAGGACTTCGGTGTCGGAGGCGGAGCGGAAGGAGTGGCCGAGCGCTTCGAGCTGGCGGCGGAGGGGGCGGAAGTTGTAGATCTCGCCGTTGTAGTTCAGAACGAGCGAGCCGTCCTCGGTGGCCATCGGCTGATGGCCGCCCGGGGTGGGATCGATGATCTCCAGTCGATTGTGAGCGAAGGCGACACCCTGCCCGGCATCGACGCACTCGCCGGAGTCATCGGGGCCGCGATGGGCGAGCGAGTGTGCAAGCGCAGTGAGAGAACCGAAGTCCCTCGACTCGGAGGGCGCAACACACCATCCGCAGATTCCGCACATGCAGCGAGCCAAACGGCCGCTGGCAAAAGTAGCACATCCCGACTCGAGGACTACTGTGCTGCGACGTTTTGCCCACGGGAAGGAATCGCGTATTCTCCACTCTCGATCTCCATTCCACTCAGACTCCCAACGGGAGCGATTCAACAGGCTTGCATGTTTCGGCGCAGATGACGCGATTCAGATTCGACGACAGGAATGCCGGAGAGCAGATTCGACTCTGGGAAGCTCTGGTCTTCGTGGGACTTCTCTCGATTGGTCTTCTTCGAGTCGTCGACACATACCGGGTACTGAGCCAGACGTTCGATGAGCCGGCGAAGATGGCCTGCGGAATGCGCCTTCTGGTTTATGGTGAGTTTCCGCGGAAGATCCACCATCCGCCCCTTGCTCTCCTGGCTACGGCATTGGGGCCGTATCTCCAAGGAATTCCCTTTACCCGATTCGAAGAGCCCTATGACGAGGCCCATCTCTATGAGGAAGGCAATCGAGTCGTCTATCACGAAGGGCGGTACAGGCGAAACCTGTCTCTCGCGAGGGTCGGAATACTTCCGTTCTTCATCGCTGGAGCGCTCGTGGTGTGGTCGTGGGCAAGAAGGAGCGGCGGCCAGGCCGCTGGACTCGTTTCCGTCTTTCTGTACACGACCACTCCCGAAGTTCTGGCGCATGCAGGGATCGCCTCGAACGATCTTGCGGGTGCAATTGGGGTGGTCGGGACTGCTTTTGCGCTGATGCGCTGGATAGAGACACCTTCATGGCGTGACACGATCAGCCTTGGCATCTGGATCGGGATCGCGAATGCGACAAAGTCGTCCTCGTTAGTCTTCCTTCCAGCCATTGTCATCGCATTCATCTCAGTCGCCCTATCGATCCGGCGACCCGCCATGCGAGTCTTCGAACGCATACGGATTCCGCAGCTGTTCATCGCAGCACTGCTCGGATTCGTGATTCTCTGGGCGTCATATTTCTTTCAGATGGAAACGCTGACATCCTCTGAAGCCAGACCTCACCAGACAATCGACCGGTTCATCGGCGAGCGCGGCATCCTCCACCATTTCGCTTATTTGGTCGCCGAGCGCGTTCCGATCCCGGCCACCGACTACTTCCATGGCATGATGGCTCTTGCTCAGCACCAGACCGGGGGCCATCCGTCTTTCCTCCTGGGTGAGTTCAGCCAGCACGGATGGCCGCACTATTTCCTGGTCGCATTCGTGGTCAAAAGTCCGATCCCGCTGGTCATTCTGACGTTGGTAGCGTTTCCTGCTCTGATTCGCGAGAGTATTCGTGAGCGCTCATGGCGACCTGTATTACCGCTCGTTGCCAGTGCAGTAATCATGGCCGGCGCCATACCGTCCAACATTGCAATCGGCCTACGTCACATTCTTCCCATATATCCGCTCATTGCAATCGCGGGCGCTCATGCCTGCCTGATCGTATGGCGGTCGGCAAAGCGGCAAGTCATTGTACCTGTGGTGGCACTTCTCTTTGTATGGCAAGCGACCTCCACGCTGCTCGTCCACCCAGATTATCTCGCATACTTCAACGAAGCCGTGCGCCGGCCACATCAAGTGCTCGTCGACAGCAATCTCGATTGGGGCCAGGATCTTCTCCGCCTCGAGAAGCGGCTGTCCAAAGGCGACATTCGTTCCCTGTGGATCGCATACTTCGGAAGTTGCGACCTGACCAAACACGCTCTTCCAGACCATCAGACGCTTCCGCCGAACACGCCGGTCACGGGATGGATCGCGATCAGCGAGACGGCGCTCAACGGCGTTTACAACGGAGGAGCATATCGATGGTTGGAAGGGCATTCCCCTGTCGAGCGCGTGGGACGCACGATCCGCCTGTATCACATCGAGCACCAGGACCTGATGCAATAGCTCTCGAAAATACTTCGACAACTCAGTGTGCCCGGGCAAGAGCAAACAACTGCGCCCCACGGGAATTCGAGTTCAGCCTGAAAGCAAGTCGAAGCGCTGCAGCGATCGCCCTTTCACGCCAACCCCACGCACCCGTGCCGAATCGGTCCAGAGTCGCGGCAGGATCGCGATTCGCATACCACTTCGAAAGGTCGTGAAAGGGATACCCGGCATTCCAGATGCGCAACGGCTGCCAGCCACATTCAATCAGTCTCGCAGCCATCTCCTCCGCCGAGTAGTGATGACGATGACCGACAGCTCGCTCCGTCGCGCGCACAGGTCCGCTCTGGGTAGTCACGATGAGCATGCCATTCTCGGGGCGCGCGAGGAGGTGGGCAACCCGAAGAAAGGCATCCGAATGATCGAGGTGCTCGATGATCTCCGAGGCGACGACGACGTCGAACGCGCCGAACAGAGCGGAAGAAACGGCTTCCGGATTCTCGAGATCTCCTGCGTACCAATCGGTTGTCGGATCACGCAGACGATTGATCTCGATCTGTGGGAGGGAAAGGTCGATACCCGCCAGTCGAATCGCGGGAAACACCGCGCGAATCTCGCCGAGCAATTCCCCTGAGCCACATCCGAGGTCGATCACAGAAGACACTTGTCGTCCCGACAGAAGCGAAAGAATCGTCCGGACTCGGAAGCGAGGCGCGGCCATGTAGCGCCAGTAGTCCTCCCTTCCGGGTGACAGGCTGCTGTAGTACTGCTCGTTCTGCCGAGCTGCGATGGATGGCATGCCAATTCGGTAGCCGCCATTGTACCCCACGGGAATACTCGCCCATGAGGCGCGCGGAAGCCGTTGTACACTTCATCCGAGTGTTGTACCGCTTCCGGCCGCCCATCGCTGGAGACGAGCAGACGAGAGCCCGCAATGAGAGAAACCGACGTCAGTATCGTGATCCCGGTCAGAGACGAGCAGGAAAACCTCCCGGCGCTGATCGAGGAGATCGACGATTTGATCGCTGGGTCTCAGGCGATCGCGGAGGTGATCCTCGTCGACGATGGAAGCCGCGATCGAAGCTGGGATCTGATCTCCGGCTTCGCCTCGACCAGACCCTGGCTTCGGGCGCTTCGACTGCGCGCCGCACGGGGCCAGACTGCGGCCATGGCCGCAGGAGTGAGTGTCAGCCAGGGAGGACTCGTCGCCTTTCTCGATGCCGATCTCCAAAACGACCCAGGAGACATTCCTTCTCTCATACGACCGATCATCGACGGCAAGGCGGACGTCGTCTGCGGCTGGCGGCGTCAGCGGAGGGATCTGCTCCTGACGCGAAGGCTACCCTCCAGGGTCGCGAACTGGATCATAGCCAGCACACTTCATCTCCCGATCCACGACATCGGCTGCACTCTCAAAGTGTTTCGGCGAGAGTACCTCGAAGGCGCGAACATTCTCGGTGAGATGCATCGATTTCTCCCTGCCTATTCGCAGGCCCTGGGTGCGCGAATCATCGAAATGGAAGTGAACCATCGGCCGCGCGAGGGAGGACGCAGCAAGTACGGAGTGTCGCGGGCCGGAAAGGTCATGATCGATCTGCTTACGGTCGTGATGCTGAGCACCTACGGGTCGTCTCCGGCCTACCTCTTCGGCAAGGTCGCCGCCCTCTTTTTTCTTCTTGGAACGATTGCGTTCTCGCTGGTTGCCTACCGCGCCCTGATTCTCGGCCGGCCCGAGAGCACGCCGATGATCTTCATCATGGCCTTGCTGTACATCGCGTCGCTTCTTTGCGTCATGTCAGGACTTCTCGCCGAACTGAACGTACGGATTCTGTATCACGTCGGCACGACGAAACCGTGGGAAGTGAAGGACAGTCTCAACATTGACGAGATCGAGTCCTGAGAATGTGCGGAATTTTCGGAGGAGTCGCCCTGACGCATCCTTTCGAGAACGAAGCGCAACATGCCATTCGGAGACTCGCCCATCGCGGACCTGACGGCCAGGGACTCGTCAATCTCGGCGACGTGGTCCTGGCTCACTCCCGCCTCAGAGTGATCGACTTGAGTCACGCCGCCGATCAGCCGCTGTGGGATGACACTCGTCGTGCGGTGATCGTCTTCAATGGCGAGATCTACAACTATCGCGAGCTCCGCGATGAGTGCGTGAGAAACGGGATGCACTTCCGTTCAGCGTCCGACACGGAGGTCATCGTCAACCAGTATCTCCTTCACGGAGAAAGTGCCTTTGATCGTCTCGACGGAATGTTTGCCTTCTGTCTCTATGACCGTATCGATCAGACGGCCTTCCTGGTACGAGATCCTTTCGGAATCAAGCCACTCTATTACGCCGTCACGAACCGCGGAATCCTGTTTTCATCCGAGATTCAGAGTCTCCTCCAACTCCAAAGCGTCTCCTCGGAGATCGATCCGGTTGCGCTTCAGGCCTACCTGCGGCTCGACTTCGTTCCCTCGCCCATGACGATCCTCAAAGCCGTGAGGAAGCTGGAGGGTGGCCACGTCATGAAGGCAAGCAAAGGCAGCAGTCCCGAAATCAGGCGATATGCGCGACCACGGCTCGTGCCATCGGGAAGCGTTCCCGGCCCGCTTCAGGAATTTTCACGCCGGATCGATGCTGCCGTGGAACGGCAGCTCGTCAGCGACGTACCGGTCGGCGTCTTCCTTTCGGGAGGCATCGATTCGACGATCATCGCCGCTGTCGCGACGAAGGTGGCAGGTCATCCGATCGACACGTTCTCCATCGCCTTCGACGATCCCTCATTCGACGAGTCGGAGTACTTCGGAATCGTGGCTGATCTGATCGGAACGAATCACCATGTTCGCGCTCTGTCCCCGCACATGATGCTCGACCTCATACCACGCGTTGCGAGTCACTTCGGCGAGCCGCTGGCGGATGGATCCGTTTATCCCACCTGGCTGCTCGCCGAGTTTGCAAGAGAACATGTCACGGTCGCCCTTTCCGGTGATGGAGCGGACGAGCTGTTCGGTGGATATCCCACGTACCGTGCCCACTCCCTGGTACAGCGAATGCCCGCGGCGCTCGTTCGAGGAGCTGCGAGTGTGAGGAGTGCGGCGCATCGCTGGATCCCCGTTCGATACGATAATTTTTCGCCCGATTACGAGTTGAAAAAGTTTCTCGACGGCCTGGACGTGGACTTGATCACTAGGCACATGCGATGGATGGGCACCTTCACGCTCGAGGAACTTCCCGAACTTCTCGTCGCGTTCGATCCTTCAGCGCAAACGAGCCTTGACGATTTGCTTCGCTCACCTTCGATGGAGACCGGCGACGGGTGGCTCGAGCGCGCGCTTCGTACGGATCAGAGGTTCTACCTCCAGGACGGCGTTCTCGTGAAGGTCGACAGAGCGAGCATGGCCAGCTCGCTCGAAGTTCGCGTTCCATTTCTCGATCGGGAGGTCGTAGAGCTCGCCGACGTTCTGCCGCCCGGAGAGAAGCTGCGTGGGCATCGAACCAAGCCGATACTCCGCGACTACGTCGGGGATCGTTTTCCAGCCGTGATCGCCCAACGCCGAAAGAAGGGTTTCGGCGTCCCGCTCGGCCGATGGTTTCGGGGTGAGCTCAGGCCGCTGCTGGAGGACGTGCTCGGACCCCGCAAGACAGCGGAACAGGGATTCTTTCGGCCGAAGTTCGTTCAGCGGTTGCTCGAGGATCATTGGAGCGGACGCCGCGACAATCGGAAACAGATCTTCAATCTGCTCACCTTCAGCCTCTGGTACGATAACGTCATCGCCGCTTCCGAGACATCCAGTGAGTACGCGAAATGATTCGCGGGACAGCGCCGCGCCTGATCTGAGGACTGCGCGAGCTTTCGGAGAATCGTGGAACCGCATCGGAACCGTCTACTCCCGCGAGCAGTTTCTCGAATGGTTCGCCCCGCTCGGCCCTGAGGACTTCATCGGGCATGACGTGCTGGAGATGGGATTTGGCAACGGTTCTCTGCTGGTCCACGTGGCGCAGGAATCTCCGTCGCGACTCGCGGGCGTGGAACTGGCCGACACGGGCGAACAGACCAGGCGCAACCTGGCGCGGGTGACTGCGGCGCCGGTCGAGATCCATCGCGGCGATCTCACGCAAGTCGACCTGGGGCAATTCGATCTGGTTTACTGCATCGGCGTTCTCCATCATCTCTCCGATCCCGACGCCGGCTTTGCAGCGGTTCTGCGTCACGTGAAACCGGGAGGACGGTTTCACTGCTGGGTTTATGCGCGCGAGGGGAATCTCGGCATCCGTCTCACGGTCGAGCCGATCCGGCGTATCGTCTCGAGGCTTCCCTGGTGGATCACGAAATATGCTGTCGCTCTGCCGCTCGTCACGCCCTATTACATCCTTGCGAAGACACTCCGGCTGCTGCGGCTCGACCACGCGCGCTCGATCGTTCGGTGGATTCCATTGTTCGAATACACCAGGTGGATCGCGGGGGAGCCATTTCGATTTTTTCATCACGTCGCATTCGATCAGCTCGTCTCACCGCGAACGCGCTATCTCGAGCGATCCCGGATCCTGCGCTGGCTCAGCGATCCATCCATCGATCATGACACGACCTACCTGATCCTGCGGAATGGCAATTCCTGGAAGTTTGGTGGTCGAAAACGTGATCCATGATACCGCCTTCAGTGGGGGTCAGGGCTGGCACCTGGTCCTCAGGCCTGCAGAGGAGAATTCACCAAGCACAATTAGTTCAGAACCGCCATGACATACCCCTCTCTTACGCCTCGGCACGTGTGCATGGAGCGTGGCCGCTCGAGGTATCTGGCAGCATGGGCCCTTAGCCGGCCACTTTCCAGTCGCAGTCAACGTAGATCTTGCCGCGATGCGGGACCAGAAGGCGACCCACATTCTGGATTTCGGGTGAATCCGCCGTAATCTGGACCTTCCCGACCATGCGGAGGTGATCGGCATAACTGACGTTGGGAATGTCGGAAATCCAGGCCTCGAGACGATACGTTCCGGGAAGGATGTTCGGTGAGCGCACCAGACACTCGCACGATCCTTCGCCTTCGATCGCGCGGATCGTGATTCCGACATCGCGAGTGTAAGAGAGAAACAAGCGCTCGTTCCTTTCCGTCAGAAGCGAGACGCCGAAATCCGGATCACTGATTCGCGAGTGGGAAAAGAAGTGCAATCGGATGCGAAATGGCGATCCGAAGGGAACCGAATCGATGGCAAGTTCATCCGTGGCATGAAGGAGCTCCAGTCGTGTGATCCGTGCCCGGCCTGTCCCTTCCCGCTCGACGGTGTCTGAGAAGTCCCAAACAGATTCGCCACTCGCTTGCGCCAAATAAGCGCCGACCACGTCTCGCGTCTCACCGATCCGGACTATCTCGCCGCGCTTCAGAAGCATCGAGCGGGAACAGAGATCCTCGATCGACGCGAGGTTGTGGCTGACGAAAACGACGGTGCGTCCGCTCCGCGCGACCTCACCCATCCGGCCGAGGCAGCGACGCTGGAACTCGATATCGCCGACCGCCAGCACCTCGTCGATCAGAAGAATCTCGGGAGTCAGATGTGCCGCGACCGCGAAGGCGAGTCGAACGTACATCCCGCTCGAGTAGCGTTTCACAGGTGTATCGAGAAATTCCTCCACTTCGGCGAAGGCGACGATCTCGTCGAAGAGCCGCCGGATTTCCGAACGGCTCATGCCCAGAATCGCGCCATTGAGGAAGATGTTCTCGCGCCCTGTCAGCTCGGGATGAAATCCGGTTCCGACCTCCAATAACGAGGCAACGCGCCCGTGCAGCCGTGCTCTGCCTTTTGTCGGTTCTGTGATTCGCGACAGGATTTTCAGCAACGTCGATTTGCCAGCACCGTTTTTTCCGATGATTCCGAACGCTTCTCCTTCCTCGATCGCGAACGAGACGTCCTGCAGTGCCCAAATTTCTCTGCGAGCCGATCTCCAGAGCCCTCCCCGCAGGAACGCCGCCACGGAGTCGCGAAGCGTGCGGTAGCGCAGATCTTCAGCCATTCCGAGCAGGTATTTCTTGCTCAGGTGTTCCGCTTCGACCGCGACTCTCACGTTGCCTTCACCTTATCCTCAAATCAAATCCGCGAACCGACGCTCCATGGTCCGGAAATAGATGGTACCGCTCCCGAGGAGGACGACCGCGCCAGCCGCGGAAACCACCAGAGAAAGTGGATCGAGCTCCGTACCGAGGACGCACGCTCTGAACGCTTCGACGATACCGGTCATCGGATTCAACACCGCGAGCTTTTGAAGCGTTTCAGGAAGAACTTTCAGCGGGTACACCACCGGAGTCGCATACATCCAAAGCTGCAGAAGAAAGGGGACAACGACGCGCACATCCCGGTATTCGACATTCAGTGCTGACAGCCAGAGTCCGATCCCCAGCGCAAGCAGAAGAGCGAGAACAACAAGCAATGGGAGAACGATGATCGTGATGGGCGGGAGAAGCTGGTGCCAGGCCATGAGACCAATCAGGAGGAGAGCGGCAACGCAGAAATCGACGACGGCAGTGAGAACGGACGCCGCAGGAATGATCAGCCGCGGAAAATAGATCTTCGAAATCAGGTGAGTGCTTCCGATGAGGCTGTTGCCCGAACTGGCGGCTGCCATAGAGAAGAAGTTCCAGGCGAGAAGCCCGGCCATCACGAACACGCTGTAGGGGATGTCCCGTCCCGCTTCAATTCTGGCAACCCGGTTGAAGAAGAAGGTAAAAAACAGCATCGTTACAAGCGGCTGCGCCATCACCCAGAGGATTCCGAGGAACGTTTGCCGGTATCGGACCTTCAGATCGCGCCACGTGAGGATGTAGAGGAGCTCCCGATAGGCCCAGAGCTCGCGGAGGTCCAATCCACGAAGACCGCGGGTTGGCACAATCTCGATAGTCCCGGCTTCCTCTCGCAATCTATCTGCGCCCCTTTGCAGGCAGGAGTGTATCCGAATAGACCAGCACGCCGAGACGATGCCACGAAACGGAGCCCGGCTTCTTTGGAGCAGAAACTGCAGGCCGGCATGCAAACACGGGTCGAGAGATCAGCCGCTCCATTCGTGATTCTCCCCGACCTCGGGACTGTCGATACGCCCCCAGGCTCTGGCCCGAAGCCGCTCGATCCGCTCGGCGACCGGAATCTCGCTGAGGCTGCGCTGGCGTGCGAGCCCCTCTGCCGCTCTTCCCTCCGCCTTCTCCCGCTGCGGTGCGTGCCACAGATGCAGCATCGGCAGGTAGCCGTGGGCGGAGAGCCGCCGCGTCGCGGCGCGCTCCCACATCTCGTTGTCCTCTCCCCCCCAGCCGACGAACGACTCGTCGTATCCGCCGATCGCCTCGTACGCTTCCCGGGTCGCCACGATGCTCGCCCCCTGCAGATTCTGCACGACCGCTTCCGGCGGCTCGTCGAGCACGATGCGCCCCGCGTCGAGGATCCGTTGCGAGTGTCCGGCACTCAGGTAGAAGGTGAAACGTTTCAGGTCGAGAATCTCCGCTCCTTCGCCGGCGCGACTCACCACCTCGCGCGCGTAGTCGCGGGGCATGACCATGTCGTTGTCGTGGAGAACGAGAATCCTCCCTCGAGCGTGCCGTGCTCCGACGTTGAGGCTCCACGAGCGCATGTACGGCACGCTCGGCGAGGCGATCGGTGTGTGGATGTATCGCACCCACGACGGGATTGCTTCCCGGATCTCCGGCGCGGCCGATTGCTCGACGACGATCGCTTCGATGGCGACGCCCTCCTGTCCGGCGAGGCTGCGCAGGGTCATCAGGAGGTGGGGGAGCCGTTCGAGTCCGCGATGCCCGAGGACGAACGTCACTTCCGGATCGCCCACGACCACAGGAGCATCAGAGAGGCGGATCGGCCAGTCGCGAAACGCGCGGCGCATGAGGGCGAGTCCGGCGGCGGGAAAGACCTTGCAGACGTGGAGATCCGAGGTCCACTGCCAGTCGCAGCGGACGCCGGGAACGCCATCTTCTGCGAGCAGTCGATCGTGCCGGTTGCGGATCCGCACCCACGGACGTTCCCGCGTCCGTTCGGTGCCGGGGCGCAGGAGATGCCACAAAAAGGGAGGAACGTCGTAGAAGATGGCGCCAAGACGCGCTCGCAGAGCTCTCATGATCGAAGGGCCGCCTTGTGAACCGCCCGACCGATTGTCGCATTGCGCGCTTCGATCCGTCACGCGCCGTTCGCCTGTCGCCCGACCAGATTGAAGGCAGCCGCTGCCGCACACACCAGCATCGGAGGCCACGCGGCAAGGACGTAACGGTGCTCCATCGATCCGAAACCGATGCCGATCAGAAGAGTCCGGCCGACGATGAAGACGAGGAGGATCACGAGCCATCCGTCGAACGGAGCCGGACGATGCCGCCTTCGCCACAGAATCGCAACGAGCAAGACGGTCAGAGCGAGCACGACCAGTTTCAACACGAAGAATCCGCCGTAGACGACTCTCCGGATGCCTCGCGGCACGGGCTCGAGCAGATTGCGCAGGGTGCTGCTGGTCTCGAGATTGAGCCAGAGATGCGCCGTCCGCCAGAGCCGCGGCAGAACGAATCGTCGCAACGGTTTCTCGCGCACGCGCTGCGACGCCACCTCGCCGAAGATCCGATCGGCCTCCGCGCCGTATCCCACCGATTCCGCGATCTCGAGAGCCCTGCCGATCGCTTCCCGCTCGCCCTCATGCGCGAACGCGCGCGCCGGAATCTCCGACAGCGACAGCGGCTCTTCGGCGCGGAGGCGGAAGACGATCGCGTCGTAGCCGCTCTTCTCCGTGTTGATCCAGGTATGGACCCAGGCGAACGCTCCAGGATTGGGGAGAACCCGCCTGCCGAACAGGCCTGGCGATCCGCTGAAGTAGATGCGATAGGTCACCTGCAGCAGCGTCATCGCCAGAAAAACGACAGTGGCCGCCACAGCGACTCTTCCGGTGGCCCGATCGGCATGAGTCCGTGACCGCAGCATGACTGCTGCCGCGAGCACGAGCGGCACGAGGATGAACATCTCCGGCCGGAGCAGAAAGGTCGACCCCAGAAGCAGCGCGCCCGGAGCCATCCGGCGCACGGCGTGCCGGCCGTCCACGACGCCCGCGAGAGCGGCGAGTCCGAGTCCCGCCAGCGAGGCGGTGAGGGAATCGGGAACGATCGACCCCGCGTACTCGAACGTCCACGGCTGCACTCCGAAGAGAATCGCCGCGGCGTAGTGTGCCCGGACATCGGGCACGAATCGGGTCAGGACGCGATGGAGCGCGAAGAGCGTCACGGCCATCAGGAGGAACTGAGCCACGCCGCAACGAAATCGCAGCCCTTCGACGTCCGTCCGGAAGCCATTGCACAGCGCGACGAACAGCGCGTATCCCGGCGGGCGGAAATCGGTCGCACCCCACGCCTTCCCCTCCTCCACGAGCCGCACCTCGCCGGAGGCGCGAGGGAAGGCTCGGTGCTCGGCGAGGTGAATCGCCTTCAGGACGTAGTAGGGCTCATCGCCTCCGGGGAAATGCGACGTCCAGTCGGAGACTCCGACGAACACCGCGAACTGGAGTGCGAGCAGCGCAGCGAGAAGGATCGATGAAAGAACTCGGGGGCCGTGTCGCGTGAGAGCCTCCATGACGTCACCCGGCGAGCGATGCGAATGTGCTCGCGAGCTCTTCGAGCTTCTGCGCCGGCCGGATGTGCTCGCGAACCGCCGCTCGCGCATTCTCGGAGTAGACGGCTCGATTCGCGCGGATCGTCTCGAGGGCCGCCGGGAGCTCGTCGTCGCCGTCGATCAGGACGCCGCATCGATACCGTTCGACGAGCTCGAAGCTCGGCTGCCGTGTCGCGATCACCGGGATCCCCATCCACAGCGACAGACAGAGCTTGTTGGACGACACCCCCATCGCCTGGAACTGCGGCTTCGGCGAGAGGTAGACGACGAGCGAGACATCGGCGGCGGATGTGATCCGCAGGCTCTCGCGATATCCGAGCCGCTCGGGTGCGTAGACGAGGCGTCCGCGCCGCGCCTCCCTCCGGAGCAGTGCATCGGTCAGTGCGTCGGGGCGTCCCGCCGTCTGCACGAGGAGGGAAGCATCGGTGACGCGATCGAGAAGCTCGAGTCCCTGGAGGGCTCCCGTCTCGGGCGAGAAGCGTCCGGCCATCGACACGACGAAGTCGTCCTCGCCGATTCCCAGCTCCCGCCGGACCTCGGTGCGATCGGGGGCGTCGAAGTCATCGGCGAAGCAGCAGGGATATTCGACGAATGGATGGCTGGCTGGCAGACGGGCATACTCGCGCTGAAGGGCGGTGCGCACGAGATCGGTGATCACGGTGAGATCCGCACGGTGCATTCCGCTCTTCACGAGCGTCTTCCAGTGGAGGCGCGCCTGCCCCTCGTATCCCCCGCTGTAGATCTCGTCGCACGCGGTCACCGTCGGGCGGCGCGCGAGCCGGCCGAGGAGACCGACGACGGCCATCGGAAGATCGGAGCAGCCGAGAAGGAGGTCGTAGCGGCGCCAGCGAAGCGGGCGCAGATTTTCGCGAAGCCACGAGAGGCGGTAGTCGACCTGCCGGCAGGTGACCTGGGGGGGGTAGAGAGTCTGCTCGGGAAGCGGCGGCGGCATGTAGAGATCGACCTCGAATCGTGCGGCGAGAAGCGCGCGGATGATGCCGTCGTCGAAGGGTCTTCCGAAGTAGTCGGGTGTGAGGAGGAAGTAGGCGGCGCGCGGGGACATTCGGCTGGAATTGTTGCACAACGCGGTTGGCGGAGACGCACAGAAGTTCAGCCACATAGTCCGTGCCGTCATCCTGAGCGAGGGTGGCGGGAGGGTGTGAGTGAGGGATCTGCGATCGGCAACGTCTAGGAACGCAGATCCTTCGCTCACGCCCACCCATCCGCCTCGCTCAGGATGACGTGCTTGCGTCGCCCCTACTTCCTCTGGGGCATCTCTCGCGAAATGCGCGCGGTTTGAAACCCCTCGCCCCTCCATACTTTGACTCTCGAACGTCTGCTGGCGTATAGAGCCGTGAATGCCGAAGGCGACGGCGGGGCCCGACCCGATCGAGAGGCGACTGGCGTCGGGGCTCTTTCTGCTCACCTTCGTCACCTGCACCTGGTTTTTCGGCGGGACGGGATGGAACCAGAGCTCGTCCTTCGCCCTCACACGCGCGATCGTCGAGCGGGGCACGCTCCGGATCGACGCGTATCGCGAGACGACCGAGGACATCGCGAACATCGGGGGTCGGGTCTATTCGAACAAGGCACCAGGGCTGTCGCTGCTTGCCGTTCCTCCCTACGCCGTCATCCACGCGATCGAGCGCCGCGCAGGAATCGATCCCGGAATCCCGCTGGTCGCTGCGCGCAATATGTATCTCTGCACGGTCGCGATCTGCGGCGTCGCCGGCGCGGCGATTCCGGCGATGCTCTACGTCTGGGGACGGAGGAGGCTCGGCGTCTCGCACCGCACTGCGGTGCTGGCCGCACTCCTGACGGCGCTCGCGACTCCGTTGCTCCCTTACGCGACCGTCCTCGTCGCGCACGTCCCGAACGCCGCCGTCCTTCTCGCAGCTCTCATGCTCGCGCGGCGCGATGGAGCGGGATCTGCGGCGGCATCCGGAGCGTTCAGCGGGCTCGCCGCGCTGCTGAATTACCTCTGCCTGCCGGTGGTCGGACTGACGACTCTGCTCGTCGCTCTCCCGCGTCCTGGGCGGTTGCGGCGAGTCGCCGCCCATCTCCGCGGCGCGTTTCCGCCGCTGCTGCTGCTCGCCTGGTACCAGGTGCAGCTCTTCGGAACGATCTTTCGCAATCCGATCACCGCGCACGAGATCTTCGTTTCCGAGAAGGCGTGGATGGGAATCATCAAACCTCCCTCCGCCGATGCGCTGATCGGAATCACGATCTCCCCCTACCGCGGCCTCTTCTACCTCTCGCCGATCCTGCTCTTTGGCGTATGGGGGCTCGTGCGCGCGTGGCGCGCCGGGCGCGAGCGGCCGGCACTCGCCTTCATCGCCGCGACGGGATTTCTCTTCTTCGCGTTCAACATCACATTCAACGGATGGTCTGGCGGCAGTGCGATCGGCCCCCGGTATCTCGTGCCGCTCATGCCGTTTCTCGGTATCGGGCTATTGTCGGCGCTCGGAATCGAAGGCGCTCGCCGCCGACGAATCGTAACGGCGCTGGTGATCGTGCTCGCGATCGTCTCGTTCGCGAACAACTTCGCGGCGACGGCGGTCGATCCCCTTCCGTGGGAGCCGGTCCGCGATCCCCTCGGGGAGCACATCTACCCGGCGCTGGTGACGGGAGAGGCCGATCGGGAGCGGATGCCGTGGCTCGCGGGGGGGCGAGTCTCGATCTCGCAGGACGGCTTCAACTGGGGGGAGTTGCTCTTCGGATCGGGGTCGGCGTGGAGTCTCGCTCCGATCCTGGTTTTGATGCTACTCGGGCTTGTCCTCCTGATGCGAACAGCGGCGCGTCGTGATGCATGTGAGACAGTATGACGCCATCGCTTGATCCCTTGCGGCGCCAATCCGAACTAACGGCCGGACTCTTCCTGGTGCTTCTGAGCTGGGGGCTTCATTGGGAGTTCAGCACTCACGCCGGCGCCTTGTGGAGGGATGAAGCAACGAGCCTCGGCATTGCAACGACGGCTTCCATGGGCGAGTTGTGGCGTGCTCTCCAGTTCGAGTCCTTCCCGATTGTGTGGCCTCTGGCGTTGAGGTCATGGACTCATCTCGGCCCTGGGGAGAGCGACGTCTCGCTTCGGCTGATGGGGTTGACGTTTGGGATGGCCCTTGCGCCGGCGCTCTGGTTCGCTGCAAGACGGGTCGGGAGCAACGCGCCACTCATTTCTCTCCTTCTCGTGTCCATGAACGCGATTCTCATTCGCTACGGCGATTCGATCCGCGGACACGGCCTCGGGATGATTCTGTTCAGCTTTGCCTTCGGACAGATCTGGCAGGCAACGAAGCACCCGACGGCGGCGAAAACGACGGCCGCTGGTGCACTCGCCCTCCTCGCCATTCATACCAGCTATTACAACGTCATTCTGGTCGGAGCAACATCGGTTGGTGCGCTGGTCGTGTGTCTCCGCAACGGGCGGCGCCGGAACGCGATCGCCCTGATCTCGATTGGAACAGCAATGGCGATGTCGATGCTGATCTACATTCCTGCGAGTCGGGCAGTCAGCTCATGGAACGCCAGCCTTCGCCATGGGGTCGATGGCTCATTGTTGTGGGGTACGTTGACTGATGTCATGGCGCATGGTGGACCACATCTGCGCGCCATCTGGGTCGCATTTCTGGCTGTCGCGGCGGGGATCCTCATTTCACACGTTGCTGGTCTCGTGAAGCTGGAGCCGGACCGAAGCGATGCCGTCATTTTCGGAGGCGTCACCTTGCTGACCGGTCTCGTCGGCTACACATTCTTCCTCCTCATGCTCGGCTACTACACCCACCCCTGGTACTTCGTGAGCATGCTCTTGCTCGTGGCGATCTGCTGCGACGTGATTTTGCAGCAGGGTACGGTCCCACCGCATTCCGCGGCCTATGCGATCGCAGCGGCGATACTCGCTGTGATGATGTTCGCTCCCGTTCAGCTTCTTCTGGCAGTTCCGCAGACCAACATCGATGCTGTGGCGCTTGAGCTCCATGACAAGGCTCAACAGAGCGATCTTATTTTGGTGCGCGAGTGGGAGCTCGGCATCAGTTTCCAGCGGTACTATCACGGCTCTGCGGAGTGGATGACACTCCCTCCCCTCGAGGACCATCGATGGCATCGCTACGATCTATTTCGGGCCGCTCACACGGACTCCAGTTGGTGGCCGATCGTGAATCAGCGCTTCCGACAGACTATCGAGTCAGGTGGAGCGATCTGGGTCGTTGCTGGAGGTTTGCTGGAAACTGACTGCGCCAGGGCGCACGTGGGAGAGGCTTTCGACATCTTGGTGTTCCCGAGTCATTTTCTAGAAATCCAGACGAGACAGGATCGAATATGGCGCCCTGCGAATCGAGCGGCAGCGTACGAGAACGTCATCGTGGAACGGAGGATCTCCTGCAAATGAATGAATTTACTCCGCAGCGTCCGGATCTTCCTGGTGAGAGGAAAATGGAAGATCTGCGAACGCCGGAATCAGTGCGGCCACTCCGAGCCCGGTTCGGCGTGCTCGTAGCGACGGCCGGCCATGCGACGGATCTGCCTCATCGCGCGACCGCCGAGGCCGAAGCGCGCGAGTCTGCCGGGCGAGACGAGCGGCGGCAGATCTCTGCCTGTGCCGATCACTGCAGGAAGCTCGAGACACCGGCGAAGCACTGCATCCCATCGCCGCGCGAACTGCGGCTCCCGGTACTCCGCGGGGATCCGCATCGCCTCCGACGAGAGAGGAGTCAGCGAGCCGGGGGCCGTGCAGCGAAGCACGACACGGACCGCAGTCGCCACGTCGCCGACGGGAAACACTATGGCATTGAAGCCGTCGCGCAGCACCCCTTCCTCCTCGCGTCCGACGAAATCGGAAACGATCGGAACGACTCCATGAACCATTGCCTCCCAGGCGACGATCGGTCCGGCTTCCGCTTCCGAGAAGAGGATGAGCGCATCGGCGCGCGGATAGACGCTCGTGTACAACTCGTTCCGCGTCAGCGATCCTCGGAAGACGACCTTCCCCGAGGCGGTCTCGGCGGCGAGTTGTTCCTCGAGCATCGCACGCGCGGGGCCTTCGCCCGCGATCTCCACGATGACAGCCGACACCGACAGGCCCCTGACGAGCTGGATGATGTCGACAGCGCGTTTCTCACCGGGATCGAGTCGCCCGGCGAAGAGCAGACGCCGGAGATGATCGCGAGGAGGCGACGGCGAGGCGGGCTCGGGGACGCCCGTCGGAATGTGCGCTGTGCGAGCCGGATCCTCGATGATCGTTTGGAGGAGCGCGAACATCCGCCGCGACACGCTCGTCGCGAGATCGACGAAGCGAGCGAACGATCGGATCTGCTCGAGGCGATCATCGTGCTGCGAGTGGATGCAGGTGACGATGCGAAGCGGGGAGCCGCGGCTCTTCGCCCAAGAGGCAGCGGCGAGGGCGTCGACGAGGTTCACCGGAACGACGATGTCGGGCTCGATGCTCTCGAAGGCTTCGAGGAGAGAGCCGATGCGCTCCTCACGCAGCCCGGAACGTCCGTCCAGTTCGATCGTCTCGGGATGATGGTGGTGGGCTCGATAGCGATCGGGATCGTGAAATCGCCCGCGTGCGAGCGCGACCACCACCCGCCATCCGCGCGCGGTGAGCGCGCGGTCGAGCGATTCGAGCCACGTCTCGACGCCGCCGCCCACGTGCGCCGCCTGGCTGCAGAAGAGGATCGCGGGACGGCTCATTTTCTTCTTCTGTAGTGCGATGCCCTTACGCTTCCAACGTCGAGCTGACTCTCGAGTGTGTATTGGTCCGTCTGCGGCCGACCCGCGTCAGGACGCGCCACCGTCCAGAATCCCTCGGCATCTCCGAGACGCTCCGGGGTCGCATCCTCGGGAGATCCCACACTGATCAGCAGAGCGAGCCTTGGGTAATACCAGCCGAGAACCTTCGCGTCGGCCGGGGCACTCAGAATCGGCTCGCGCGATCGATGGCTCCCACCAACGAAATCATAGAGCGGTCGGAGATCCGTGGCTCCGAAATACTGTGCATGCGGATCCCGAACGACCTGCTGGACGAGAAAGGTGACCAAAAGAATCGTAAGGCCGGTGAACGCCAGGCGAGGCAGCGCTCGCATCAACTCCATTGATGAGGCAGCAACGAGCAGATACAGACCAGGAGCGAGGAAGAGCATGAGGCGCACCTCGCCATACGGATAAAGTCGCAGCCAGCTCGCGGCAAGGAGACTGAGAACAGGCAGCGATCCGACAACCACCTTCGCCAGCTCGACGACGTCTCTCCGAATCACGGCTCTCGCGATCCAGATTGCGATCGCGATCGCAGCAGCGAGCCAGAAGAACTTGACCAGATTCAGCATCTGACCGACCCAGATCCGCGACCATTCTTCGACGAAACTCCACCGACCATCGAAAAAGAGATGCGCCCAGAACTCGTACATGGGGTCGGGATATCGCATTTCGGGTGAAGGCTTCAAATATCCGAAGTAGGCGGCCACGAAACAAAGCGACGTGATTACCGACCCCGCGGCCACGCGGCCGGCCAGGGCCCACGGGAAATGCGTTGCCATGCGGCCGGCCAACCAAACCGCGAGCAACAGCGCCGCGACACACCCGGGAAAAAGAAAGACCGGCGTGTGAAGGAGCAGCATGGCTACCGATGCGCTGGCGAAAAAAACGATCATTCGCTTTTTCGAATGAATCTCGCTCACGCACCAGAGACAGAGGCCGATGAGCAGCAGAGACGCCAGCGCCTCCAGCGAGTACTGCTTGAGCCGCGCCGAGTAATAGATCACAGGACTCGAGAAGGCGAGCAGCCATGTCCAGATGAACGCTTCCGTTCGCTCCAGGGATCCGGGCAGGAGTCCGCGAAGTGCCAGCGGTGCGGCGACGAGCGCTACGCCGATCACGAACGGTGTCACGTGCAGCGCCACGTCGCTGAAGCCGAGCAGAGCGCTGGCAGCTTTCACCATCCAGAAGAACAGCGGCGGCATGGGATTGAAATGAGGAACGTACGGACCGGCGCGCATGAGCTCGACGACCCACAGCTCGTCCCAGAACAACGCGGCGTCGAGCCGGTCGAGTCGCAGAACGGCTGCGAAAGCGAGGACCGCGACTCCGGCGACGGCGAACCAGCCATGTCCGGGACTCCGCCGATCCGGTGAGGGCGAACCGATCGACATCAGGCGCTGATCCTCGCCGGACGATCGCCGGTTGTCAATGCTATGCTCGACCGCGACGGATCCGTCATGAGCTTCCTTCACCGAACGACCGGCCGCTCGGGCCGGCTGCGCTCGATCGGCGCCGCGGCCGCGCTCGCGCTCGTCGCCACGGCTGTCATCTCTGCGATCGCTTCCCTCTCTCCAGTCCGATTCGACGCCAAGGCATTCGGGCCGACGCTTCCCCTTGCCGACGTCTCGCGAATCACGTCCAGGAGCCGGCTCGTCCATGCCAGTGCGTCGAACGACTGGCAGAGCGGGCATCGGGCGCGGTACGGCATCGATCTGCTCGCGCCCCCCCGCACCAAAGCGGCCTGGATGGTCCTCGCCGAGGGCCACACGCAGGGAGTGTGGCAGCCGGATCTCGTCTGCGATGCAGCGGGCGTGATCCATGCTCTCGCTCCGGGAGAATCGCGCCCCCTTTCGGAAAACGAGAAGAAGGAGTTTCTCGCCCCCGCTCTCTTCGTCGTGGCCGATGAAGCGCTGCGCGCGGCTCTGCTCTCCCGTCTCTCGGAAATCGACGGCCAGGCGATCGCGGTGATGCGACCGCCACCACCGATGCTCGAAGGTCCGCGGTGGCACGGCGATCTCCGCTCCTTCGCCGGAATCGCTCTCCTACTCTTCGCCCTCTTCGTCGTCGCCCTCGCCATCTCGCGGATCGTCACAGGCGGAATCTCGGCAGCGGGGACAGCGGTCGGAGTCGCCATCTTTTTCACCCTTCATTCGGGACTGACGTACTTCCTCGGTTTCGTCACGACAAACGGCGTGACCGTCGCTCACCTGCTCGAGATCTGCCTCGCCTCTTTGCTGCTCGCACTCGGCCGGCAGTCGCATTCTTCCCCTGTGCCGCGCAGCCCACGATACCTCGTAGCGGGCATCGTGGTGATCGCCGGTTACTACGGATTCACGCTGCTCAGACTCGATTTCGATGGCGATCTGTTCACGCACTGGATTCCGGCAGCCAGGGTGCATCACGAGATCGGAGGCGTCGATCTGCGGCTGCTCGACGAGCACTTCGGTGAAGGGCACGAAGCCGGCTACCCTCCCGGATTTCCGATCGCGATCTCGACGATGCTCGGCGCGGCCGGTGTGCCTTCGAACGAGGGAATCTCCTTCGGCATCGCATGGCACCACGCTGTCCTGATCTACCGGCTGCTGCTGGGGACATTGATGCTCTCATGCCTCCTGCTGATGCGAGAGATCTGGCGGAAGGAGTCGAATGTCCTCTCGATTGCCATTCCCGCCGTCGTGGCCTTCGCGCTTCCGCTGTTTCTCGGCAAACCGACGGCCGGAGAGGTCTTCTTCGTTCCGATCATCGGTCTGGCGATGGCCTCGATGCTCGCAGGAGTCGCACTCGAGCGGCCGCATTTCACGCGTGCCGGCCTCTTTCTCGCGGGCTCGCTTTTCTTCGTCAAGAACGAAGCCATGCTCGCCGTTCCCCTCATCGTCCTTCCCTGGTACGCATGGTCGGCACACGCGACGCGGCGCTCGCGAGCGATGATTCTGCGAGACGCACTCGTTCTCGGCGCCGCTCTCGCTCCGTTCGCAGTCTGGAAGATTCTGCAGATCCGCCTCGCAATCAATCCGCGATTCGACTTCAAGGAAGTGAGCCGCGAGTCGTTCGCCTCGGGACTGACCCTCCTGCCGGAGCTGGCTCAGGCGGGACTGAAGATTCTCCTGGCGAGCAACTTCTGGATCGTCCTCGGCGTGGCGATTCCTGCCGTGCTCGTCGCGCGACTGGCGGCTCGACGAATCGCTCTCGATCTCATCATCCCTGCCGGAGTCCTTCTCTACACGGCTGCCATGTCCTGCGTCTATGTTTTCTCACGCGAGGATCCGGTTCGTCACATGGAGATCTCATACGAGCGCGTCCTGATGGTCGCCGTGCTGTCTTCTCTTCTGTATCTGCCGGCACTACCGTTCATGCGATCCGAGCCGGCCAGGGCGAACGACGAAGTCATAGGGAACGCATGAGCCCCTTCGGATCGAACCGCGCACTGACGCTCGTCGTATCGGCGGCCGTTGCCGTAGCATCCCTGGTTTTTTTCTCGATCACACTCGACCTGAGCGGCGATTGGAGCGGAGACGAGGCACACAAGGTGGCGGAAACCTACTTTCTGCGCCTTGCGCTGGATGGCGACTTCGCGCATCCCGACTGGTTCGCCACCCCTGTCGCGCGAACGAATCCGCACCTCGGGAAATGGATCTTCGGGCTCGCGATCCTCGCAGGCGGCGAAGAGCTCCCGACGGATCCGGAAGCGCGATGGACCGGCTCTCGGTTCCTTCCGCCGGAGGGGCGGGAGGAACAGTACGGTCGCATGCTGAAGGCTGCGAGACTCGTGAGTCTCGTTTCGGTCGCTGCCATCGCCGGCATTCTGACGTGGCTGTCCCTGCGGGCGTGCGGACCACTCGCGGCAGGAATTGCGATCGTTCTTCTCTTCCGCCACTTTCTGACGATCACCGTGGCGCGCACGGCGATCTTCGACGCGCTGCAGGCCCTCGTCGTGCTCGTCAGCGCGATCCCTCTCTGGATGCTCTGGCGTACTCGCGACGAACGTCTCGTGCGGTCGATCACCCTGGGCGCGCTCGCCGGAATCGCCTGCGCGATCGCCTTCCAGGTGCGGCTCAACGGCTTCCTCGCGCTTCTGAGCGCCTGGCTGATCATCGGCGCGGCATCGAGGCTACGCGGAGTGTGGGACACGATTCGACTTCTCGCCGTGGTCACGATCGCATTCTTCGTCGGCGCCACGGCACTCAATCCCTTCTACTGGTCGGCTCCTCGTTCTGGCTCGAACATCGCTGTCACGGTTGCGCCTGATACTCTTCTGCTCGTTCGTCCCGTCCATCGCTATGCGGCGCAGTATCGGGATGTCCAGGCGGTGATGGCTTCCGTTCCGGAGTCGATGCGCCTGCGTGGAGTGAGAGCCCGGTTCGTCTATTTCGGCAGCATCGCTTTCAGCGGAATTGCCGGCAAGCTGATCGCGATCGGTTGGCTGACCGCACTCGCCTCCGTTCTGGCTCGGCGAGATCGAGCCCGACTCGTCTTCGGCCTTCTCTGGGCTGGAACCCTGGCCCTGGCCACGGCACTCTGGCTGCCACTCGCATGGGAGAAGTATGTTTTCGTCACCATGCCGGGACTGATTCTGGTCGCGGCGTTCGGCTGGTCCTCGCTGCTGAGCCGCGCGCTGGCGACGATCTCGGGCAAACGGAGGAATTCGTTGTGACATTGGAGCCTTCTGGTCCCCCGGAGCGATAATCGAACGCAGTCAGGTCCTGTACCCATGATCACCAGCATGTTTCTCGCTTTTCTCGGTCTCGCGATGGCCGTCGCGCTGGTCGATCCGCGCCGCGGCTGGCTCCTCGCTCTCGTGGTCGGTGTGCTGCAGGATCCCGTGCGGAAGATGACGCCCGGGCACTCACCGATGTTCATCCTCGCCATCGCCGCGGTTTACGGCGTCGTCGTCTTCGGCGCGCTCGCGAAGCTTCGCGACGCCGCCGCCCGTTTCAGGACGGAGTATCGCGATCTGTACCGTCTCTTCATCATCTTCTTCTGGTTCCTCGTGCTCGCGGCGCTCAACGGCCTGGTGACGTTCGGACTCACCAACTGGAAGGCGCCCGCTCTCGCACTCTTCGTCTACCTGCTGCCGCTCCCAGCGATTCTCCTCGGGTATCTGCTCACCCGGAACGATCGCGACATCACCCGGCTCCTGACGTTCTACGCGGCCATCACCTCGGTCGCCCTCATCGCCGTCCCCCTCGAGTTCTGGAACGAGAACCTTCCCTTTCTCGGCACCGTCGGCATGGCACAGGACTGGATCCGCCATCTTCCCGGCGTCCAGGTGCGACTGCTGTCCGGAACGTTCCGCGGGCCCGACATCATGGCGTGGCACGCGGCGATGCTCTGCATGATCGGGCTGACGATGATCGTCCGGAAGGGCTTCCCGCGCGGATGGCTCTGGATGGGCGTCTCGTCGTGGGGGTTTCTCTGCTGCCTGATGAGCGGAAGGCGGAAGATGCTCTATATGATCGCCGTCTTCGCAGCCGTCTTTCTCATTCGCTTCCTCAGACGCTTCAGCATTGCGCAGGTCTCGGCTCTCGCCGGCACGGCGCTGAGCCTCTGGCTGATCGTCGACCAGATGGCGGGAGGGAAGAAGAGCGCGATCTACACGCGCAGCGCCGGAACGTCGCAGGGAGAGATTCTCAAGCGACTCGAAGGGGGACTCCTCGGCACGTTTCGACAGGCCGGATTGACAGGACTCGGACTCGGAGCCGCGACGCAGGGGACGCGACATCTCGTCAAACCCGGCACCGTCGGGACATGGCAGGAAGGGGGCGCCGGCAAGCTCGCCGTGGAGCTCGGGTTCCCTGCACTGATCTTTCTTCTCTTCTTCGGCGTCATCGCCGCTCGGAGAATGTGGCGAATCGCGCACGCTCCTCGGCTCGATCCGCCGGCGGCGGTGCTCCCGCTGGCGCTGCTGGCTCTGATCGCGGCGAACTTCGCGTCGTTTCTCGTCTCGCACCAGCCGTTCAGCGATCCGTATCTCGTGCTGATGAATGCATACCTCATCGGCGCGCTCTTCGCGACTCAGAGCATGAACGAGCCGCTGCAACGTCCGGAGCCCGTGCCCGCCGTCGCGCAGCCTCAGCTCGCGGGCGTCGCTCCCCAGCCGCTCGGCGTCCGGTGATCGACCCCGGCGGCGCTACAATCGCCGGGTGAGGATCCTCCACGTCTCCCCGACGTACCTTCCCGCGACGCGCTACGGCGGAACCATCCACTCGGTCCATGGTCTCTGCGCCGCCCTGGCGCGGCGTGGCCACGACGTGCACGTCTTCACGACGAGCGTCGACGGAGCGGACGATTCGAATGTACCGCATGAAACGCCGGTCGACATCGATGGCGTCCGCGTTTCGTACTTTCGCTCTCCCCTGGCACGGCGGATCTACTGGTCGCCCTCGATGCGGCGCGCTCTCCGCGCCGAGGTGCCCGGGCTCGATCTTCTCCATCTCCACTCCGTCTATCTCTGGCCGACCGCCGCCGCAGCACGCGCGGCGCGAGGGGCCGCGAAGCCTTACATCATCTCTCCGCGCGGGATGCTCGTTCGCGAGCTGATTCAGAAGAGGAGCCGCATCGCAAAGAGTACATGGATCCGCTGGATCGAGTCGCGGAACCTCGCGCACGCGGCGGCGATCCACTTCACCAGCTCGCTCGAAAGGAACGAAGCTGAAGCATTGAAGCTCGAGCTGCCGCAACCATTCATCGTGCCGAACGGAGTCGATCTTCCGGCCGCCGGCACCGCGCCCCGCGACGATCGCTCGATCCTGTTCCTCGGGCGGATCAACTGGAAAAAACGGATCGATCATCTGATCACCGCACTCGCCGGGATTCCGGACGCAGTCCTCACGGTCGCCGGCCACGACGAAGACGGCGCGGTTTCCGGGCTGACCGCGCGGGCGCGGGCGCTCGGCGTGAGCGGCCGCGTTCGATTCACCGGCGAAGTCGATCGCCATCGACGCGACGAGCTGCTCGCGGCCGCATCGGTGCTCGTTCTTCCGTCGATCTCGGAGAACTTCGGGAACGTCGTCCTCGAAGCGATGGCCAGCGGATGTCCCGTGGTGGTCACGCCCGGGGTCGGACTCGCGGAGATCGTGGAGGAAACGGGAGCGGGCGTCGTGACGGAGGTGGAGAGGCTCGCGGACGAGCTGCGCAGGCTGCTCGACGACAAGCCGCTGCGCAGGAAGATGGGAGCGAACGGACGCTCCGCGGTCGAGCGATGTTTCACCTGGGACGCGGTCGCGGTACGGATGGAGGCGGCGTACCTGCGAATCGTCGATGGTTCGGCAGCAGCGGGGGCCGGTCACCATGCGTGAAGACTTTCTGCGACACGTGACTCCCGTCGTGCTGACGAAGGACGAGGAGGCGAACATCGGCCGCTCGCTCGATCGACTGCAGTGGGCACGCCGTGTGGTCGTCCTCGACAGCCTCAGCACCGATCGGACGCGCGAGATCGCCGCGTCGTTTGCGAACGTGGAGATCTTCGAGCGGCCGTTCGATCTGCACGCCACGCAGTGGAATCATGCTCTCGAGCAGTGCGGAATCGAGACGGATTGGGTGCTGGCCCTCGACGCCGATTACATCCTGACCGACGCTTTGCTGGACGAGATTCGCACGCTCACACCTCCGCCCGATGTCGTGGCGTGTGAGGCGCGCTTTCGATACTGCATCGAGGGAAGACCGCTCCGCGGATCGCTCTATCCACCGGTGCGCGTTCTCTTCAGACGCGAGCTGGGGAGATTCGAACAGGATGGTCATACGCACCGGCTTCGCATCGAGGGGACCGTCTTTCCTCTTCGCTCCAGGATCCTTCACGACGACCGCAAGCCGTTGTCGCGGTGGCTCGAGAGCCAGCACGCCTACATGGCGCAGGAAGCCGCCAAGCTTCGCAGCACGCGCTGGCGCGACCTCGGCTGGGCCGACCGCATCCGCATGACGAGAATCCTCGGGCCGCCCGCCGCCTTTCTGGTGGCCCTCTTCGTCAAGGGAGCGATCCTCGACGGACGAGCGGGGCTGCACTACGCGCTGCAACGGCTGGTGGCCGAGGCCATTCTCTCGATGCAGCTCATCGAGGGCGATCTGCGCGCGCGCTGATTTGGAAGAGTGTGTGAGCCATGGGGACAATGCCCACGTGGCTGAAGATTCCGATCTTCAGCCCGGTGACGGACGACTCAATGAGCCATGGGGACGATGCCACGTGGCTGAAGATTCCGATCTTCAGCCCGGTGACGGACGACGCGGTGAGCCATGGGGACGATGCCACGTGGCTGAAGATTCCGATCTTCAGCCTGGTGACGGACGACGCGGTGAGCCATGGGGACGATGTCCACGTGGCTGAAGATTCCGATCTTCAGCCTGGTGACGGGCGACGATGTGAGCGATGGGGACGGTCTGTCGTCCGCGTGCCGGGCTGGACATCGGAATGTCCAGCCACATCGAGTGGGCCGCATCACCAGCCGAGCACGTAGGCGAAGACGAGGGGGGCGACGATCGATGCGTCGGATTCGATCACATGACTCGGCGTGTCGATACCGAGCTTCCCCCAGGTGATCTTCTCGTTGGGGACTGCTCCTGAATAGGACCCGAAGCTGGTGGTCGAGTCGCTGATCTGGCAGAAGTAGCCCCAGAGAGGAACGCTGGTTCGCCCCAGGTCCTGATGGAGCATCGGGACGACGCAGATCGGAAAGTCGCCGGCGATTCCGCCTCCGATCTGGAAGAATCCGATCGACGAGCTGGCAGAGATTTCCGTGTACCAGGCGGCGAGCTCGATCATGTACTCGATCCCTGTTCGGACGGTGTGAACGTTCTTCACCTCGCCGGAGATGCAGTGGCTGGCGTACATGTTGCCGAGCGTCGAGTCCTCCCACCCGGGGACGTAGAGCGGGATGTTCTTTTCGGCCGCTGCCACGAGCCAGCTGTCACGCGGGTCGATCTGGTAGGACTCCGCGATCGACCCGTCTCGGAGGATCTCGAAGAGAAACTCGTGCGGGAAGAGCGGCGTCCCTCGCTGGTCCTTCTCGATCCAGTGCTTCAGCACGGCGGTCTCGATGCGCCGCATCGCCTCCCCCTCGGGGATGCAGGTATCCGTCACCCGATTCATGTGGCGCTCGAGAAGCGCCTGTTCATCGAGAGCGCTCAGATAGCGGTAGTGGGGGACGCGCTCGTAGCAGTCGTGGGCGACGAGATTGAAGATGTCCTCTTCGAGGTTGGCGCCGGTGCAGCTGATGGCGTGGACTTTGTCCTGCCGGATCATCTCGGCGAGTGAGATTCCGAGCTCAGCCGTCGACATCGCCCCCGCGAGGGTCACCATCATCTTCCCCCCTCCATCGAGATGCCGGATGTAGTCGTCCGCAGCGGCGCGAAGGGCGGCGGCGTTGAAATGCCGGTAGTGGCGTTGGATGAATTGAGTGATGGGTCGGGGCATGATCACCTCCCGATTTGGAATCGGTCGCATCGTACATTACATGCCTCGCGAAGACATATCCGAGGGAGCGCAACCCGGGACTTCGTCTCGGGCCGTTTTCAAGCGTCCCTACCGCACTGGCGCGACCGGCATCGCGTCCCTATGGGACTGAGTCGGAATCCTGTTCCGCTCGGTGCGTCGTGATCGTCGTGAGGAGCTCGTGCGCCCGGCGCTCGAAGGCTGGGTACGAGAAGTGATCGAGTCCCGGGGGAACGGCATGCGGCTTTCTCACCGCCTCGAGGATCGCGCTGATCAGCGATTCGGGATCACCGGGATCGACAACGGAGCCGAGTGCACCGTCCATCACCGCTTCGCGTCCCCCATCGACCGACGAAGCGATCACCGGCACGCCGCAGGCCATCGCCTCGAGAAGGACGAAACCGAATCCCTCGCCGCGGCTCGGCATCGCAAAGACGTCCGCCAGCCGGTAGTGGTCCGCCTTTTCCTCCTCCGGGACATTGCCCGTGAAGACGACGCGCTCGGAGACGCCGAGCGTCTCCGCTTTCCGCTGCAGCCGCTCGCGATCCGCTCCGTCACCGCATGCGAGATAGACGACATCGGGAATCTTCACCGCAAGGCGCGGAAGAACGTCCAGCACTTCATCGAAGCCCTTGTAGCGTTCCTCCGAGGCCATCCGGCCGAGAGTCATGACCACGGTCCTTCCTTCGAGACCGTAGCGCGAGACCAGATCGCGTTTCTTCGGACCGGGACTGTAGCGGTCGAGGTGGATCGCGTTGGGCAGCAGGTGTACCGGGGCTGTCACAGGTGCCCATGAAAGGAATCGCCGGCTGGTGCACTGACTGATGGAAACGACGGCGGAGACATCGTGCAGAAGCCGCCTGACGAGTGGAGTCCGCACGGGGGACCAGGCATCGATACCGAAGATGAGCGCGAGAGGGCGCGTGCGATTCGCCCGTGCGGCGATCCAGGCGAGAGGCAGGAGGTTGAGATGGGCACAGACGACCAGGTCGAAACGTCCGTCCCGCAGGATCGTCCGGCCCACGGCGCGAGCGTAGCGGAGCTTCCCCGGAGCTCCGCTGGTGATCTGGGTCAGGCGCGACGGCAACGGCTCGGTCGACTCCTTCGGGTGACGCGGGATGACCACGACTTCGCTCGTCCGGCGCCAGGAGCAGAGGGCCTGGAGAAGGTCGCGGTTGTAGAGTGCGATGCCGCCATGCCCTCCGAAAGCGTCGGTGGCCAGAACGAGAATCCTCTGATCGGGCAAGTCCGTCTGCTTCCTCCAAACAGTCTGAGCCCAGACTCTCGACGTCTGGCCGCGCGTAGTTTGTGGCTCGAGCCCCAACCATGCGTCGAGAGGAACCTGGAATCCGAGCTTTCTCTCATCGTACACGGCGGGAGCCGAGCTCGATGTGGCGGTGTGTACGAGCCGTTTCGCTCCCGGTCCCGTCGCGAGGACAACCGGCGCGAGCTGCTCGAGGAGTCGGGGGTCGACGAAAGGGACTCGCACTTCGACGGAGTGCGCCATGCTCGCCCAGTCTGCGTCGCGCAACAGCTGGTTTCTGAGATAGAGCGTCGACTCGAGAGCGGCCACGCGTCCGAATGGGGTGCCGGGATCGGGTCGTAACGACTGCGCGATGTGTGCGAGCGGCTGCAGGCGCTGGAGACCTTCGTATGCCATCTCGCGATCGATCACCGACGGAATTTCCCATGGCATGAACAGGCCGCGGCGAAGGAGCCAGGCACCCTCGTAGCTCCCGCCGAGCTCGATGATCCCGGCGGATTTCGGGCCGAGCCGGGTCGAGCGGGACAGAGGAGGGATCGCGCGGTAGATCCGGCGCGCGGCCGGGCCGAGCAGCGGGATCCGGCCAGGCAGTCGCAACAGCCGTGCAAGTCGTGGAACGAAGCGGAACGAAGGGTAGCTCCCGAACAACTCGTCCCCGCCGAGACCCGACAGGGCGACCTTCAGCCCCTGCTCCGCGGCCGCTTTGGCGACGAACCAGGTGTTGATTCCATCGATGCTCGGCTGATCCATGGCATGGAGAATCGCCGGCAGATCGGATTCGAGCTCCTGCCTGCCCACTCTGCGCGTGGTGTGCGGCAGTCCATAGTGTCGGGCCGTGCGCGCGGCGACGGCGGACTCGTCATCGCGATCCTCTTCGAAAGAGAGTGAGATCGTGGCCAGGCTCTCAGTGCCTGCCTCGCGGGCGAGTGCCACGATGGCAGTCGAGTCGACGCCGGATGAAAGAAAGGCGCCTGGTGGAACATCGGAGACGAGATGGAGTCGTACCGATTCGAGCAGACTCTCACGAATCGCGCGGACTGCATCCTCGCGGCCGACCGAATGACTCGCTTCGACGGCGTTGCGAAAAACGTCTGCGATCGAGTAGTAGGGGACGGGGCTCGAGGCGCCGTTCTCGTCGATCCACATCCAACTGCCGGCCGGAAGCGCTTTGATGGCTTCGTGAATCGTGAAGGGCTCGGGGACGCTGCCGAGGAGAAAAAAGCCTGCGGCGCCAGCCGGGTCGATCGCTCGAGAGACGGACCCTCCGGCGATCAGAGCCTTCACCTGGGAGGCGATGCGAATCGTGCCGGCGCCGACGGCGTAATAGAGCGGTTTGATTCCGTACGGATCTCGCGCGATGAACATCCGCTGCGCGTGCGCATCCCAGATGCAGAAGGCGAACATGCCGCGAAGATCGTGGACCATCGCGCTGCCCTTCTCCCGGTAGAGATGAAGCAGGACTTCGGTATCGGAGCGTGAGTGGAAGGAGGCACCCTTCGCCTCGAGACGAGCCCGCAGCTCGCGATGGTTGTAGATCTCGCCGTTGAAGACGATGACCGTGTCGCCGTCTGCCGATCGCATCGGCTGATTCCCGGCGGAAGAAGGGTCGATGATCGCCAGACGTCGTGAGGCCATTCCGACGCGGCCGTCGCCGGAGATCCATTCGCCGCTGCCGTCGGGGCCGCGGCGGCGCATCGAGTCGCGGATCGTCCGGATCTCATCCGGATCGACGCCATGGGCTGCGTGATCGTAGGCGAAGATCGTGACGATGCCGCACATCAGGTCAGGATGTTCCTGCGCCAATCGAACGCCTGGGTGTCATCCCGGTCACGGATTGCATCAACCGGAAATGCGGCTCGGCGCTTCCGATGCTTCCCGTTCCGCGAGCGCGAGATCGGCGTCGACCATCATCCGGATCAGCTCGCGGAAGCCGACGCGTGGTTGCCAGCCGAGCTTCTCGCGCGCTTTCGACGCATCGCCGAGGAGAAGCTCGACCTCGGTCGGCCGGAGGTACTTCGGATCGATCTCGACATGATTCCGGTAGTCGAGGCCGAGAGCAGAAAAGGCCTCCTCGCACAGCTCCCGGACGGAATGCGTCTCGCCGGTCGCGATCACGTAGTCCTCTGCGGTGCTCTGCTGGAGCATCAGCCACATCGCCTCGACGTAGTCGCCGGCGAAGCCCCAGTCGCGCCGCGCATCGAGGTTCCCGAGGAAGAGCTTTTCCTGCAGACCGAGCTTGATGCGCGCCGCAGCTCGGGTGACCTTTCTGGTCACGAAGGTTTCGCCGCGCCGGGGCGATTCGTGATTGAAGAGAATGCCGTTGCAGGCGTGGAGCCCGTACGCTTCGCGGTAGTTCACCGTGATCCAGTAGGCGTAGAGCTTGGCGACGCCGTAGGGCGAGCGGGGGTAGAACGGAGTCCGCTCGGTCTGCGGAACTTCCTGCGCCATTCCGAAAAGTTCGGAGGAGGAGGCCTGGTAGAAACGGCAGCGGATGCCGGTCTCGCGAATGGTGTCGAGGAGGCGGACGGTTCCGAGTGCATCGACCTCCGCGGTGTACTCGGGAATCTCGAAAGAGACTTTGACATGAGATTGTGCGCCGAGGTTGTAGATCTCGTCGGGATCGACGGCGGCGACGATGCGGTTGAGCGACGAAGCGTCGTTGAGATCTCCATAGACCAGACGAAGTCGAGTCTCGGGATTCTCGAGCGGATCGACGTAGATGTGATCGATGCGCGCCGTATTGAACGAGCTCGAGCGGCGGACGATGCCGGTGACCTCGTATCCCTTCGCCAGAAGAAGCTCGGCGAGGTAGGAGCCGTCCTGGCCGGTGATTCCCGTGATGAGCGCTTTCTTCGGTGTCATGACGCGTCGGTGATTGTGACGGACAACGAGGCCCTTGTCATCTCCACGGGGCTGAAGATTCCGATCTTAGCCCGGTGACGGACGACCCAGTGAGCCATGAGGACGATGTCCACGTGGCTGAAGATTCCGATCTTCAGCCTGGTGACGGGCGACGCAATCGAGCCATGGGGACAATGTCCACGTGGCTGAAGATTCCGGTCTTCAGCCTGGTGACGGACGACTCAGTGAGCCATGAGGACGATGTCATGTGGCTGAAGATTCCGATCTTCAGCTTGGTGACGGGCGACTCAGCAAACCATGGGGACAATGTCCACGTGGTCAGGATCGTAGGAATCTTCGGCCACGTGGCGCAGGCGAGAGTGCTGCCCGTGGTCCCCCGTGTCGTCCGTCACCGGGCCGAAGATCGGAATCTTCGGCCACGTAGGGCAGTCGAGAGTGCTGCCCATGGTCTACCGTGTCGTGCGTCACCGGGCCGAAGATCGGACTCTTCGGCCACGTGGGGGACTTTTCGGCCACCTGGAAACCGTCAGTGCTCGTGCCTTGCTATGTATGCTTTGATGCGATCGAGCTCGCGGCTGTTCCTGACGATATGGTCGAACGACTCGGTCTGCCATAAATGGCTTCGGCCCGCGAACGCTCGCGCGATCGGTTCGGTCTTTCGAAGCCGGCCGGAAGAAAAGCGTTTCCAGGAGTAGAGAATCTTCGAGAGATCCACAGAGGATGCGGGTCGAACGAGTACGTGAACGTGATTGGGAGCCACCGTGAACGGACCGATCTCGTACCGTACTCCGTCGAAGTGTCGAACGGCGCTCTCGACGATCTCTTTCGCCACCGAATCCCGGAGCACACACGAGCCGCTTCCTTCATCGAGCCATTTCTCGATGCGCCGCCGGTGTAGAAGGCTCTTTTCGAGGAGTGCTTCATTGTCGAGGTATGTTCGTGCATCGCGCCACTCGGTTCGTTCGCGCTGAAGCTGCTTGAGCCTGACCTGCGGAAGTGAGTCGCTGAGGCGGAACGTAACGAAGTAGAGGGCACCATCCTGACGCCAGTGCGGGAGATTGCCCCAGCGAATCCACATCGGCTTCAACGGATCGAAGAATCCATCCTCGAGCATCGGGCCGAGTGTACCTCGGCAACCTTTTGTGGCCGACTTCAATTCAGGACTGGTGACGGGCGACTCACTGAGCCATGGGGACGATGTCCACGTGGCTGAAGATTCCGATCTTCAGCCCGGTGACGGACGACCCGGTGAGCCATGAGGACGATGTCCACGTGGTCAGGATCGTAGGAATCTTCGGCCACGTGGCGCAGTCGAGAGTGCTGCCCGT
>DATKDP010000121.1:0-8423 GCA_035546335.1 Thermoanaerobaculia bacterium | reverse complement strand
TGAGGACCTCAGGGACCTTGCCCGCGACCTCGCCTGCCCCTTTGAGTGCATTGACCGTGACGCTGCGAGTGGCGTCGATGGTCTGGTCGACGGTATCTCCGGTTCCCTTGATGACGCGAACGACGGCCGTTCGGGTTTCCTGCTGGGTCTGTTCCGACATGTGCTCCTCCTTTGTGTCCGAGAAAACTTCGGAAGTTAGGGAGCTGGAAGGATGCATGTCCCGTTCCAGTGCCAAGAAGTTGGGGGCACAGCCACGGGTTCTATGTCCCGTAGATTCCCAACGTCAAATCGCCTCAGAATCTACGATCGGTATATTGACCGAATTGCTCTCGCGCTGCCAGCTCGAGGACCACCGGATCAGCGGCCGATGCCAGTCCGAGGTCGCGGATATGGACCGCGTCGTGACCGGGCCGCGCGCAGACCCTTTGCCATTGGCACGAGACAACGCGTTGTCGATGGCGGTAACCGGCCGCTCGGTGCGGCACGACCCGCATCTGCTCTGCGTTTGCTCCACTCGTTTGCTCCGTGCTAAAGTACCGACCTCCCGAATCTCGAACAATTCCCGGCCTGTCAGGAGGACTCTCATGACGAAGGCGGCGGTGGGGTACAGTGAGAATACGAGCTCGCGCGAAGCGGGAGCCGAGGCGGCGCGAGCCGCGCTCGAGAAGCTCGGCGGCGACGCCCCCGACGTGGTGCTGCTGTTCGGGACGGCCAAGCACGATCCGTCGCGCCTGCGCGAGGGGGTGCGGTCGATCGTTGGTCCGGAGCCGCCGCTGTTCGGCGGTGCCGCCGTAGGCGTGATCACGAACGAACGGATGGGGTACGACGGGTATCAGTTTGGCGTCGCGCTCCTCTCGTCCTCCGACGCGCGTTTTCACCTTTTCATCGAGAAGAACCTGCCGGACAACGAGTACGCCGTCGGCCGCGCGCTCGGCGCGGCGATCCGGGCGCACGGCTCGGATCCCGACAACCTTCTCCTTCTCTACGACATCGTCAAGCGTCAGGTCAGTACCGGGATGAGCCTGAATATGGCGACGCCGCTCCTGCAGGGTCTCGGCGAATCGCTCGGCGCCTGGCCAACGACTGCCGGAGGGGGGACGATGGGCGACATGCAGTGGTCGCCGACGTTCCAGTGGTTCGGTGACGAGATCGAGAATCACAGTGCGATTGCGCTCAGCATGTCCGGCGACCTCCAAATGCACACGGCGATCCTTCACGGCTGCAAGCCCTCGAGTCCCTACTACACGATCACGAAAGCCGAGGAGAACACCGTTCTCGAGCTCGACGGCCGGCCCGCGCTCGACGTCATCACCGACCTCCTCGGGAGCGAGACGAAATGGGAGGACTACCCTCTGTTCATCACGCTCGGCGTGAACAATGGGGATCCTTTCGGCGATTACAACGAGGACGAGTACGCCGTCCGCCTCTGCATGGACGTCGACCGCGAGCGCGGAGGCCTCGTGATGTTCGGCGACGACCTGACGACCGGAAAGCAGGTCCAGCTCATGCGGCGCAGCATCAGCTTCGATTACATCGCGCAGCGTGCCGAGCGCCTCTTCGAGCAGATCGGCGACCGCCGTCCCGTCATGGCGCTCTACATCGATTGTGCGGGTCGGGCCAGCGCGTACAGCGGTACCGACCGCGAAGAAGCCGAAGAGGTCCAGAAGGTCATCGGCTCGCGTGTTCCGCTCCTCGGATGGTACGTCGGCTGCGAGATCGCGAAGGCGGGTTCGGTGATGCAGTCGCACAACTGGACAGGAGTCCTCAGCATTCTGAGCGCGTCGCACTGATCTCGAGCCGATGAGCGATCAATCTCACGATCACGACCGGCTGCGGCGTGAGGTCGCGTACTACAAGCGCCAGGTCGCCGAGCTCGCCGGGGAAAACCTCAAGCTGGACTACACGATTCCCGCGCTCCGCCACGAGCTGCGGCAGAAGCGCGACGGCTTTGCTCTACTGTCGCAACTCCAGCAGTCCGTCGCCGCGCACACGCAGATCTCTTCAATCTTCGAGATCGCCGTTCCCGCGATCAACTCGATGCTAGGGATGGACAGGACGCTCGTGCTCGCGCGCGCCGAACGGGAGCACGTCTACCGCCCCGCCCACTGGACAGGCTACCGCGAGGAGTTCACCGCCGGCTTCGATGGCGTCGCGATCGAGCTTCCAGCGGACTTTGCGCGGGGGGAGGGGCTGCTGCTCGCGAACCGCGCGACGCCGGCGACCGCGACCATCGATCGGGTCCGGGAAGCGTTCGATCTTCCGTACTTCCTCGCCGTTCCCGTTCCGGGAGAAGACGAGACGATCGGCGTCATCGTTTCGGGCCGCCTGAAGGAGGCGGCGCCGATGTTTCCGCCGCTCGACCAGGGCGACGCCGACACCTTCCGCGCGGTGGCCGGCCTCATCTCCGCAACCGTCAAGAACATGCGCGTACGGATTCTCGAGGAAACGGACCGGCTCAAGACCGAGTTCTTCGCAAACATCTCCCACGAGTTCCGTACGCCGATCACGCTCACCCTCGGCCCGATCGAGCAGATCCTCTCCGGAGCCCACGGCCAGATCGCTCCGCCGGTGGCCGAGGCGATCGATCTCATGCGCCGCAACCAGCAGCGGCTGCTCGGCCTCGTGAACCAGATCCTCGACCTCGCAAAGCTCGAAGCCGGGCAGATGGTCCTGCGCGCGAGTCGCGCCGCAAGCCTCAACCAGTGGGTCGAGGAGCGCGTCCGAAGCTTCCGCGAAGGAGGCGGGAAGCCGAACGTCGAGGTCCGCTTCTTTCCCGACGCGGCAGTCATCGGCTCCGATCTCTGGATCGATCTCGAGAAGCTCGACAAGCTGCTGTTCAATCTGTTGTCGAATGCGTACAAGTTCACGCGGCAGGGAACGATCGACGTCTCGACCGAGATCGTCGGCGGGAACTTCCGACTGACCGTAGCGGATACCGGCATCGGCATCAAGGAGGACCAGCTCCCGTACGTGTTCGACCGATTTCGCCAGGCCGACGCGAGTGCCTCCCGCGAGTTCGGAGGAACCGGCCTCGGCCTCGCACTGGTGAAAGAAGTGGCGCACCTGCATGGAGGCGACGTCGTCGCGCGGAGTCAGTTCGGCCGCGGCTCCACGTTCCAACTGACCGTTCCGCTCGGCAACGGGCACCTCGACGCCGCATCGATCGTCGAAATCGAGGACGACGCTGCTTCCGCGGATCTGGCGCGCGCCGCCGCCTCCGAGCTGGATCGTGAAGGAAGGACCGACGACGTCGAGCCACTCAACGCGGAGGCCGAGGCGGAGAGCGATCCGGCACGTCCGACGATCCTCTACGCCGAAGACAATCCCGATCTGCGCAGCTACGTCCGGACACTCCTGCGGCCGCAGTACAACGTCTTCGTCGCCGCCGACGGGCAGGACGGGCTGCAGAAGGCGCACCGGTACGCGCCCGACCTGATCATCACGGATTTCATGATGCCGAAGGTCAGCGGACGCGAGTTCCTGCAAGCAATCCGCATCGACCCCGCACTCCACCGCCTTCCGGTCATCTTTCTGACCGCGCGAGCCGGAACGGGGGCGCGGATCGAGAGCCTCCAGGCCGGCGCCGACGACTACCTCAGCAAACCGTTCGACCAGGGCGAGCTCCTCGCGCGGGTGCGGAACCTCATCCGTGCGCGCAGCCAGGAACGCGAGCTCGAGGCGCTGAGTGCGAAGCTCCAGTCGCGCGTCGAACAGCAGATGGCGGAGCTTCTCCGCACTGGGGAGCTCCGCCGTTTCCTGCCGCAGCCAATCGTCGCGAGCGTCCTCTCCGGCAAGCTGGGATCGAATGAAGGATTCGAGCGGAGAAAGATCACGATCCTCCGCTGCCTGCTCGCCAGATTCGATGCGCTCGCCGAGACGCTCGAGCCGGAAGATCTGGCCGCGGTGATCGACGAGGTCCTGCGCGAGATGACGGCGGTCGCCGTGGCCCATGGCGGCACGGTTCAGTCGATCGGCAGCGGTGCGGTCGCGGTCCTGTTCGGCGCGCCGGACTCGCTTGCTCCCGACGAGCAGGCGCGGAATGCGGTGACGGCCGCGCATGCGATGCACGAGCGGGTGCGTGCGCTCCTGCCGGGATGGCGACGGTTCGGAATCTCCGAGGCGGGCGTGGGGATCGGCATCAACACCGGTTACTGCACGGTAGGCGTGTTCGGATCCGACCTGCTCCGGAACTACGCGGCCGTGGGAACGCCGGTGTCGATCGCGGAGCGTCTCGCCACGGAAGCGGCACCGGGAGCGACGCTCATCGCGCTCCCCGCGCATGCCCTCGCGGCGGGAGAGCTCGGCGAGGCGACGGGGCCGAAGACACTGCCTGGTGCCAGCGGCAAGGTCGAGTTCTTCGAGGTACGGGCCGTGACCGAGGCTCTCGAGCCGACGGAGATCCGCCCTGCCGTCGTCTCCGGGCTCGGGCCGGGAACGATGCTCTCCCGCTTCCGGATCACATCCAAGCTCGGAGCCGGGGGTATGGGGGTCGTCTATCTCGCGCATGACACGCGCCTCGGCCGCACGGTGGCGGTCAAATGTCTCGGCGACTCCGGGAGGCTTTCGCGCGCCGCCCTCGATCGCTTTCTGGTCGAAGCGCGCGCGGCGTCCGCGATCAACCACCCGAACGTCGCGCACATTTACGAGATCGGCGACGAGCGCGACACGCCGTTCATCGTGATGGAGTACGTCGATGGCGTGGCGCTCGACCGGAAGATCGCGGGTCAGCCGCTCGAGCTCGACGAAGCGGTCGGCATCGGAGTCCAGATCGCCGATGCGCTCGACGCAGCGCACTCGCGCGGAATCATCCATCGCGACATCAAGCCCCATAACGTCGTCATCACGCAGCGCGGCGACGTGAAGGTTTTGGATTTTGGCCTTGCGAAGCTCACGGGTGAGTTTACGAAGGTTGGAAGCGCTGGCGAGACGCGGTTTCGCACCGAGGATGGTGCCATCGTGGGGACGGTGCATTACATGAGTCCCGAGCAGGCTTTGGGTCGTCCGCTCGATGCGCGCAGTGATCTGTTCAGTCTCGGTGTCGTTCTCTACGAGATGCTGAGCGGGCGCCTGCCGTTCTCCGCGGCATCGCGATCCGAGACGATCGACCTCATCGTCCACGCTGACCCTCCTGCCATCGTCGGCCTGAATGGCGCCGTCCCACCCGAGCTCGACTCCGTCGTTCGAAAAGCGCTGGTGAAGGACGCCGGTGCGCGCTATCAGTCCGCGCGCGAGATGGTTGTGGCTCTCCGCAATCTGCCACAGGCACGTGCAGCGTCGAGTAACTAGTGAACTACGAGAACGAGCGAGAACGAGGCGATCCCTCCCCGCCTCGTCAGCTCGCCGAGCTGAAAGGACTAAAGGTCGCGACGAACTCGACTTCAGACGATCCGGGCGAAGTAGCGGGACATTCCGATTCCGATGTCCCTGTTCCAGGACTCCATCGCGATACGGCGTGTGGGGCATTCATCCAGGGTCGATGGCCCCATAACGCACGAGTTTCAGACGAGCCGAAGAGCGGCGGATCGGAATCCGCCGCTACCTGGGCGTGGCGCATGTGGCAGGGCCTTCCGAGGCCCTGCCTATACCGCATCGTAAAGATGTACGAGTACTGGAGTCATCGGGGCAGATGGTGCACGCTCCAGGTGTCGTACATCTCTAATGCCTGAAAAGGCAGGGCCTCGGAGGGCCCTGCCACATGCACTACCTGAAAGCGGTGAGATAATCCGCAACCACCCCATGTCCCTGACTCCCGGTACGACCATCGGCCCCTACGAAATCCTCTCGCTTCTCGGAAGCGGAGGGATGGGAGATGTGTATCGCGCGCGGGACAGGCGGCTCGATCGGGACCTCGCCATCAAGGTGCTGTCGAAGGAAGCGGTCACGCGCGCGGATGCGCTGCCGCGGTTCGAGCGGGAGGCGAAGGCTGCGTCGGCCCTCAACCATCCGCACATCCTCCATATCTACGACATCGGTAATGACGGCGGCGTCAACTACATCGCCATGGAGCTGGTCGAGGGGCAGACGCTGCGCCGCTCGATCACACACTCCACCGGCTCCGGCGAGATGCTCGGATGGCTCACCCAGGTGGCCGAGGCGCTGGGCAAGGCGCATGCGGCGGGGATCGTCCACCGCGACCTCAAGCCCGAGAACATCATGATCAGCGAGGACGGATACGCGAAGGTGCTCGACTTCGGGCTTGCCAAACTGTTGCAGCTTTCGCCACAGTCTGACGATGACCACACCGCCATTCGGAGCCTCGAATCAACCCCCGGCATGGTCATGGGAACGCTCGGCTACATGGCCCCCGAGCAGGCGATGGGCCTCGAGGTCGATCACCGCGTCGACATCTACTCGTTCGGCTGCATCCTCCACGAAGCGTTCGGCGAAGACGCGGGAGTGCGCGAGATCAGCGCTCGCTGCCTCGAGCGCGATCGCGAGCGGCGCTACCAGTCGTTCCGGGACGTGCTCGCCGATCTGAAGCGTACATCGACCACCACGTCCCCACCCACGCCTGTTGCGCAGGAGACCCGCTCCATCGCTGTCCTCCCCTTCGACGATCTCAGCGCCGCGCGCGACAGCGAATACCTCGGCGACGGCGTGGCCGAGGAGATCATCACCGATCTGTCGCGGATCGAAACGCTGCGGGTTGTGGCGAGGTCGTCCGCCGCGCATCTGAAGGCCAGCGGCGCGGCGGTTCCGCAGATTGCATCCGCGCTGCACGTTAGCTACGTCGTCACCGGAAGCGTCCGTCGCGCCGGTGAGCGGTTGCGCATCGCCGCGCAGCTCATCGACGCCGCGGCGGAGTCGACCATCTGGGCGGAGAAGTTCGACGGCACGATGGACGACATCTTCGACATCCAGGAAAAAGTAGCACGCTCCATCGCCTCGGAACTGCGGCTCAAGCTGACGTCCGTCGAGAGCGACCGGATGCGTGAGCGCCCGGTGGCCGACGTGCGCGCGTACGAGAGCTACCTCCGCGCGCGCAAACTGATGTACGAGTTCGATGAGTCGTCGCTCGACGCGGCGCAGGCGGAGATCGACCGTGCTCTCGAGATCGCGGGAGAGAATCCAGCGCTGCTGGCGACGCGCGGCATCATCCTCTGGCAGTACTGGAACGCCGGTGTCTCTCAGGATGTAGCGGTGCTCGACCGCGCCGAAGAGATTGCGAAGCGCGTTCTTCAAATCGACCCCGGCTCTGCACGCGGCCGGGCACTGCTCGGAATGGTGGCGATTCACCGCGGCGACGTCCCCGGCGCGATCCGCCATCTGCGCGAAGCGGTGGAGCGCGATGCGAACGAACTGGACGCCCTCTCGTGGCTGACCGTCATCTACTGCCTGGCTGGGCAGACGGATAAGGCGCGGCCGATGGGGATGCGGCTGGCCTCAATCGATCCGTTCAGCTGGTTCGGACAGCTCGGCATGACCGTCGTCGAGCTCATGGACGGCGATTTCGAGAAGGCGCTTGCAACGGTGAGCAGCATGGAGGCGGTGTTCTCACTCAAGAACATGCTCATAGTGCTGATGCTCCTGCTGATGCGCCGGACCGACGAAGCGGAGAAGAATGCAGAGACGATGCTGCGCGAAAGCCCCGACGATCCGTTCGCCCGAATCGGCATGGCACTGGTACTTGCCATTCGCGAGGAGCGGGAGAAGAGCCTGAGCATGCTCACTCCGGAGGTGGAGGCGACTGCAGCGGCAGACCTGCAGTACGCGTCGTGGATAGCGGATGTGTACGCACTTCTCGGTGATGCGGAGAAGACTGCTTCGTGGTTGCGGATTGCATTATCGCGCGGGTACCTGGCGTATCCGTACCTTGCGCGACACGACTGGTTTCTCGACGGCGTGCGATCGTCCCCCGAAGTGCGCGAGGCGCTGGAGGAGATCAGGGAGGGGTGGGAGGGATTTCGGGCGTGAGGGTGAATGAACCAAGTGTCATCCTGAGCGAAGCGAAGGATCATCTCGCGACACCCGATCCCCGCAAGAAGATCCTTCGCTTCGCTCAGGATGACAAGTCCTTTAAGTCGGGTCCCAGATAAATCCACAAGGCATCCGCAGACGCAACGCTACGCACCTTGCGTCTCGGCTGGAGCAATCTGCACTCCCTTCAGCTCTCCGCCCACATAGTCGAGGACGAATGCCTTTTCTTTCCGCGTTGCGCGTTCCAGCGCTGCCTTCAGGCCAAAGGCCAACAGCGCGAACCCGACACAAATGCACATGACGACAATGCCCGCCGTCGCGTCGAAAACGGCAACCCATCGCAGATAGGACAGCAGACCGGCTACGAAGAATCCCGCCAGTAGTGCGACCATGCTCCACAAGACGAATGACAACAGCACCGCACCCAGGCCACCTGACTCGAATTCGCCGCCGATCACCGTCCCGTCCGATACCCGATGAAGTTGCCCGCGGAAGCGGCGCGGGAA
>DATKDP010000120.1:0-7870 GCA_035546335.1 Thermoanaerobaculia bacterium | reverse complement strand
AGCTCAGTTTTTCTTAGCCAATTGAGACAGCAGAAATGGGAGGCCGCATCCTGAAAACGACCAGATCAACACCGAAACCCCTGAAAACCCCAGGGCTGCTCCCCTGAGTCCGGGCTAATTTGGACAGCACTGATAGCAGATAGCAGATATAGCAGATCGCAGAAGGCAGATCGCAGACACGTGGGCAGATCTCGGATCGGGGGTGCAGAGGCGACGAGGTGAGAGCCGGGCGTCCTGGAGAGTACTCAGCGCCCATCCCCGCGAGTCCTCCGCCCTCTGCCATCCGACTCCGCCATTTGCCATTTGCCCTCTGCTATCTGCTATCTGCCCTCTGCTATCTGCTATCTGCCTTCTGCCTTCTGCCCTCTGCCCTCTGCCTTCTGCCCTCAGCCATCCCCTTCCACTACAATGGCGTCGATGTGGCTGCGCCTCGCGATCGCCGTATCCGCCTACCTTCTCGGCTCGATCCCTTTCAGCTATCTGGTGGTCAGGCTGACCCGGCGCGCCGACATCCGCGAGCACGGCAGTGGAAATGTCGGCGCGACGAACGTGCTCCGCAACTTCGGCAAGCTCGCCGGACTCTCCGCCCTGCTGCTCGACGCCGGAAAGGGGTGGGCGGCGGTCGCCCTCGCCCACCGGATCATCGCTCTTCCGCAATGGGGAGGTGCCGGCTCGCCGGTTGATCTGGTACAGCCGCTGAGCCCCCTCGATTCGCCGAGCTACTGGATCGGTCTGGCCGCTCTTCTCGCAGTTCTCGGTCACATATTTCCGTTCTGGCTCGGCTTCCGCGGAGGAAAAGGAGTGGCCACGGCCGCAGGTGTCTTTCTGGCCCTCGATCCGCATGCGATCGCAGGAGCGCTGATCATCTTCGCTCTGGTGCTCCTGCTCACGCGCTACGTCTCGCTCGCCTCGATGCTCTCGGCGGCATCGATGCCGCTTTTTCTCCGCTTCATGGTGGGCGAGAGTTTCTGGATCATCGTATTCAGTGTCCTGATCTCGCTGACGATCGTCGTGCGCCACCGCGGCAACATCCACCGGCTTGCACACGGCACCGAGCGAAAGCTCGGGCAGCGGAGGGACGACGCGTGAAGATCACGATCATCGGCGCCGGAGCGTTCGGCTCGGCGCTGACCGAACTGGCGACGCGCTGCGATCACGATGTGCTCCTCTGGGTACACGACCCGAACGTGGCGGAAGCGATCATTCAGACTCGGAGCAACCCGTATTACCTTCCCGCGGCGCAGTTTTCGGCAAAGGTCCGGGTGACCAGATCACTCGAGGAAGCAGCCCGGTTCAGCGATACGATCATCATGGTCACTCCGAGCCATCACTATCGGTCGGTTCTGTCCGAGCTCGAGCCCTCGATCGCCGGCCGGGTGCGCGTGATCTCGGCGACGAAGGGAATCGAGAACGAGACTCTGAAGCGGACCTCCGAGATCAGCCGTGAGGTGCTGGAAGGAAAGCTCGCGGAATTCGCCGTCCTTTCCGGACCGACCTTCGCCTTCGAGATCTCACGCGGCGACCCGAGCGCGGCGGTCATCGCCTCGACGAACGAGGAGCTCGCCCGAGAGATCCAGGCGGCATTCTCGTGCAGATCCTTCCGCGGCTATCGATCGGAGGACGTGGTCGGCGTCGAGCTGGCCGGCTCTCTCAAGAACGTCATCGCCATCGCCGCAGGCGTCATCGAGGGAATCGGATACGGCTCGAACACGACCGCGGCGCTGATCACCCGCGGCCTGCACGAGATACGAAAGCTCGGCGTCGCTCTGGGCGGCCGGCACGAAACGTTCTCAGGCCTCGCCGGTATCGGTGATCTCGTTCTCACCTGTACCGGCTCGCTCTCCCGCAATCGAAACGTCGGCGTCGAGCTCGGCAGAGGAAAAACGATCGAAGAGATTCTCTCCGGGACGCGACTCGTCGCCGAAGGAATCAGGACTTCACGCTCAGCACGCGACCTGTCGATACGAACGGGCATCGACATGCCGATCGTCACCGAGATGTTCCGCGTCCTCTACGAGGGAGAGACGGCGCGCAATGCCATCCAACGCCTCATGACACGCGCGCTCAAGGCGGAGTAGGCCCTGGGAAAGCGGGCGTCCCGCGCCCGCCTCTGGGCACTCTTCACCATCACGGTCAGCGATCGCTCGCAGTGAGCCTCGGCATCCGGATCGCGAGCATCACCGGCAGCGCATAGCAGAGCAGGAAAACGATCCACGAGCTCACGCCGCCGTACAGCAGATACGACCACCCGGCAAAGAGTCCCAGCATCACGACGACGAGCTCGCCGGCGACGAAAGCGACCGGCATCATCACCAGCCAATACCATGGGTGAATCGCCGGAGAACAGAGAAGAAGCAGGGCGATCGACCTCACGATCCCCGATGCGAGGGAGCGCGACGCGCGTACAACGATCACGATTGCAATCACCAGGACGAGCGCCAACGCGCCCCGTGCAACCATCTCGTCATACAGCAGTCCGTACACTGATGGCGAGAAACGTTCAAGCGGCAACGAGTCCTTCAGCACACCCCAGAGGCCGCGAAGCCATGTCGTCGCACCGGACGCCGCGACGGCTCCCAGGGCGATCTCGTAGAGCGGTGAATTGAAGCTCCACCGCGCAGCGTAGTCATGGAGTCCGGGCATGAGGTCGCCATGGAGCGCGAAGGGAATCGCCGGGAGAACCAGAACCAGCGAGAAGCACAGAAGAAAGAGCGGACGTCCCCGCGAGTGGCGCAACATCGCCACCAGGGCCACGAGAGGCGTGAGCTTGATTCCGGCGGCGATCGCCAGCGACGCTCCCGAGACGACCGCTCGTCGCGCTTCCGTCGCTGCGAAGGCAACGAGCAGGAAGAAGCCGGCCGCAAGGTCGGCATGCCCGTTCCAGATCCCTTCGAACAGCAGCGGTGGAAAAAGAGCGTAGGCCAGAAGATCCTCGGGGGGGACGAGCCGCCGCAGCAGAACGAGACCCCCGATCTCGATCAGAAGCAGCAGGATGCGCCAGACCGGAAGACTCCCTCCGGTCGTCAGAAAGAGCGCCTGGGCGTGCGGCGGATAGATCGAGGGGATCTCCGGATGGTTGATCCTTCCATGCCATGGCTCCCGAAGAGAGGCGAGCGCCGGATCCGACGGAGCAGCTGCATACGGGCTGGCTCCCGTAGCCGAAACGGTTCCGTCCCAGAGGTAGCGGTACACATCGCCGGAAAGATGGGGTGGCTCCCCGATGAACAACAGTCGCGCGGCGAGAGCGACGGAGAGAATCGCAGGGAAGGGCCATCGCAACGGTTTGGCGCGGAGAGCGAGCCACGTCACGCCCGCCAGGAAACTGCAGACCGCGTAAAACTCGACACCATGACGCGCGGTGAGTCCGGGCGTCGAGGCGAAGATCGCAAAGAGTAGAATGAGCGGCAACCAGGGCGCCAGCCGCCTCGCCGTCGCATGACTACGAATCTCCAGATCGGATTGCTCACGACCTACTACGGGGTCTTTCTGATCGTGACGGTCTACGCGCTTCACCGGTTGTATCTTGTCAGATTGCGCCGGCGCCATGCCATGCCCTCGCCGCAGCTGCCGCAGGAGGGAGCGCTCTGGCCGTCGGTCACCGTCCAGCTCCCGGTTTACAACGAGCCGAATGTGATCGAGCGTCTCCTCGACGCCGCAGGCTCGCTCGAATACCGTGGACCGCTCGAGATCCAGCTGCTCGACGATTCGACCGACGAGACGAGCTGTCTCGCGGCCGAGCGGATTGCGGTGCTGCGCTCGCGAGGGATCAACGCAGTGCACCTCCGGCGCGAAGGGAGGGACGGCTTCAAGGCAGGCGCGCTCGCTTACGGCATCCAGCGATCATCCAGCGAGCTCTTCGCCGTATTCGACGCGGACTTTCTCCCGTCACCTGATTTTCTGACCAGAGTCGTCCCTCACTTCGCCAACCGTTCGGTGGGCATGGTCCAGGTGCGCTGGGGACATGTGAACCGTGAAGCCTCCCTTCTCACGCGAGTGCAGGCGATCTACCTCGACGCGCACTTCGCCGTCGAGTCGGCCGCGCGCTACGTTTCGGGACGCTTTTTCAACTTCAATGGAACGGCGGGCGTTTGGCGGCGGGAAGCAATCGCCGAGGCGGGAGGCTGGTCGGCGGCGACCCTCACCGAGGATCTCGATCTTTCTTACCGCGCGCAGCTCGCCGGCTGGAAGTTTGTTTTCCTCACCGACATGGAAGTGGCGGCCGAGCTTCCCGTGACGATGAGCGCGTTCCAGAGCCAGCAGCATCGCTGGGCGAAAGGATCGATTCAGACGGCGATCAGGATCCTCCCGGCTCTGCTTCGCGCGCCGCTTTCCTTCCGCGTGAAGGTCGAGGCGATCTTTCATCTCACCGCCAATCTCGCCTACCCGATGACGCTCCTTCTCGGGCTTCTCCTCATGCCCGCCCTCGCGGTCCGTTATCAGGCCGGCCTGATGTGGCTCGCCCTCCTCGACGCCGCCGCCTTCATCGCCGCGACTGCTGCTGTCCTTTCGTTCTATATCGAAGGTCAACGGCGCGCTGGTCGCCCACCCCTCACACTCTCGGAGATCCTCAATCTGCTCCCCGTGGGAATCGGCTTGTCGCTCGGAAATTCCAGAGCCGTTCTCGAGGGGTTGATCGAGCGTGGGGGAGAGTTCGTTCGAACGCCCAAGTGGGGCTGCGGACAGCGTGTGGTGACACGAGGCGAACGGTTCGGTTTCCCGGCCGGCGAGCTCGCGTTGCTCGTTTTTTTTCTCGGAGCTTCGACTCTGTGGGCTGGCATCGGGCGCTTCGTCCCGCTCCCCTTCCTGCTGATCTTCGTAGCTGGGTACGGCCAGGTGGTGCTGAGAAGGCTCGCGGAGCGATCGTAACCATCCTCTCGCAAGCCCGGGCATGGCTCCTGCGATAAGATACCGCGGCGTGCAGAAAGAGAATCTCGGAGTGATGCTGCTGTCTGCGAATCTCATCGACGAGGTTCAAATGAAGATCGCGCTCGCCGAGCAGCAGCAGACCGGGAAGAAATTCGGCTCGACGCTGGTCGATCTGAAATTCATCGATGAGAACGTGCTGGCCGCTTTCCTCTCCCGGCAGATCGACATTCCCTGCATCAGCCTTCTTCACATCGACATCCCGAGGAAGGTGCTGAGAAAGATCCCGGGCCGGATCGCGCGCGAGGCACAGGCGATTCCGATTCGCATGGACGGCACACGCCTGGAAGTCGCCATGTCAGACCCCACCGACATCGATGTCCTCCAGCATCTCGAAGCGATCAGCGGGATGACCGTTCTTCCGCTGATCGCTCCCCAGAGCTCGATCCTGAAGATGATCGACCGGCTTTATCCCTACGACCCCAGCGACGACGACACGATCGCCGCGCGGCCTGAGGGATCGGTGGTGGTGGATCCGATCTTCTCCGACCTGATCGAGGAGATCGAGAGCGGTGACTTCGACGAGCGGCTCATTCGCATCGAAGGAAGCCTCGAGCAGATCTGGACGTTGCTGGAGCGGATTCTTCGTCTTCTGGAGCAGAGAACCGACGTGGCGGTCGATCGACAGAGAGAGAACCGATGATCCGAGCCCGCCGCCTCCCTTCCAAGACTCCCGATGTCTGCTGAGCTCTTTCTCGAGAAGTTCGGCTATGTCGCCGTCTTCATCGGCACCTTCTTCGAAGGGGAGACGATCCTGGTCCTGGCCGGCTTCTTCTCGGAACAGAATTACCTCTCCCTTCCACTGGTCATCATCGTCGGATTCCTCGGTGCCTACTCGGGTCATATCTTCTGGTTCTGGCTGGGACGAGCTCGGGGTCTGCGGATCGTCAACCACTTTCCGAGAATGCAGAAACACCTGGGACAGGGAATCCGTCTGTTCGAACGGTATGGAATTCCGGCAATCTTCATCTCGCAGTATCTCTACGGTCTGCGAATCACCTGCGCCATCGTCGTCGGGATCTCGAGGATCTCGGTCGCGAAGTTTCTCTTCTATCAAGGGCTGAGCTGCCTCACCTGGACGATCATCATCGCCCACCTTGGCGTCTACTTCGGCCGGGCAGTCGAGACGCTCCTCGGAAAAGCTGCCCATGTCGAAAAGTACGCGCTGATCGCCATCGTCACGATCGCAGTTCTGCTCTATGCCTGGCACCGCTGGAAGGAACGAAAGGAAGAAACCGGGATCGGGTGAAAATGACCATGACAGGCTGCATCGTCGCTCGTTGGACAGGAGCGGGCGCGGGACGCCCGCTCTCCCCTGCTGTCATCCCGAGACTGTGTGAAAACTTTTTGGGTAGAGCGCTAATTTTGAGGTGGACCGCGATAAAATAGCACATGCACATCAGAGGCGTTCCTCGCGAGCAGGCCATACTGCTTCCAGAGCGGCTCGAGGACTACATCACTGAGGACAACCCGGTCCGAGTCATCGACGCATTGGTGCAAGGGTTCACGGACGCGGAGTGGGCAGCGATGGGGTTCTCGAAAGCGATTGCGGAGAATACGGGCCGCCCCCCGTATCATCCCGCTGATCTGGTCGCTCTCTACCTTTGGGGATTTCTCAATCGGGTGATTTCCAGTCGGAACCTGGAGAAGGCGAGTAAAACCAACGTCGAAGTGATGTGGTTGCTCCGGAAGTTGCGGCCGGATTTCTGGACCATCTCCATGTTCCGGCGTGACAATGAACGAGCCATCCGCAAACTGTTCCGTCAGTTCAACCAGTGGTGTCGGGGCGAGGATCTGTTCGGAGGCGAACTGGGCGGTGTCGATGGCAGCAAGTTTCGAGCAGTCAACTCGAAGGATCGGAACTTCACGAGAACCAAAGTAGAACGGCGTCTCGATGAGATCGATCGTGCTTTCGAGAAATACCTCGATGAGATCGAGCAGAACGATCGCGAGGAGAAGACTGAGACGAAAGTCGACCGGGAGGAACTCGAGAAGAAGATCGAGCGACTCCGCCGCCGGCGTTCGGAGATCGTCGAGATCGTCAAACAGATGGATGAGACCGGCGAAGATCAGGTCTCTCTGACGGATCCAGAGAGCCGAAGCATGAAGACCGGCGGATCCTTCAACGTCTGCTACAACGTTCAGATCGCCGTGGATGCGAAGCATGGACTGATCGTGGCGACCGATGTGACCAATGCCCCGAATGATCTCCAACAGCTCAGCCACACAGCGATCGAAGCCAAAGAGTTTCTCCAGGTCGAGAGCCTTGATCTGGTTGCCGATAGCGGCTACAGCGATTCCGATGAGTTGAAGAAATGTGAAGAGGCAGGAATCGAGCCGTATGTCAGAAGAATCAAGAACTCGATGAATGAGAAGAAGGGCCTGTTCACCAAGTACGATTTCATCTACGACGCCGAGATCGACCAATATCACTGCCCGAATGGATCCGCGCTCAAGTTCTCCCATCTCGAGAACCGCGAAAATCGACAAGTCAAGTGCTACACAACTCCAGCATGCAGGGACTGCGGCATACGCTCGCTCTGCACGAGCGGCAAGGAGCGAAGAATCCGTCGAAGTGTCGACGAAGATCTGATCGAGAGGGCCGACAGACGCGCTCGGGTCCGACCAGAGATCATGGCGCGGCGAAAAGGGTTAGTCGAACACCCGTTTGGGACCATGAAACGATGGATCAACGGCGGCTACTTCTTGCTCAAAGGACTCGATGGCGTCAAAGCTGAGTTCGATCTCGCGGCGATGAGCTTCAACATCAAGCGAATTATCACTATTTTGGGAGTCGAAGAGTTCACCGCACGCCTCAGGGCGGCCTAGTTCCATCCACGCCCTCTTTCGTTTCCCCGGATTTCGCGTTTCCGAGGCGAATTCCCGTCCAAAGGATTCTCGACCGATCGCATCGGCAGCTCCCACCGAAAAGTTTGCACACAGTCTC
>DATKDP010000119.1:0-4453 GCA_035546335.1 Thermoanaerobaculia bacterium | reverse complement strand
CATGTCGCCCGAGCAGTTGCACGGTCGGGCCCTCGACTACCGGACCGACATTTTCTCGCTCGGCATCATGCTGTACGAGATGGCCAGCGGCGAGCGGCCCTTCCGGGGCGACTCCTCGGTCGCTCTCGCCACCGCGATCCTCCGCGACACGCCGAGACCGCTCGCCCTGCGGCGGAAGGACCTGCCGGAGGGACTGATTCGGATCATCAGTCGCTGTCTCGAGAAGAGTGCCGCGGACCGCTTCCCATCGGCGCGCGACCTGCGGGGCGCGCTGGGCGGCGTAACGCAAAAGGGTGTCGGGTCCGCACGGTCAGCGCCGAGCGAAGGCGCCGCTGTCGCCCGCGCGGATCATGGCTTGTGGGTTGCGGTGCTGCCGTTCAAATGCGTTGGTGCCGACGCCGACCTCGCAGCCCTGGCCAACGGGCTCGCCGACGAGATCGCGACAGGCCTTTCCCGATTTCGATATCTGTCGGTTGTCTCGAGCACATCGGCGGCTCGCCTGCAGGGAGAGCCCGGAAGCGAGCGGGCCCTCGGTGCCAGACTCGGCGCCCGCTACGTGCTGGAAGGAAGCATGCGCATGGGAGGCTCCGCCATTCGGGTGAGCGCCCAGCTCGTCGACACTCAGAGTGGAGCGCAGATATGGTCCGAGACGTTCAACCGCGATCTTCAGGCGTCGAGCTTCTTCACAGTGCAGGACGACCTTTCGGCCCGGATCGTCGCAACGGTCGCCGACAGCTATGGAGTGCTCGTGCATTCCATGCAGTCGGCCATGCGAGAGAAGGACGACGCCGCTCTAACGTCGGCAGAGTGGCAGTTCCAGTATTTCGCCTACCGCGAGCAGATCACGCCCGCGGCCCACGCTGCGCTCAAGAGCCGTCTGGAACGGGCGTTGGAGCGAGACGACCGGCAGTCGGACCTGTGGGCCTGTCTGGCTCAGATCTACGTCGACGAACACGCATTTGGCTTCGGGGACGACGAGACCTCTCTCGATCGGGCCCTCGCCGCGGCCCGCCGTGCGGTCGAGCTGGATCGGGCGAACCAGTTTGCGCTCGTCGCTCTGGCGCAGACGCATTTTTTCCGCCGGGATCTGGCCGCTTTCGGCCCTGCGGCCGAGCGGGCGATGGCCCTCAATCCCCTCAACACCGACGCGGTGGGAATCCTGGGGCTGCAGATCGTGCACACTCGCGAGTTCGAGCGCGGCGCCGCAATCGTGCGCCGCGCGATGGAGCTCAACGCCAACCACGCGGGGTGGATGCATTTCGCGCCACTCTGGGAGCACTTCCACAAGGGTGAGTACGAGCAGGCCCTAGCGTGCGCGAACCGGGTGGACGTGCCCGGCCTTTTCTGGCCGTTTCTCGTCATGGCTGCTGCGTCCGGGCACCTCGGCCGCCGCGCCGAAGCCGAGGCGGCGGTTCGGGACCTGTTGGCGCTCGATCCGGAGTTCGCGGCCCACGCACGATCGAACATCGAGAGCTGGCACTTTGCGAGCGGCCTGCTCGAGCCTCTGCTCGAGGGTCTACGCAAGGCGGGGCTCTCGATTCCTGTGACTGACGGATTGGACGGCGCACCGAAACGGCGAGGGACGATCGCCGAAATCGCGGATCGAGTGCAGTCCGGCACGAATTCGGGACAGGACCGCGCCGACGAAGGTTTCTGGGTTGCGGTGCTGCCTTTTCGGTACAGCGGCGCCAGCACGGACCTCATGGCTCTTGCGGAGGGGCTGACCGAGGAGATCGTGACCGGTCTCTCGCGCTTCTCCTACTTGCGGGTCATCGCACGCGGTTCGACCTCGCGGCTCGCCGGCGACGCAGCCGACGTTCGTTCGATCGGCCGCGAACTGGGCGCGCGATACGTCATGGAAGGGAGCATCCGCCAGGCGGGATCGTCTCTTCGAGTGGCCGCGCAACTTGTGGACGCCGAGTCGGGCGCACACCTATGGGCGGAGACTTTCAGTCGCCCCTTCGAACCGGCTCAGATCTTCGAGGTGCAGGACGACGTCGCTCCGCGGATCGTCTCGACAGTGGCGGACATGAACGGCGTCCTGCCGCACATGATGAGCGAAGCGCTCCGCGGCCGTCGTCCGGAGGAGCTGACTCCCTATGAGGCGGTTCTCCGCAGCTTCGGCTATCTCGAGCGCCTGAACGCGGAAGAGCACGCGGAGGTGCGCGCGGGACTCGAACAGGCGCTCGAGACGGCGCCCGATTATGCCGACGGCCTCGCCATGCTGTCGAACCTCCACGCGGAGGAGTACAAGCACGGGTTCAACGCGCGGCCCGATCCCCTGGGTCGAGCGCTCGAGGCGGCGCGGCGCGCCGTAGCCGCCGCCCCTTCCAATCATCTCGCCTATCACGTTCTGGCGCAGGCTCTCTTCTTCCGCAAAGAGCTCGCGGCCTTCCGGGTCGCCGCGGAACGAGCCGTCGCGCTGAACCCGATGGACGGATGCACGACCGCGTACATGGGAATCCTTCTCGCCTACGCCGGAGACTGGGAGCGCGGCGTCGCGCTGGCCGATCGGGCGATGGAGTTGAATCCGCGCCATCCCGGCTGGTATCGATTCGCCGCCTTCAGCAACGCTCTCCGCAAGCGCGACTATCGCGCTGCGCTGGATGTCGCTCTGAAGTTCAACATGCCCACCTACTTCTACACGCACGCAGCGCTGGCGACGGCGTATGGGCATCTGGGGGAGACGGAATCGGCGACCAACGCATTGCGGGAGCTCCTTACGCAGAAGCCGGACTTTGCGCTGATTGCGCGCGAGGAGCTCGCCAAGTGGAACGGGCCGGAGATCCTCGCCGAATATATGGAGGGTTTGCGCAAGGCCGGGCTTTCGCTTCCTCCGGCGAACGCTTCGTCGGAAGGATCGCCCGCCGGGCCGTTCAGGGCAGATCAGACGCAGTCACCAACCGACTCAGGGTCGACACGTGCCGAAGAAGGGTTCTGGGTCGCGGTGCTTCCCTTCAAGTACAGCGGTTCCAACAGCGGGCTCACAGCCCTGGCCGAGGGGCTGACCGAGGACATCGTGACGGGCCTGTCTCGCTTCTCGTATCTTCGAGTGATCGCGCGTAGTTCGACTTCGCGCTACGCCCATGAGTCGGTTGACGTGCGCACTGCCGGTAAGGAACTGGGCGCCCGCTACGTGATGGAAGGCAATCTGCGGCAAGCGGGATCGAAGCTGCGCCTCGCTGTGCAGCTCGTGGACGCCGTCTCCGGCGCTCATCTCTGGGCGGAGAACTATGAGCGCGCCTTCAGCCCGGAAGAGGTCTTCGCGTTGCAGGACGACCTCGTGCCCCGGATCGTCTCCACCGTCGCAGACCAGCACGGCGTGCTGGTTCATCGCATGGCCGACGTGCTGAGGAACAAGCGCCCGGAGGAGCTCACCCCGTACGAAGCCGTGTTGAGTGTGTTCGGTTTTCATGAACGCATGTCCGCGGAAGAGCACGCGATCCTGCGCGACGTCCTGGAACGCGTCGTGCGCGATTCCCCGGACCAGGGCAATTGCTGGGCAATGCTCGAAACGCTCTACTGCGACGAGTACATGTTCGGATTCAACCTCCGGCCTGACCCTCTGGGGCGCGCGCTCGCCGCGGCGCAACGTGCCGTTGAGGCCGCGCCGACAAGCAATCTCGCGTGCCAGGCTCTCGCTCAAGCTCTGTTTTTCCGGCATGAGTTTGCGGCCTTCCGGCCTCTGGCCGAACGAACGATCGCACTCAACCCGATGGATGGGGCGACGGTTGCGTTCATGGGTATCCTGATCGCCTGTTCGGGAGACTGGGATCGTGGCTGCAAAGTGGCGGAGGACGCGATGCAGCTCAACCCTCATTTTGCCGGCTGGTATCGCCTCGCTTCACTCTTCAACGCTTACCGGCAGCACGACTACCGCGCGGCCGTGGAAAGCTCACTCCGAATCAACATCCCGGGCTATTTCTGGACGCTCGTCATGAGCGCCGCGGCGTACGGTCAGCTCGGCGAGATCGCCGCCGCACAAAGGGCATTGCGGGAACTGCTTTCCACGAGGCCGGACTTCCTCTCGACCGCGCGCGCGGAGCTCGGCGGGTGGTTCGACGATGCGCTGGTCGAACATGTGATCGACGGACTCCGCATGGCAGGGCTGGAGATTGTCCCGGAGAACAGCGGGCACTCACTTGCGCCGGAGTCCTCGAAATCTCCCGCACCGATCTCGGGAGCGGTTCGCACTGAGGAAGGGTTCTGGGTGGCCGTCCTGCCGTTCAAGTACAGCGGGACCAACAGCGAGCTCACAGCCCTGGCCGAGGGGCTGACCGAGGACATCGTGACGGGCCTGTCTCGCTTCTCGTATCTTCGAGTGATCGCGCGTAGTTCGACTTCGCGCTACGCCCATGAGTCGGTTGACGTGCGCACCGCCGGCAAGGAACTGGGCGCCCGCTATGTGATGGAAGGCAATCTGCGGCAAGCGGGATCGAAGCTGCGCGTTGCT
>DATKDP010000118.1:0-44680 GCA_035546335.1 Thermoanaerobaculia bacterium | reverse complement strand
AGCCTCTAGCCTCCAGCCTCTAGCATGGAACAGAGGCGGGCGCGGGACGCCCGCTCTCCCCTCTCACGCGCCTCGGATGACCCCGCGAATCCAGTCGCTCCACCAACGCTTCTTGTCGATGCCGAGCTGGCGGCCGAGTCGGCGAATCGAGCGCTGATCGCCCCCGACCAGACGATCGCGCTCCTCCGGAGTGATGTCCATGAGGGCGCCGAGGCGATCGACGATCTGTGCGCGCTGACGCTCGGAGGCGCCGCGATCGAGAAGGTGCCAGAGCGTGAGCGCATCGCGCGGGCGCGCCTCGCGCAGCACGATGTCGAGATCGGCGTCCGGAGCTCCCGCGCTGCCCTCGTCGATGCGGCGCAACGCATCCATGAGCGCCGGGCTCGCGTCGCGATAGACCGGGACACCCACGCGGCCATCTCCCCGGAGCAGACAGGTGGCACCCGCCGGAACGAACGCTCGGCCTGCTGCCGTCTCGAAGCCGACCCACCCGAGGGTGACCTGCAGAGAGCCAGAACCGCCGGGATCGATCTCGAGAGTGTACTCGCAGCCGAGATCGATCGCTTCGCCGGCGGGGGTGTTGACGAAGAAGATTCGAGGCGGAGCGCTGATCTTCGCTTCGATTCGCCCCTGATCGAGATGCATTCGCTGGCGGAGAAGGCCGGCATGAAGAACGGAGAGATGCGTATTCGGATCGACATCGACCTGTCCGATCGTGGCGACGCGAATGCGGGCGCGCGAGCCGGCATCGGTCTCGATCGTCTCCCCCGCTCGCACACGGCTCGAGAACGATATGCGCTGGCCGTCGACCAGCGCGGTTCCATCGATCGGAGTCACTTCCCACCGGCTTGCGCTGCGCAGCGCGAGGATGCCCACTGTAGTGATCAGGGCAACCGATGCAGCAATCGCCAACCATCGCGCGGAGCGACTTGCCCGCGGCATCCGTCTCTCCGAGATCGGCTCGAGGCTTTCGGGGTCGGGAGCCGATCCGCGATGGCGCAGCTCTCCGAGAACCTGCTCGAGTCGTTGCAGCTCGGGGTCGGGATCTCCCGTCCGATTCCACAGATAATCGTCGTTCATGGTTTCCTCTGAAGTGCGTCACGAAGTCGCTTCATACCGCGGTTGAGATTCACCCGCACCGACCCGTGCGTCAGGCCGGTCCGGGCGGCGATCTCGGGTCCGGTCAGCCCTTCGACAAAGCGAAGAATCAGCGTTTCCCGATACGCCTCCGGGAGACCGCGGATCACCGCGAGCAGCGCCTTCGCCTCGGCGAGCTCGACCTGATCCCCCTCGATGGCGAGAGCTTCGTCCTCCTCGTTCGTCTCGACCGATATTCCCTTCCGGCGCATGGCGCGGAAGTGGTCGTTGGCCTGGTTCCGCGAGATCTCAGCGATCCATCCGCCGAAGGACGCCTCGTCGCGCAACGTCTCGATGCGATGGAGCGCGACCAGAAAGACTTCCTGACAAAGATCGTCGACGATGCTCGATGGGGCGCGCGCGAGGAGGATCCCATGGACTATCGGCGCAAACAGCTCGTACAGGCGGCCGAACGAGGTCCGATCTCCTCTGCGCGCCGACCCGACGAGCGCAACGAGATCGGCAACCTGCTCGTCGCTTCTCACAGGGCGCACGCGCTGATATCCCAATGTGACATCGATGGCCGACATCCCAAGCTCGCAGAGTGATCGATGCCGAGACCGGCACCCTCGGGAGCAATGACGCTCGTGGATGAAGAATGTTAACAGGGTAATCGAAGGGAGTGAGCGCCGCCGAGTCTATTCGCTGACGGCGACGGGCTCGCCTTCGGTCGTGGCGGCGGATGAGGCGGAACGCCAGTGAATTCCGAGGCGCTTCATCATCTCGTTCAGAGTGGAGGGCTTGACCTGAAGCAGCTCCGCGGCTCTCTTCTGAACGCCGTTGGCAAGCTCGAGCGACTGGAGGATCATCGTCCGCTCGTAGTTCGAGACGGAGTCTTTGAGGGAAATGCCATCGGCGGGAACGATGAGCGTCGGCTGGCTGGTCGGACGCGGAAAGCGGAGATACTCGGGGAGGAGATCGACCGTGACGCGATCGGACGTGCTGAGGACGACGGCGCGCTCGATGGTGTTTTCCAGCTCGCGGACGTTGCCCGGCCAGGCGTGATCCATGAGGATCTTCATCGCTTCCGGCGTCACGTCGCGAACGAGCTTCTTGTTCTCCTCGGAATAGACGTGGAGGAAGTGACTGACGAGCAAGGGGACGTCTTCGCGGCGCCTTCGCAGCGGAGGGAGCTGAATGGGAATGACGTTGAGACGGTAGTAGAGATCCTCGCGGAAGGTCCCTTCGCGAACGTTCTTCTGAAGGTCGGCGTTGCTCGCGGCGATGATGCGGACGTCGACGCGAATGGTATCGACGCCGCCGAGCCGCATGAACTCCTTTTCCTGGATGACGCGAAGGAGCTTCGCCTGCGTTTCGAGATTGACGTTGCCGATCTCGTCGAGGAAGATCGAGCCGCCGTCCGCCACCTCGAACAGACCGCGCTTCGAGGCGATGGCACCGGTGAACGCTCCCTTCACGTGGCCGAAGAGGTTCGATTCCAGCAGCTCCGGCGGGAGCGAGCCTGAGTTGACTGTGACGAAGGCATTGCGGCCGCGTGGGCTGGCGTGATGAATCGCTTTGGCGACGAGCTCCTTGCCGGTTCCCGATTCGCCGGTGATGAGAATGTTCGAGCGCGAGGGGGCTGCGAGGCGGATCAGATCGAACACCCGGCGGATCGTGTCGCTCTTGCCGATGATGTTCGAGTAGGAGTATTTCTCGGAGAGCTCGGCCTTGAGCCGTTCGTTCTCCTTCGAGAGCCGGCGCTGCTCGAGCGCCTTCTGGACGGTGATGACGACCTCTTCGTTCTTGAACGGCTTCGGAATGTAGTGGAAGGCGCCCTGCTTCATCGCCTCGATGGCGCCGTCGATGCTCGAGTAGGCGGTGATGATGATCACCTCCATGGCCGGATGCGTGTCTTTGATGGAGCGCAGCGTCTCGATTCCGGTGATTCCGGGAAGCATCATGTCGAGAACGACCAGGTCGATCTCCTCGCTGTCGAGCAGAGTGAGGCCTTCCTCGCCCGAGGCGGCGAGGAGGACATCGAAGCCCTCACGGCGCAGCACGGTATCCAGAACGTCGCGCAGAACCTCTTCGTCGTCGATGATCAGAATCCGCATGAGGGCTCGTATCTCTCTCTACTGTGTACTCGCGGATAACGGCAAACGAACCGAAAATGTTGCACCGTTGCCCGGATCGCTCTCGACTTCGATCGTACCGCCGATCGATTCGACGAGGCGCTGGCTGATGGCGAGTCCGAGGCCCGTTCCCCCCTGGCCTCGTTTGGTGGTGACCAGCGGCTGAAATATCCGGCTCTGCAGATCGGGCGGAATCCCGCATCCGTCATCGCGGACCGAGAGGATCACCTGGTCGCCATCGAGATCGGATCGAATCCAGATGTTTCCTCCCTTGCCTACCGCGTCGCGCGCGTTGAGAAGCAGATTGGTGAGCACCTGCTGGAGCTCGTGAACACCACCGCGGACGACCAAATCCCCGCCGGCCAGCGAGGTATGGATCGAGATCGATTTCATGTCGAGCAGGTCCTCGTGAAGCGCCAGCGTCGATCGAACCACCTCGTTCAATGCGCTGTGATCTTCGTTCGGCCCGCGGCGAGCGGCGAAATCGAGCAGGTTGTTCACCAGATGCGATGCGCGGAACGTCTGCTGCTCCATCTTCTTGAGAAGCGCATAACGCGGATCGTCGGGAGAGGTGTCGGCGAGCAGAAGCTGCGCATACGACGAGATTCCAGTCAACGGCGTGTTGACTTCGTGAGCCACCCCGGCGGCCAGGAGACCGAGCGCCGCGAGCCGATCCTTCTCCTGAAGCTCACGCTCGAGCCTCACACGGTCGGACACGTCGCCGATGACCAGCACGGTCGTTCCGGCGGGCGCATCGGTCGCATTGAAAGGGCTGGCGGTGACGGCCAGGTCCTTCTCTTCGCCTCGCCTGTTGACGAAATGGTGCTCGACGGCGGTGCCGCCCGGCTCGCCGAGCATTCTGTAGGGAGGAAAGAGCCTGTCGATTCGCTCTTCGCTCTCCGGCCCGACGCCGACCAGATCCCAGAACGCCTTGTTGGCAGTCAGCACGGTGCCATCGGCGGCGACGACGACGATGGCCGATGACGACGACTCGATGATGTTCTCGTTGTACTCCTTGAGCGACCGGATCTCTTCGAGCTGCCTGCGAAGCCGTCCGTAGAGGCGGGCGTTCTCGATCGCCAGAGCCAGCGGCGCCGTGATCGAGGAGATGAGCTGAAGATCGTCTCTCGAGAGCGGCTCGTCTCCCCCTTTGTTTCCGCACAGCAGCATCCCCTGCAGCTCTTCCCGGTGGCGCAGAGGAAAGAGGTAGCGGTACCCCGCCAAAAGCAGCGTGCCAGGCAGCTCGGACGATTCCGGAAGCCGCGGTGAATCGAGCGATGTGGGGCGGTCGGCATGGAGATCGGGAAGGGCGTCCCTCTGAACGACCGAAGGGATCCGGCCATCACGACGGTAGAGAATGAAATCCGAGCCCTCGCGGACGTAGAGATTCATCTGCTGCAGATTGACTGCAGCGGAGAGACGATCGCGGATGATCTCGATCAGCTCCTGAAGGTCGTGAAACGTGCCGAGCTCCTTGGCGAAATCGAGAATGGCGCGACGATGCCGGTACGTGTCTCGATAGAGGAGCATCTCCAGGACCGATTCGATCCTCCCTTTCATCGGCACGAGCACGACTGCGATGAGAAGGCCCGAAGTGAATGCGAGAAAGTTGCGCTCGAGCGCCAGACGCTCCTCGATCAACTTCGACAGAAGCAGATTCACGGTCGTGAAGGCGATCATCCCGAAGATGAAGGTCACCGTGTAGGCGAGGATCTCCTTGATGATCACCTCGACGTCCCACAGCTTGTACTTGAGAATCGAGACGGCGAATGCGAGCGGAATGAACGCGAGCGGCAGGATGGCGATGGTGGTGTAGGCCGATCCTGCTCCGCGCAGGATGAAGGGAATCAGGTAGAGAATCAGGAAGGGGATGAAGCCGACTCCCATTCCGAAGTAGATCCATTTCACCTGTTTTCTCTGCCCCGCCGCCGGCGCCGTCCGGTAGGTGTATGTCAGAGCGACGAATGCCAGAGTGAAGTAGATCGCAAAATGCAGCATCTCCCACCGGTCGATGAACGAAAGCGACAAGGCGGGCGAGGCGATCGGAATCGCATTGTCGAGGATCAGGACATTGATGTTCCACAGTGCCACGAGGATCGGTGCCGCATAGATCGCGGCGAGCGTCAGCCGCTTCTGAATCAGCGGGCGGGGAAACCGGAGAAAGAAATGAAGCGTGAGTGGGGGAAGAAAAATTCGCGCGAATTCTTCGATCAGCGCCAGGATGCGATAGGTTCGCCCGATGTTTCCCGCGGGCGTGTAGACGTAGACGATGAATGCCAGCAGAGTGACGAAGAAAAAAAGAAGGCTCTCGTCACGGGCTCCTCGGAAAAGGGTGAACAATCCGATGGCCAGATAGAGAAACCCGATGAACGTCAGAAACAGATAACGGTAATCGACGCGAAGCTCAGGTGCCCTGTAGTCGAGCGACATCATCGTGTCGCCGCGCGCCACGAGCAGTGGCACCGGCTGTCCCGCTCTCCGCAGCGTCTTGCGAAACCCGTCGATCTCCGCCGTCGGAATGCCGTCGGCGGCGATGATCGCGTCGCCCGGTCGCAGTCCGATCCGCATCGCCTCACTGCCCGCGTCGACGCCGTCGATGACGATGACGCCGCTGCTCCGATGGGATTGAAAATCGAGTCGTTCGAAGGACGAGCGTTTGCGCTGGAACGAGGTGAAGGCTCCGGCGACGGCGATCAGGGTGACGATCGCCAGAAGCATCATGAAAAGAGAGTTCTTCCGAAACATTGAACGTCCCTTCGCCCGATTCAACCTCGATGCCTTGTGGAAAATTCGGTAAGTCGTTGTTTTCAATGGCTTGCGGCCACACCGGCCCAGCCGCCGGGGAGCGCCGGTTCAATCCATTGAATTTCCTCCCACGGATTTTTGGAGAAGGCTGAAGGCTGAAACCAGAAACCAGAAACCAGAAACCAGAAAGGCTACCCAAAAATATTTGAAATTTGAGAGTCAAAGGCCGGGCGCGGGCTCGGGTCCGGGCGCGGGCTCGGGCTCGGGAAAGGCGCCGGTTGCCTGCTTTGGGACTGAACCTTTCTCGACCGCATCGCACAGATACTGACCAAATTGATCAAATCCCGGCGCCCAACCGAGTGAGCCACCCGGGCCCGAGCCCGAGCCCGCGCCCGAGCCCGGTTTTTGACTCACAAAACTTTGTCGTTCAGAAACCAGTAAGCGCCTAAGTAGTTCCCTCGCAGTGTCGACAAATAAAGTGAAGGAGTATCTCCGATGCCACTTTTCATCGCGCCCGCCCCCGGACTTCGGAAGAAAACTGTACTAAAGTAGTTTCCTCGCAAGTGGCGCCAAACAAAATGAAGGAGGTTTTCCGATGCCACTCTTCAAGGACATTCAACGAGAACGACGGCACGGTCTTCTGCCTCTGCGAAGCACCGAGCCGCGAGGCGGCCGAGCAGGTTCACCGCGAGGCGCACGGACTCGTTGCGGACGAGGTCGTCGAGGTCAGCGAAGGAAGTTGATGTGGCCGCCGCGGAATGTCTTCGTCGTCGAGTCGCATCGGGGACGAGGCGTCGCCACGGAGCTGATGACGGCGATTCTCGCCCATCCCGATCTGCAGGGACTTCGCCGCTGGCATCTGGTCACGCGCGATGCGCATCGCCTCTACGAGAAATTCGGCTTTTCAGTCGTCGCTTCCCGGAGATGCACATAGAGGCGGTCGAAAACGGCTCTGCGCCAGTGAAGAGGAACAGGCACCGCATCCTTGCGTCATCCTGAGCACCACCAACCAGTCGCTAACCCCACATGCCTCTCGTTGTTCTTCGATTCGGTGTTTCTTCAGCGGTCAACCGTCCCTACGGGACTGACGGTGTCTTCGTGTCTCCGCGCTACCCCGGGACTTCGTCCAGGACGAAGTCCCGGGCTGTTTTCAAGCGTCCCTACGGGACTGAGCTCGCTCCATGCGCAGCCTCGACGCAGCGCGATCGGACGCCGTGTCGAGAGGCTCCGATGCGCAGCTCGGCGATCACCGGAAGGTGATCCGAGGGGAAGCGATGCGCGTCGAAGGTGTCGGAAAGCACGGCGTGCTGAAGAACAGCGACGTCGCCTCGAACGAAGACGAAGTCGATTCTCCGGCCGGCCTCGATCGCGGTGAATCCGTTCCAGGTCGACGCCGGTCCGTGGTGCGGGCAGAGGGAGCGGTCGAGGGCATCGTCGAAACCGCCCGCGGTCATCAGCAGCCACGGCTCGGATCGAGGAGTGTCGTTGAAGTCTCCCGTCACGACGATCGCGACGCCGGTGCGATCCGATCCGGCGACGCCATCGACTCTGCGAAGAAGAAGCCGCGCTCCCTCGCGGCGTGCCTCGGATCCCACGTTATCGAGGTGCGTATTGACGTGAAGAAAGACTTCGTCGCTCCTTCGATCTCGAAGTCGTCCCCAGGTGACGATCCGTTCGTACGCCGCATCCCATCCCTTGCTGCCGGGCACCTCCGGTGTTTCGGAAAGCCAGAAAGTGTCATGCGCCAGAAGCTCGAAGCGATCCCTGCGATAGAGGATGGCGCAATGCTCGCCGAGGCGATCGGCCCCGCGGCCGGCACCGAAGCGAGAGAAGTCGGGGAGAAGAGCGTCGAGATCGCGGAGCTGCTCCGGAAGCGCCTCCTGGAGTCCGACGAGATCGGCGCCATGAAAGCGGATCATGCTCGCCACGGCGTCCTTCCGATGCGGCCAGGCGTTGTCGCCGTCGCTCGCGAGATCGAGACGGATGTTGAACGTCATCACGCGGATCGAGTCCGCGGGCGGCACCGGCACGGCGGTCGCACAGCCGGCGAGGAGCAGAGCGAGGAGCGCGGCATTCGCGATTCTGATGTGCTCGCGCATGACGCAGAATGGGAGGGTGTGTCGCCGGGTCATCCTTGCATCCTCCGCAGCCTCCTCAGGCCTGACGCTGGATCTCATTCGACGAAGCGCGGAAACGCCCCTCGGATCGAGCCCGGGTGAAACTGAATCTCTCCGCGCTGAAGTGCGCCACGCAACTCGTCAGGATCGCCTCGAAAGAGATCGCCATTCGCCAGAACGCATTCTCCTACACGGTCCGAAGGAAGGGCATCGACGAATCGTTCTGCTGTCGCGAGGATCGTGTGCCACCGCCGCGAAAGAGCGGCAGCATCCGGCGGCTCACCGTCGAAGGCCAGCGCTCGGATCTCCGAGCTCGAGTAACGCGCTGATCGACCTGCCTGGTCGAGAATTGCCGGCGGCGACAGTCCTGGATCTTTCCCGCTCGCTGCCCACGCGAGAAGTCCAAGAGGCTGGAGGCCGGCATCGCAGTGAATGACGTCGATCCAATCTCGCGGTTCCAGCCGGCCGGCGAGCGCAAGCACCTTATTGGTTGCAAGGTCGAAGGCGTGCAGAGTGAGCCCGAGCTCGGTATGCTCAACCAGCGGAAAGAATCGGAATGCACTGTCATGAGTCCACTGGAGGATCACGGAATCCGATCCGCGGTGGACGACGGCTTCGACGAACGCCGGCCGTTCTACCACGAGCTCGACCTGGTATCCCGCTCCGGCGAGCGCAGCTCGATCCGACGCCCACGTCGCCGCGAGCGCTTCTCGCGTATCGTGAAACAGATCGAGATCACGCGAGATCCGAGTGCCTCCGATGATCTCGTTGAGCGCCGCTCCGCCCGCGACGTAGCTTTCTCCGCTTGCGATCCGCTGCTTCGCTAGGAGCCGGCAGATGTCCCTTTGGATTTCTGTGAGAGCCATCGTTCGACCTCCCCTGCTCGACGAAACGCCTCGACGTCCCCGTGCCGTCGAATCCAGTCGAGGACGCGCCGAATCTCTTCCTCCGTCTCGGGATAGTAATCGGAACGCAGAAACCAGAGACAGCGGGCACGATACTCGTCCACCAGCGGTCGAACCGCTGAAACGACTTCCGGCGGGAGGTCCGTCACGACTGCAACCTAGCAGCTCGTCATGCAACTGGCAACCGACCATCACGCGGTTACCCGTCCGCCACGAGCGTCCCGACTCGCCCGCACCGTCGCCCGTCACCGCGCCGAAGATCGGAATCTTCGGCCACATGAAGCATTACACCCGCTTCTTCTTCCGATCCTTCTTGACGTGAATGAGCTTCTCGACCTCAGCGACCGTCTGGCCTTCGTCATCGATGACCTGGACGACGAACGTACGCTCCGCCTTCCCGTCGCGAATCGCTTCAGCACGGATCGCCTCGACCTCTTCACTGGTCACTTCGAAGCGCGCGAAAACCGTGCTGCGCCCGGGCCTCCTGAAACGGATCGATGCTCTCTTGTCCCAGACGATGAAGCGGCGGCCCAGCTTTTCGATCAGGATCAGCATGAAGAAGGGATCGCACATCGAGTAGAGCGATCCACCGTAGTGCGTCCCCACGTAGTTTCGGTTCCACCACCGGAGCTTCATTCGCACCTCGGCGACTCCCCCCTCCGGGTCGAGTCGCGTCACCCGGATTCCCGAGCCGAGGTATGGCGGCCAGAAGTTGATCAGGCGGAAGATCAACCGCTTCTTCAGTGCATACCATAGCCGCGTGAGCTTCCCGGACATCTCCGCATTCTAGCTGGCCCTCAACCCTATGCCTGCCCCAAATGCGGAGACGTCTCGCCACCGCCGCATTTCCAACGCGATGGCGAGACGGGGGCTCCGCCTTCGATATCACACCGTCACGGCTCGAGCGACAGAGGCTCGGTCGCGGTTCGGCGGATGCCGCCGTACGCCGCCCCCTTCCCCTGGCGCGCGCCGATCGACGAGACCTGCAACTCCGGATCGGGAGGGCAGGTCGTGTTTCCACGACGAATCGAGGTCTCGTCAACGAACACGTTGCAGGCCTGATTGGTGCCGTTGAAGCTCACCTTCGAGCCGAACTCGGCGTGCACATCTTCCGACGTGTTCCCTGTGAACGTCGCGTTGGTGATCTGCCCGGTTGCGCCGTCGAGATAGACGCCGAATTCGGTGCCGGACACGTTCGATCCACCGAGCCAGACGAACGAATCGAGCCAGCCGAAGACCCCGAATGTGCACCCGCTGGCGGTGAATCCTCCTCCGAGAGACTCGAAGGCGGATCCGTCGACCTCGACGCAGAGCTCGCTGTCGCGCGCCGTCAGACGACCGGCCCAGCTCGAAGTCTGGGAAATCAGTGCGCCGAGCACGCTGTTGCCGACCGCCTCCACACTCGTCGGCCCGGCAGAACCGAGCTGCGCGCTCGCAGCGACCTGAACGGCGTACCCGAACAGGTTGCCATTCGCTGTCAGCGATACGCCCGCGGGCCCGAGCGTCAGTGACGATCCGTTGCTCACGAGCACGCCCACGCGCGAGTTGCCGTTCGCGGAGACCGGCCCCTGAAGGACGATCGCCGAGTTGTCCCAGACGCCGATTCCATCGCCGATGTTGCCGTTGAAGCTGCTGTTGCGAACCGAGGCGAACGACTGCTCGATCAGGAGGAGACCGGTTCGACTCCCGGTCACTGTCAAGCCTTCGATCGCCGCCGTGCTCGTCCGCATTTCGATCCCGCGGAAGTCGCTGTCCTGAATCTCGAATCCGATCAGGTTGACGTTGCGGGCACCGTGAATGGCGACACCGGGCTGGCGTTGCTCGAGTGGGACCGTGGCTCCGACGATTCGCGCTCCCGGTTTTCCTGCAAGAGTCGTGTTGCTCCTGGTGATCCGGACGTCCTCCTGGCAGATGCCACTGAACTCGATGCGGAGCTCCGGAGAGGTGTCGAGGAGGGCGTCGTTGATCTTCGATTTGTTGTTGCAGTCGACGATGATCAGCTTCTCTTTTGCAAACGTGGCGGAGGCGGTGAAAACGAAAACGATCGAAAGGACCAGCCGGCAAATACCGAACGAAGTGTACGAGCGCGGAGCTGCGGAACCGAACATGGGGCTTCCTCCTTTTCAAGGCGCCCGTGAAGAGCGTCACCGTCCTAGACGGACGAAGGAGCGATTTTCACCGAGGGCTTGCCGAATCAGGGTCGTTGGTCGAGGATCTGCATCATGTCACGGGCATCGGCGGCGTGAGCTCCGCGCGGTTGAAGCTCGAGATAGCGCCGAAGATCGGCGGCGCTTCACAGCTGTGATATTCTTTCGTTTTTTCCCCTTCAACCAGTTACTGCGCCGGAGGAAACATGTTCCGACTTTTCGTGGTCGTGGCGGTCCTCGTGTCGATCCCGCAGCTCGCCTGCAGGCAGGAAACAACCGTTCCGGCGGAGAGCGCTACGGCCTCTCCCGCGGAAACCGCTCCGGCCCCTGCGGAGCAGCCGGCGATGAAAGCGATCTGGGAGCCCGTTCCCTTCTCTCAGGACATCGAGCTGAACGCGATCTCCTGCGCAGGCCCGGAAACCTGCTGGGTGGCAGGCGACAAATCGACGATCCTCTACACTGCAGACGGCGGAAAGAGCTGGCAGGTGCAGCTCGGCGGCGACCCCGAGTCGACCGACGAGGATCTCGCCGGCATCTTCTTCCTCGATGCGAAGCATGGATGGGCCTTGACGGAGCGGAGCAGGCTCCTGGCGACCACTGACGGGAGCACCTGGGTCGAGCTGGGGAAAATGCCCGCGCTCACCCGCGCCCTCTGGTTCACCTCGCCGCAGACGGGTTTCGCGAGCGACAACCACGATTCGACCAGCCAAAGCCATTTGAATCGCACGGCGGACGGCGGGAAAACCTGGACGCGAGGAAGTGCCTGCAGCGTCGATACGACGATCGACGGGCTGTCGCGCAAACTGGGCTGCATCGTGCGGGACGCGCAGTTCGTCACGCCCCAGAGCGGGTTCATGGGCGGAGGGGCAGCCGTTGCCATGGGAACGTCCGTGGCAGCGTTTTCCAGGACCGCGGACGGCGGCAACACGTGGAGCAGTTCAGTCATCCCGGCGACCGAGCATCAGATCGACAGCATCCATTTCTGGTCGGACAAGGACGGCCTGGTTCTGCTCGCCAGCGGTCAGACGCTCTGGACCTCCGATGGGGGGACGACCTGGACGGGATCGGTCAACCCGCCGGCCTGGAAGAGCCATTATGCGTCGGGCGAGGGAAAAATCATCGTCGGGGTCAATCAGAACGGCAGGGAGATCGGCTACTCGTTCAACGGCGGTCGGAACTTCAGCTCAAGGCCGCTGGGAGTCCCTGCGCAAGTGAATGCCATCACGTTTCCCGACTCCGGGCACGGCTATTTCGTCGGCCGGCATGGGATGGCGTATCGATACCGCTCTGTCCCCGCCGATACCAGCAGCGAGGGGATGATCGAAGCCGCGGCTCCGCCGGTATGAGCGAACGCGAGGATTCTCGTAGGGGCGAAGCATTTGCGCGCAGGCCGCCGCGACAGACTCGCATTCCCGGAGCGCAGCGCAATAGCTTCGCCCGCGTGCTTGCGAGACTGTGACATTCGCGTCGGCGATCGCGCGGCCTATCCACCAGGGGCGGGCTCAATCCGCTCTCCCTCAGTGCTTGGGTCTGATCATCGCAAGCACCCGGACGAAGCTATTGCGCTGCGTTAAGGTTTCGCAAGCCTCTTGCTCTGTGCCCGCGCAAATGCTTCGTCCCTACCGCCTCACCGATCCTTCGCACGCGGCGTCAACGACCCCGCTTGTCTTGCCGTCCAATCGGAGAGAGAATCAAGATGATGGTCGAAATGAAGACGAAGCGGCCGCTGCTGCTGATCCTGCTCATCCTCCTCGCGGTGGCGCCAGCGGCCACCGGTCAGGCCCCCCTCACCGACCTCGGCTCCGGTCAATACCTGGGCTTTCCCGGCGGGCTGTTCGGGCTTGGGAGCAATGAACCGCCCGACGATCACGCCGCCGCGGGGGGCGCGTTCGCGGTGCTCGTCCGACCACTCGACTCCGCGGGACATCCGAGCTTCGCCGGAAGGATCGTGATGATCTCGATCGGCATGTCGAACACGACGCAGGAATTCTGCGCGCAGAACAGCCGCGGACCTTGCGATCCCTGGTCGTTCGTCGGACAGGCGAACGCCGATCCGGAGGTGAATCACTCCACGTTGCTGCTCGTGAACGGCGCTGCCGGAGGGCAGGCAGCCGACGCCTGGGATTCACCCTCGGAACGGAACTACGACCGCATCCGCGATCAGAACCTCGCTGCGGCGGGCGTCACGGAAGCGCAGGTGCAGGTCGCCTGGGTGAAGGTGGCGAACCGGAGTCCGGCCGTTTCGCTCCCGTCGCCGAATGCGGATGCGTATCGTCTGGTCGGACAACTGGGGGACATCGTCCGTTCGCTCAAGGTGCGCTATCCGAACCTCCGCCTCGTCTATGTTTCCAGCCGCATCTACGCCGGATACGCCACCTCTTCGCTGAATCCGGAGCCGTATGCCTACGAGTCGGCCTTCGCGGTGAAGTGGCTCATCGGTGCGCAGATCGAGCAGATGCGCAGCAGCACGATCGATCCGCGCGCGGGGGATCTCGACTACAACAGCGGCCTTGCCCCCTTCGTCACATGGGGAGCGTACCTCTGGGCCAACGGCACGTCGCCTCGCTCGGACGGGCTGGTGTGGCTTCGTTCCGACTTCGCTTCGGACGGAACACACCCCGCACAACCCGGAAGGGCGAAGGTGGGTTCTCTCCTCCTTCAGTTCTTCAAGACGGAGCCGACCGCGCGCGGCTGGTTTCTCGATCGCGGCGGACTGCGCCGTCGTGCGGTGCGGAAGTAGTCTCGCTCCGAGGACAGGCAATCGCGTCATGGGAAGTGAGCTCGATGATGGTGATCGGGCGAAGGAAGTTCTCGACCAGCCGAAGAGTCTCTCGCCGTCGATGAGCTCTTCCCGGCGCCGGTGAACAGCTGCGGGCACGCCTTCGCGGCCTTGCGAAGACTACAAACGGCTCGAGCCGATCCGGGAAAGACCTGAAACCAGAAAAACAGAGGCTCGACAATCGCCGGCCATCCCGAAGGGATGCAAGGAATCCAGCCGGTGGTGAGCGCGAAAGCGCCACCACCGGAACGCGAACATCGCCAAAGAAAACCGGCGCACGCCGGCAGGCGTGCGAGGAATTGTGGCGGCCGCCTTCGCCGCCTGAGGATGCAGACTCAACGGTCGTGGATCGGCGCTGCGGGCCGGGCGGAGGTGAAGCTGCGCAAGTGAATGCCATCACGTTTCCCGACTCCGGGCACGGCTATTTTCGTCGGCCGGCATGGGATGGCGTATCGATACCGCTCTGTCCCCGTCGATACCAGCAGCGAGGGGATGATCGAAGCCGCGGCTCCTCCGGCGGCGTAGGCCTCGTTCCTTCAGGACTTGACGGAATGTATACTCGAGCGATATACGTTTCCGGTGGTGAAGCTCGACCCCTCCGAGTGGGAAGGATTCGATTGGGACGATGGAAACATCGGAAAGAACTGGACGAAGCACCGAGTCACGGATTGGGAGACGGAGGAGGTTTTCCTCAACCATCCGATTGCACTCGTTTCCGATGTCAGGCATTCAGTAAGGGAGCCCAGGTATTACGCGCTGGGTCAAACCAACCGAGGGCGCTGGTTGTTCGTTGCGTTCACGTTACGCGGCGCATTGGTTCGGCCCATATCGGCTCGCGAGATGAGCGAACGCGAGCGGAGAGTCTATGAAGCCACGAAAGAAGATCCCGACATTCCAGGATGACGACGCTGAGCGCGAGTTCTGGGCAAAGAATGACTCCACGGAGTACCTCGACTGGTCCCAGGCCCCGACGCTCATCTTGCCCAATCTCCGGCCGACGCTGAGGACAATCTCCCTTCGTCTGCCCGAGTCGATGATTGCAGAGCTCAAGCAGCTCGCGAACCAGCGCGATGTTCCGTATCAATCACTGCTCAAGGTGTTTCTTGCGGAACGCATCAGGGAGGAGCGAACCGCCAGGAGCGGCAAACGGACGTCCACATCGCGCAGGCGGGCGGGCTGAATCACCACCGTGGCTCGGGCACCTCGCGCGACGGCAGCGCTTCTCCGCGCCTTCTCAGCCGTTTGGTCTCGACGGAGGAAAACGCCTCCCACGAACGATCGTACTGTTGCTGGTCCTCCATTATCTGGCGTAGCAGGTCGCCGACCAGCCGCGACACGCTGATCTCCTCTTCCGCCGCCCTGATGCGAATCCAGCGCGCGACCTTCTCGTCCAGCACGATTGTCACACTCTTCGGCGCACGCCGGCAGGCGTGCGAGGAATTGTGCCGTTGCCGCCTTCGCGGCCTGCGGCATGGTCCCGACGCCTCCGTCAGACTTCTTGCTGCACCCTCAACGCCATCTGAGTACGCGGAGTCCCTGAAACTGCCGGAAGTCCGCATCATTGAACGTCACGAGAATCAGATCATTCACGTGAGCGATGGCAGCGATCTGCCCATCTACGAATGGAGGTGTTTCTCCGAGGCTGGCGAGACGGGCGCGCTCTGTGGCATGCCACTCTGCGGCGGCCTGGTCGTAGTCGAGGATCGGCATTGTCGTGAGAACGACGCGGTCGAGGTACTGGACGATCGCGTCACGGCGACGCGATGCCGGCAGGCGTTCCGCTCCGAACCGTAACTCGTGCCACACCACTGACGAGATTGCGATTTCGTCCTCGTGTCGCACGAGCCTTCGAACAACACCGTGTTGTGGCTTCGCCCGCAGCGGCTCGGAAACGACATTGGTATCGAGCAGGTATTTCAGAGTCACAACCCAACGTTCCTGCCTGGACGAGTGTCGCGCACATCGTTGAAGATCTCGTCAGGGTCGATTCCCAACTCAGAGAGCTCGACTTCCTGCGTGAATTCGGCCCAGGCCTCCGAGAATCGCCGAGCGCGAGTGGCCAGACGATCATACTCCTTCCGACCAAGTAAGACGGCCACACTCTCGCCGCGACGCGTCAGCTCGATCGGCTGACCCGATTCCGCCTCGCGAACGAGCTTCGGGAGATTGTTTCGCGCCTCGGCGATGGAATGTCGCTTGCCCACCGGATCACCTCATGTACATAACCATGTACATTCTAGCCTAGCATTCGCGATTCGGTTCACAACCCCTGGGGCTGACGGCACTCAGCGCTCAGTTCGTGGTTGTCGCGACGATTCGTCGAGCATCCGTTCGAGGCCATCGAGGATCAGGTCGAGGCCGAAAGCAAACTCCTCCTTCTCGGCTGGATCTCGCGGTTTCGTATGGTGCTCAACGTGTTCGGCTAGATAGCGCAACTCCGGTGGTATTTCGGGGAGAAATGCCGCAGCTAAAGCGCGCACATCCTGTTCGCTGCCGAGATTCATTCCGACCTCCCACAGTGTGAACCCGAGGACGTGACTGTCGAGGGCGTGATAGGCGTGATGCGTTTGCTCGACCGTGAATCCTGCTCTTCTCAGCGTGCCTAGGACCGCGTTCATGTAGCGGAGGTGCGCGGGATCAGGCCCGCGGGGTTGCAGAACGAGATTCGCTGCCCACCGATGCCGGACCAGCACCTCATGGGCGGACATCGCGCAGCGTCTCAGTGCGATTTTCCATTGAAGATCAGCCGCGGGAAGCTCGATCTCATTGATAACGATGTCGACGATGGAGGCGAGAAGGTCGTCCTTCTTGCCGACGTGGTAATAGAGCGTCATCGCTTTTACGCCGAGTTTTGTTCCGAGGCGGCGCATCGATAGCGCTTCGATGCCCGCTTCATCAGCGAGCTCGATCGCTGCCCTGAGGATTCGCTCCTGGGTCAGGAGGGCTCGCGGCCGTGGTTGCGTAGAGGGGCGGCTTGACACAGTTTATACGGTGTACGATACTACGTCTTACACTGTAAGATGAATGCAATCCTCCTCGTTCACGTCATTACCGCAACTGCCGCGTTGATCTCCGGCTATGCGGCCCTGGTGTTTCGCAAGGGCTCGGCAATGCACGGCGCGGTGGGAAGCGTTTTCGTCGTATCGATGCTCGCGATGTCGGCGAGCGCGGTCGTCCTCGCGACCTTCTACTCGCACGTGGCGATCAGCGTCGTCGTCGGCCTCCTGACGTTCTATCTCGTTACGACCGCATGGCGCGCGATCCGGCCGTCCGCCCTACCATACGCCGCGTTCGACCTGGTTGCGGCCGCATTCGTTGCAGCAGTCGGCCTCCTCGCGTTCACATTTGGCGCCGATGCGGCGTTCAGCCGGAACGGGACCAGAGATGGTTTTCCGGCATTGATTTACGTTGTGTTCGGATCGATTGCCGTGCTCTTCGCTGCATCCGATGTTCGCGTATTCGTGCGACCCCAGCCGTTGCCGCAACGACGCGTCGGGCGCCACCTCTTTCGCATGACTCTCGCGCTACTGCTCGCTTCTCTCTCGTTCTATCCAGGACAGGCGCAACTGTTTCCGACGTGGTTGCGCGCCACCAATCTCCTGATGCTGCCGCATGTATTCGTTCTCGGATCCATGGCGTGGTGGATGGCGAGAGTTGCCCGATCGAAGTCCGCGGCAGCCGTCATGAGCGAAACGTGATGAAGGCGGTCGTTCGTGAGAGGTACGGCGCGCCTGATGGAGTCCGCATCGCGGACGTGGCGATGCCGGTGCCGGAGGCGAACGAGGTGCTGCTGCGCGTCATCGCCTGCTCCGTGAATCCCTACGACTACCACGTCGCGTTGCACGGGGTGCCGTACGTCGCAAGACTCGAAGGCGGGATCACGAGACCGCGAACGCATAGAGTCGGATTCGACTTCGCCGGGATCGTGGAGGCGGGTGGTACGGAAGTCACCAGGTTCCGGCTGGGCGATGAGGTCTACGGCTTCGCGGCCGGCGCGTTCGCCGAGTACGTATGCGCTGGCGACACCATCGCCCGCATACCGCCGGGAATCAGCTTCGAGGAAGCAGCGGCAGTACCGACGGCGGGGATCACAGCCCTTCAGGCGCTTCGCGACAAGGGCCGCCTCCGAGCCAATCAGAAAGTGCTGATCAACGGCGCCGCGGGTGGCGTCGGCACGTTTGCGGTGCAGATCGCGAAGGCATTTGGTGCCGAAGTCACCGCTGTCTGCAGCACGCGGAATGTCGATCTCGTGCGCTCGCTGGGCGCCGACCACGTCATCGATTACACGCGTGCGGACTTCACGCTAGGTCCGCAGCGCCACTACGACCTGATGATCGACAACATCGGAAACCGAAGGTGGTCCGAATACAAACGCCTGCTGACCGACGACGCGACATGTGTGCTCGTCGGAGGGCCGAAGACCAATCGCTGGCTAGGTCCGATGAGTTACTGGCTGAAAACGCGCATCGCTTCGCTACGCGCCACTCAGAAGGTCGAGGTACTCATCGCCAGGATGGATCCACAAGACCTCCAGACGCTGGCGGAGATGATCGAGTCGCGTGCACTGCATGCCGTGGTCGAGCGCGTCGTCGCTTTGGACGAAGTTGCGGACGCTCTCGCCGCAGTAGGACACGGACATGTACAGGGCAAGATCGTCATGGCCGTAAGCAGAGGCCGGGAGAGCCAGCCGTAGGACGGCACTCCGAAATGCAGCGCGAGCACCGGCGCGTCGGCCGGTGGCTGGGAGGCAGGGATTCGAACCCCGATTCACTGGTCCAGAGCCAGTTGTCCTACCGTTGAACGACCTCCCAGCAAGAGGGGCGAAGATCAGAGGGTGATCTCGCGAGAACGATTTTTCAACCCGACGGACTTCGGTGATATTCCGCGGGCGGCTGGACGGCCGCGACAGCCGGATCGGGCGTCTCGTTCCTCACCGGCACGGTGAGCGACTTCGTCTGGATCCGCGTTCTCGCCTCGCCGCAGAGTCCCGTGCAATCGCGCGGCCGGTCGTGGTGATACTCGGTCGGGGGCGGAGCGAGCGGTGCGTTCGTGCACTGCAGACCTTCATCCGACGGCAGCGGCGGCAGCGACGCGCATGCTGCCGTGAGCGCGAGGAGCAGGGGCGGGATCGCGAGACGGAGAACTTCCCAACGCAGCCTTCGCAGGCGCGAAGGAATCGAATGCAGCCGGGATCTCCATCCGACGGATGTCACAAAATGCTCGAACTATTGCTCGGTGCGGGGGCGGCGCTTCCCGGACAACCTAATGCCGGCAGACACGACATTCTGTGATGGGGATCACGGAACGACCGATTGGGAGAGAAGGTCTTCGAGCCTGGCTGGGGAGGGAGGATTCGAACCTCCGAATGGCGGCTCCAAAGGCCGCTGCCTTACCACTTGGCGACTCCCCATCGGCACTGAAACCTCAAAAGCCGCAGGTGCGCGAGCGCATTCCCGGATGCGCAGTTTATGGCATCGCGTGCGGGGAGCGAGAAGAGTCAAGCGTGGCCGAAGATTCCGATCTTCGGCCCGGTGACGGGCTACGCTGTGAGCGACTGCGGACGCTCGGCTGGGGGTCGTGCGTCCTCGCACGATCGCGATGGCGTCCTCGCCATCGCTGGCACGCTCGGACAGATCCGCCGGACTCGCGCATTTGAACCTGGTCAGATGTGCCTGACTTGCCTGCGGCGGCGAGCACGCCGCCGCGATCGGGCGGGGACGCCCGACCCCCTCGCACATCAGGCGAGTGCTTCGCTGCGCGAGATCGTCTCGGCCGGCACGGCGTCGATCCCCGCCGCCAGCTCGGCAATCACGGCGTCGCGTGCCGGCTCCGTCGCGAAGGCGCCGACGATGGTCGACCCCGAGCCCGTCATGCCCGCCCATCGCGCTCCCCGCTCCAGCAGCATCTGTTTCAACTCCTCCAGCCGCGGCAAGCGGGCGAACACCGTCGATTCGAAATCATTCGTCAGCTCGCGCGCCGCGGCAAGTGGATCACCAGCAATCCGGCGCAATCGGCCGGCATCGGAGCGCCTGACACTCGCTCCGTCGGCGCGCAGCGCGGCGAACGCCTCGCCGGTCGGCACGCGCTCTTCCGGAAAGAGGAGCAGGAGAGGAATTGGCGCGATGTCCGGAAGCGGCTCCAGCATCTCCCCCCTCCCCTCACCCAGCGCAGTTCCGCCGACGAGAAAAAACGGCACGTCGGAGCCGAGAGCGAGCGCGATCTCCGGAAGCTCGTCCGCCGGAAGGGCAAAGAGTCGCGAGAGCGCTCGCAGCGTCGCTGCGGCGTTCGATGAGCCGCCGCCGAGGCCACCGCCGGCGGGAATCCGCTTGCCGAGATCGATCGCAACCGGCGGAATCCGATGGCGATCGTGGAGTGCCCGCCACGCACGGACGACGAGATTCTGCTCACCGGCCGGGATGGAGGGGTCGTCGCAGCGCAGCTCTAACGATGGTGCTTCGCGAATCGTGATGCGATCGTGAAGGGAGATCGACTGGAAGATCGTCTCGATGTCGTGATAGCCGTCGTCGCGCCTGCCGAGCACACGAAGGAGCCAGTTGATTTTCGCATGGGACCGGACGGTGATCTGCCGCATCGCGGAGTTTGTATCACACGGCGGAGAGCGGGGCCGAGGATTCACACGGGGCGGGCGCGGGACGCCTGCTCTCCCTCACTGCACGGCAACTCCCGGCGGGAGCGAAGGAACGTAGTGCGGCGGGATCCTCGGCGGCTCGATGCGAATCGAAGCGGAAGAGAGATCGAGATGCGTGATCTCGAGAGCCGCGTGAGTCCTGGACGACACCTCGTACGAGATCCGCACATTCCGGGGGGGAAACGACGGAGGATCGTACGCCACGACGACTCGTCGATCTCCTTCGAGCGGAATGTCCACGCTCGAAAGACCCGTCTCACTGATGACGTATCGGGAGCCTTCCGAGCCGACGGCGATGAGGGGGCTTCCCTCATCGACCACGACTGCGCCCGAATCCACCGGAAGGGCGAGCATCAGCAGCCCCATCTCTCCTCCCTCCGCACGCTCACCGAAGAATCTGGCGATCTCCCCGAGGCGTCCTTTCCAATGGGTTCCATGAACATGATCGAGCCATGTCGCCTCGGGGCCGTCCGCATAGAGGGTGAACGCCGCAGTTCCCAGCGGAGTGATTCCTTCGAGCAGCATCCTTCCGCGAGGGTCGACCAGCAGTCTTCCCCGAAGCGAGCGGACGCGCTCCCCCTCCTGCACGCGAAGGCGAGCGAAACTGCGCGCCCCGTCGAAGCGGTCGCGGGTCTGACGCAGCGAGGTCCAGGCAGCAGTGGGAGTCTCCTGCGGCGGTAGCGGGGCGAAGGGTCGAGACGCGGTGGCACACGATCCGAGGAGAAGGGATGCGGCGAGAACGACGACGGCCGTGGCACCCGGGCGCGCTCGCCTCCAGTGGATCGACGTGATGGTAGTCCGCATTCGTCTCGAGCTCCTGATTCGCAGGGAAGGACACCGCATCTGTTGCGTCATCCTGATCGAAGAACGGCGCTCCGCGCCATATTGAAAAGGGAATGACACCGCAAACCTCGCCGTCATCCTGAGCGAGGAGGATGGGTGGGCGTGAGCGAAGGATCTGCGTTCTTAGACAGTTGCCGATCGCAGATCTTTCACTCACACCCTCTCCCCCACCCTCGTTCAGGATGACGGCAGGGCCTAGTCGATGACCTTCTTTTCCAGCTCGGCGATTTTGGTCCGAAGCAGATCGAGGCTCGTCTCTTCAGGCTTGAGCGAGAGGGCGTTGCGGTAGAGATCGAGGGCCCGGGAATGATCACCCTTGCGCGCGAAGAGATCGCCGAGGTGCTCCTGAATGGTCGGATCCGACGGCAGCAGGCGTGACGCATCAGTCAGGTGCTTCTCGGCGAGATCGAGCTTGCCGAGCTGGAAGTAGACCCATCCGAGCGAATCGACGAAGGCTCCGTTTCGCGGCTCCTTGCTGACGGCGATGGTGAGCATTCTCTCCGCCTCTTCGAGATTCACCCCCTGCTCGGCCCACATGTAGCCGAGGTAGTTGAGCGTGGCGGCATGTTCGGAGTGCTTCGAGAGGAGCTGGAGGAAGATCGTCTCCGCATCCTTCTTCTTTCCGGCGCGCTCGTGGAATGCGCCGAGCTCGAAAAGCACGTCGGGATCCTCCCGCAGCTCGCGATCGAGCTTCTGAAGGATCGCGATCCCCTCTTCGTACCGCTCCGCCCGAACATAGGCCTCGGCGGCGAGCATCGCGCCGCGCTTGCCTGTCGCGATGTGCGTGCGCGCGAGCGCGTCCGCCTTCTCGGTCTGCCCTGCACGAACGAGAAGCTCGATCTGACGGGCTACGAGAAACGGATGATTGGGATCGTCTCGCAGGAGTGGCGCGAGGAGCTCGAGGGCTTCATCGAAACGCTTCCGCCGCTCGAGCACGTCGAGAGCGATCCCCACCGCCTGCGGATTGGGGTCGCCGCGCCAGGAGAGAATCTCGCGCGCGCGCCGGAGAGCCGCGTCGAGCTCGTTGCGGTGATAGTCGGTCAGAGCGAGCTGCGTGCGGGCCAGCATCTGCATGTTCTCGGTCAGCCCCGGAATCCGGAGGAGCTGATTGAACGCCTTCTCCGCCTCGTCGAACTTTCGCTGCGACAATTGGTTGATCCCGAAGCTGGCTAGAAAATCGGGGTCCTGCGGCTCGATCTCGAGCAGCTGCCGGTAGAGAGGCTCGGCGTCCTTCGGTCGAGAAAGATCGCTGAGCGCCTCGGCGAGATAGAACTTCGTGCGGGTATCCGAAGGCTCCGAGGCGAGCAGCACAGTGAGCCGCTCGGCGGCCACGGCCGACTCTCCCCCCCGAAGCCAGAAGAGGGCCTGCTGCCTCTGCAGATCGAGATTCAGCGGCTCCTGTTCGATCAGCGGCTGAAGCGTTGCTGCCGCTCTCGCAAACTCGTTCTGCTGCCGGTAGAGGTCGATGAGCTGAAAGACGGCGGGTCCGAACGTCGGATCCGAAGCCACGACGCGCTCGAGGTACGGCCCTGCTTCGTCACCGCGGCCGAGCTTGGTCAGCACCTGCGCATAGTTGTAGTTGATGATTCTCTGGTCGGGTGCCTGTTCGACTAGGCCCTGGAGAATTTTCTCCGCCTCGTCCAGGCGGTTCATTCCGACGAGAATCTGAGCAGCGGTGACGCCCGACCCGAAATCGGATGGGTCGAGCTGGTACGCCATGCGGAGATGCTCGAGGGCCTCTTCGGCCGGCGCCCGCCCGCCGCGTGCGAGATCGAGCAGGAGACGCCCGAGCAGGCGGCGAGCCTCGTAAAACTCCGGCTTCGCCTTCACGAGGCGCCGCAATTCGCTCTCCGCCCGTTCGATCCTGCCGGCATCGATCAGAATGGCCGCCCGTTCGTAGATCAGGACTTCGTTGTGAGGATCTTTGGAGATGAGCCGATCGAGGCGCGCGATGGCTTCTCCGCCGTTGCCTTCATCGGCAGCCAGTTTGGCCAGGAGAAACTCGAGGGCGTCGGAGGAAGCCTCCTGCGCCATGGTCGACGGGGTCAATGTAACCAGAAGTAACAGAATAAAGACGGCTCTTGTCATTCGATTCATCGTATCATCGCCAGCGAGCCCGACCTTCTCATGATGTATCAGACGTGGAATTGGCTCTCGCGTTCCGTCTATTCTGAACAGCGAAGGTCACCTGTTCGATTTCGCATGGGGCCGTTCGGAGGAGAATCCGGGCATCAGTCTTGATTGCCGAGACCGCTGTCCGGAATAGGAATGCTCTACACATTCGACGTCACCCCGTTCGCGAGCATCGTCGGGGAACTGATCCGCGAGAGAAGCAGCGGTACTCTGACCATCGCAGCCGGTGCGATCAGGCGCCTGCTCTACTGGTCGCAGGGAGAGCTGATTCTGGTCGCGCCGACCTCGGATCTGGACTCTCTTCCGTCGTTCCTGCTGCAGCGGAACCTGATCGACGGGGAGCAGGCTTCGCGGCTCGTCATCCCCGATCCGACCGACATCGTTCCGATCTTTCACGATGCCGGCATCGTCGACATTCCCAACAAGCAGTTCCTCCTGCGCGAATGGGTCGCATCGCTGACCGTACCGCTCTTCTCGCTCGACGAAGGAACGGCTGGCTTCGAGGATGAAGAACCTCTCGATCCGGACAGGAGAATCTTCCTCCAGTCGATGCCCGCCCTGGTCCTTCGCGGTGTTCGCTCGATCGCCAACGGCCTGGTGATCCGTCGGGCTCTCGGCGACATCAAGCGGGAGATTCACCGCTCCCCCGCACCACGCTATGCAGCATCGATGCTTCCTCTCACGGAGGTAGAGAAAACGATCGCCGCCGCACTCGACCGCCCGATCACGATCGAAGCGTATCTCAGACAGTTCCCCGCCGAATCGCTGCTGGCAGCGAAGGTCACGATCGGGATGCTCGCGCTGGGAAGCTTCGAGGAGGCCGAGCCCGAAACCAGCCGCGGGAGCTCGGATGCCGACACCGAGCGCGATCTCGCGCTGCTGGCGACCATCGGCTCGGGCGACCCGCGATCGCTGCGGGCGATCACCATCGCCCGCCAGCTGCCGCGGATCGATCATTATCAATTGCTGGAGGTGCCGCGCGCCGCCGCGCGCGCGCAGATCAACTCGCGCATCGAAGAGCTGCGCAGACAGTACGATCCGCGCACCTATCCTCCCGCGGCAGGCGACGCGATCGCTCAGATCCTCCGGCGGCTCGATCTGATCTCGTCGGTGTTCGACAATTCAGACTCCAGGCACGAGTACGACCTGCTGCTCAGCAGAGCGAAATCCGACGACCTGAACTTTTCGATGACCCAGAGAATCGCGCGTCGGGAGATCGCCGAGAAAAACTTCGAAAAAGCGAAAGAGCTGAGCTTCGTGGAAGACTACTACGGTGCCATCGTCCTGCTGAAGCAGGCGGTGAACTTCGCTCCCGATCACGCCGAAGCATGGTACCTGCTGGGCAACTGCCAGCAGCACAATCCGAAATGGATTCGCGACGCGGCGGAGTCGTACCAGAAAGTCCTCGCGCTCAATCCCAATCACCTCGACGCCCTCCTCTCCCTTGGCGATCTCTTTCGAGCACAGGGGCTCGTCTCCCGCGCCCAGAGCTGCTACGAGGAGGTGCTGCAGATCGATCCCGAGCATGCAGAGGCGAAACGGCGGCTGAAGGGACTGAAATGAAGAGTGAAGAGTGAAGGGGGAAAGGGGAAGAGTGAAGAGTGAAGAGTGAAGGGGGAAGGGTGAGGAAAACCAGGTGGACGACATGGACGGTGTGGACGAAGTGGACGAACCAGGTCCACGTCGCCTATGCCGTCCACAGGTTCCTTCACTCTTCACCCTTCACTCTTTACCCTTCGCCCTTCACTCTTCTTTCAGCGTCCTCGCCGCCCAGTCGCGGATCGTCTCCTCGACGACTTCGAGCTGCCTGACGAAGAAGTGATCAGCGTCGGCGACGATGACCGTCTCGCAGTCGGAGACGTCTTCGAGCAGCGCCGAGAGTGTATCCACGTCGCCGAATTCGTCTCTGGCGCCCTGCAGGATCAGCTTCGGTTTGGGGCATCCTTTGAGATACCCGAGATCGTACTTGTTGACCGGAGCACCGAGCAGGAAGATCGCCCTGACCTCCTGCGTCTCGCACCCGACACGGCTGGCGACCCAGGCACCGAACGAGAATCCGCCGGCGAGCACCGGCAGGCCGGGATGCTTCTGCATGATCCAGCGCAACGCCGTCTCGAAATCGCGCTGTTCGCCATGACCTTCGTCATGACGGCCGTGGCTCGATCCGGCTCCGCGGAAGTTGAAGCGAATCGTGGCGACGTTCGCGGCTTCGAGACCGCGAGCCGCACGAAAGACCACCTTGTTGTGGAGCGTGCCTCCGTGGAGCGGGTGAGGATGACACACCACGGCGACACCGGCCGGATTCTCGAGCTCTCGATAGAGTGCTTCGAGACGCCCGGCGTCGTTGTAGAGATCGATGTGTCGCAGTGGTCTGGAGCTCAGCATGGGGCGAACGGTGAGGGCTCGGCGGGAGTGAGCCGGATGAGAATCGTATCACCGTCGACTCGCACCTCGTGCATCACCAGCCGCACATCGGGATTGATCGGAGTGCTGCCCGTCGCCAGATCGAAGCCCCACAGATGCCACGGACAGACGATCTCGTCTCCCATGAGATCCCCTTCCGACAGCGGTCCTCCTCGATGCGGACAGACGTTGTCGCTGGCGAAGAATCCTTTCGGCGTGTGATACAGAACGATCTTCCGTCCCTCGATGAGAAAAGGGCGGATCGTACCGACAGGAACGTCTTCCGTTTTGGCGATTTCGATCAGATCCAGGGTCTCCGGAGAATCGGTCGCGGCCGGCTGCGCTCCGACTCGTCGACTGAAACCGCCACCGCAGCGGACCCCACTCCGTCCCATCGTCCCGGAATCGCCATGCCGCAGTCAGGACAACGTCCATCGACGAGCCTGTTGGTGAGCACGCGAAACCCGACTCGGCCGATCAGCAGAGAATCGCAACCGAAACATCGCGTCCCCTCCAGATCGTCGAATGCTCCGGGGATGTTGCCGGGATAGACGTAGCGCAGACCCGCGCGACGGCCGATGTCGTGCGCACGCCGGAGCGTATGCGGACTCGTGTTGTCGTTCGAGGTCATCTTGTAGTCCTTGTGGAACGCGGTGACGTGCCATGGAATGTCGGGATCGACACCGGCGAGGAACTCGGCGATCTTCGTGAGCTCCTCGTCGGAATCGTTGAAGCCCGGGACGACGAGCGTGACGATCTCCAGCCAGATGCCGCGCTGCTTCAGGCCGCGAATCGATTCGAGGACCGGCTCGAGTGTACCGCCGAGATCGCGGTATGCCTTCTGACTGAACGCCTTCAGGTCGATCTTGTAGAGATCGACGTAGGGCTGGATGTAGTCGAGAACCTCCGGAGTGCCGTTGCCGTTCGAGACGTAGGAGCAGATGATGCCTGCCCGTTTCGCCTCCTTGAATACCTCGACGGCCCATTCCGAGGTGATGAGCGGCTCGTTGTAGGTCGAGGTGATCACACGGGCGCCGTGCTCCTTCGCCAGGCGCACGAGATCAGCAGGCTCGAGGTCGACCGGACGAGAGCCCGACAACGGATCGCGCAGCGCCTGCGAGGTGATCCAGTTCTGGCAATAGCCGCAGTGATAATCGCAGCCGAGCATTCCGAACGACAGCGCGACCGAGCCGGGATAGGCGTGGAAGAACGGCTTCTTTTCGATCGGATCGATCTGCAGCGCGCCGACGTAGCCGCGCGGCACCTTGAGGATTCCTCCCTCGTTGAAGCGCACCTTGCAGATGCCGCTGAGCCCTTCCAGGATTTTGCAGCGATGGCCGCAGGCGAAGCAGCGCAACGCGTTCTTTTCCAGTTTCTCGTACAACACCCCCTCGGTCGTCCGGCGCGTGAGGGCGTCCGCAAGAATCTCCTTGTTCATCGCTTCCAAAAACCGGCCCGGCTGCCCCGAAATTCTGCGCCAGGCAACGGCGTGCGCGACGGGAGAGGGGAATACCTCGAAGCTCCCGCCGCCGGGCGCAGAGTGCACAGCGAGGTGTCTCAAACTCGGAAGGGTTGCGCCCGGCGCTGCTCTGCTCCTCGTAGCGTCCCCCGCCCGGCCCGCGGATGGCGGCGCATCGCGGTCGGTTCCATTGGACCTGAGGGGAGATCCCTCGCCTTCACGTCCACCACCCGCTTCCAATGACACTGGCCGTGCCGTCATCCTGAACGAGGGCGGGGTGCGGTTGTGAGTGAAGGATCTGCGATCGGCAACTGTCTAAGAACACAGATCCTTCACTCACGCCAACGCATCCGCCTCGCTCAGGATGACGCGAGGATCTGCCATTCATCTACGCTTTTGAGACACAATGACACCGCCGTTCGGGCCGGACCGGCCAGCGGCGCGCTCACGAAACGAAGGAGTCGCAATGACGCACATACTCCTCGAAACGAACGATCGAATCGCCACGATCACTCTCAATCGGCCGGACAAACTAAATGCTCTGGCCGGCACGATGCGCCAGGACCTGCTGGCCGCGCTTCGCGTCGCGCGCGACGACTCCTCGGCTCGCGCCCTCGTCATCACCGGAAGCGGGCGCGGATTCTGCTCCGGAGGCGACGTCGAGCTCATGAGCCATCTGCAGAGAGAGAACGCCACTGAGCCGTTTCTGGAGCTGCTCGGCGCCGGCGCGGAAATCGTGACGACGATCCGTGAGATGCCGAAGATCGTGATCGCGGCGGTCAACGGCGTCGCCGCCGGCGCCGGCTGCAACCTGGCACTCGCCTGCGACTATCGCATCGCGTCGGAGTCGGCGAGGTTCGGGCAGACCTTCATCAGGATCGGACTTCATCCCGATTGGGGAGGCACCTTGTTTCTCCCCCGCCTCGTCGGGCCGTCGCGCGCGATCGAGCTGATGGCGACCGGACGGATGATCGAGGCAGCGGAAGCGCTGGCGATCGGGATGGTCGATCAGGTGGCTCCCGCGGAGCGCTTCGCAGACGAGGTACGCAGTTTCGCTGCGACCATTGCGGCCGCGCCACCGATTCCTCTAGGCCTGCTCAAGAATGCGGTCTATCGCTCCCAACGGAACGACCTGCGGGAACAACTGCAGATCGAGGCGGCGAACCAGCTCACCGCCTTTCAGAGCGCGGACGCGGCGGTGGGGATGGCGGCGTTCTTCGAGAAACGAGCTCCGAAGTTCGAGGGAGCATGAGGAGAGACGAGAGGCGAGAGGCGAGAGGCGAGAGACGAGAGGCGAGAGACGAGAGGCGAGAGACGAGCAGTCACACTGTCATCCCGAGCACCGTCCTTGCCGTCATCCTGAGCGAGGCGGTTGCGTGGGCGTGCGCGAAGGATCTGCGATCGGCAACTGTCTAAGAACGCAGATCCTTCACTCACACCCGCACCCCTCCCTCGTTCAGGATGACGGCACGGCCAGTGTCATTGGAAGCGCCCGGTGGCTCACAGGCGCGGCAGAGTCCTCACCAGCACCAGCGTTTCGTCGTCCTTCTGACTCGCCGCTCCCACGAAATGGCCGACGGCATCGACGATCGCGTTGCGAATCGCCGTGCAGGAACCGTCGGCATAGCGCTGGAGAATTTCCTCCAGCCGCTGATTGCCGAACTCCTCGTCGGTCTCGTTCTCGGCTTCCGTGATCCCGTCGCTGTAACCGACGAAGAGCGAACCGAGAGGGAACGGCCGCGCCTGCGTCTTGTACCTGCTTCCCGGCAACAGCCCCACGGGAATGCCGTGCGCAGGAAGCTGCTCCATGCTGTCGGGGCGAACGATGTACGCGGGATTGTGTCCTGCGTTGACGAAGCGGATGACCTCCGACTCCGGATCGATGGTGGCGAGAATCAGCGTGATGAACTTGTTCTCGGCGGACCAGAGATGAATGTGGCGATTGAGCTCCGAGGCGATGTCGCCGAGATCGCGTCCCTCGCGAAAGAGGAGCTGGACGGCGGCATGGAAGGCCGAGACCAGAATCGCCGCCGCCACCGATTTTCCCGACACGTCCGCGACGCAGAGCGACAGAGATCCCTCGCGATCGAAGAAGGCATAGTAGTCACCGCCGAGCTGGCGTGCGGGCCGGGCGAAGGCCTCGATCTCGTAGCCGTCGAGCTGAGGGAGCGCGCGCGGCAGAATGTCGCGCTGAATGGTCACCGCCAGATCGATCTCCCGCTGCATCGACTGACTCTCGAGCGCTTCCTGGTGGAGTCGCGTATTCTCCAGCGCGATGGCCACCTGATTGGCGAAGAGCGAGAGAACGCGAAGATCGTTCTCCTCGAACGCGCCGACCCCTCCGTCGCGCAGCTCGCGATCGGCGGCGGCGAGCACGCCGATGACCTTGTCGTTGCTCTTGATGGGGAGGGCGACGAAGCTCTCGCACGAAGGAAAGATGCAGTCGGCCCCGGCATCGAAACGGACCGGGACTCCCTCTTCGATCAGTTGCCGTGCGAGCGTCTCTTCGAGCTCGTTCTCGAGAAACTCCGAGCGTACGTCGCCGAAGGAGCGATAGAGGGTGAATCGCCCCTCCTTCTGCAGATAGAGCGCCGCGCGCCGCGCGTTGAGAAGCGAGATCGTGCGGATGAGAATCTCCTCGGCGAGACGGTCGAGATCGAGCGTCGAGGCGATCGACAGGCCGATGTCGTAGAGCGACTCGAGCTCCCAAAGGCGGTATTTGAGCTGGAACTCCCCTTCGCGCACTTCGGTCGCCATCCGCTGGGCGTGCATGATCGCGGCGAGATATCCCGACATCGCTCCGATGAAATGGAGATCGTCGCCGGAGACGGCGACCCCGTTGTGACGATGCAACGCCAGAAGACCGAAGTAGTCGCGCCCGCTGCGAAGGGGAACGAGGATGTCGGGCAATGGTCTTATGTGTTCGACGAGCGCCAGCCGGGCGAAGTCGGTCGGATGCAGAAGGCGATCGAGCACCTCGTCGGGAAGCGGCGAGTCGATCACCTCCGGAGCGGTGAGCAGGGGCGAACAGGCGGCGAGACCGAGGTGCGGGTTGCGATGTTCGCGGAGAAAGACGGCTCCCTGGCGGTGGGGAGTGTGCCGGAGGAAGAGATCGAGAATCAGATCACCCTGCGCGGCGAGGCTCGCTTCGCTGCGCGGAAGGATACGGGCGACCTGCTGGAGCTCGCTCAGAAATTCGACGAAGTGCTGTTGGGAGATCATCGATTCTCGAGCGGATGCGGGACGAATGCCGAGCGATCCTGCTCGCCACTCGTCTCGCACCCGCATCACAGAGCCATCTCGCGCAGAGCCGTCTCCTCGTCCTTGTAGATGGGAGCATACTGCGCCAGTCCCATGATCTGGAAGGTCTTCTCGATCACGGGAGTCAGACAGCAGAACCCCAGCTTTCCGTTCTGCTCCATCATCTTCTCGATGATCTCGATCAGGATGCTGATGCCGATGGAGTTGACGATCTTCGTCTCCCGAAGGTTGAGCAGAAGCGTCGAGACTCCCCCGTCGATCAGCTTGTAGGCACAATTCGCGATCTCTTCACCACCGACATTGTTGATGTACCCCTTGGTGTAGAGGATCGCTCCCGCTCCGCGGCGCTCGATTGCAACTTTCAGCTCGTCTGTCATAGCGTCATTCGCCGTATTTCACCATGTGAATGGTCGTTCCTTCCGAGCCCGACTCGATGTCGACCTCGTCCATGTGGGCCTCCATGATCTGGAGTCCCCACCCGCGCCGGCGCGGCCCTGTCTGAAGGTGTTTTCTGCGATCGCGCGCCGCCCGCGGATCGAATCCTTTTCCGTGATCGCGAATCCAGACCTCGATCTTCGGCCGCCCCCCGTCGCCGGTCCCAGCGACGAATCTTAAATAGATGCGCTGGTCGGCGCAACATGCATGCTCCCGCGCATTGATGCACGCCTCGATGATCGCATGTGCCATCTCGTCGATCTTCTCGGCGCTCATCCCCGTCTGCCGGGCGAGATTCCCGGCCGCCCGCGCGGCCGCGATCTCGATGTCGGGGAGCATGGGAAGCGTCAGCTCCAGCTCTCGGTCGGCCGTCTGTCTCATCGAGGTTCCGCCATGTTCAAAACGCGAGAAAGAGTGTTGCTGCCGACTTGATCCAGTCGGGAATTGCTCCGATTCGATCGAGACCCAACAATACCAGAGTGTTGACCGCCAGAAGCAGCGGCAACGGGTAGTGCACGTCCGAGAGCGAGTCGAGTTTGGATCTGGTGGCAACGATGTAGCGCATTAGCGTCCCCCTGCTTTGAGTCTTCGGACAGCCTCAGGAGCAACCGTGCTGCCAGGAGGCAGGGAACGCCCTATTTCACTGTAAGCCTTTCCATATCAATAGTTTCCGCTGTATTGTGCACTCGCCGCCGGCCATCGAGAATGGGGATCAATGCCACACCTTTTCCAATCGATTCGACGACTTTGATGTAACTATCCAGAAACAAGTCTGTTAATGGATGTCCCATTTCTCCTCTATTGGGATATTTTGGGACGGCCCGCGCCGACGGTAGAGCGTCTTCCGGTCGATCCCCAGCAGTTTCGCCGCCTGGCTCATGTTTCCCCGCGTGTGCGCCAGCACGCGCTCGATGTAGCGACGCTCCAGCTCCTTCAGATCGGGAAAGTCGCCCGTCAGCTCCTCGAGTGCGGTGCTCTCCCCTTCCGGCATCAGCAGATCCGCCGGATCGATCACCGGATCGGTCGTCAGAGCAAGCGCCCCTTCGATGAGATTCTCGAGCTCTCGCACGTTGCCGGGAAAGGGATACCGCATGATCTTCTGGAGCGCCCGCTGGTCGATCCGGACGTTCTCCAGCCCCTCGCGCCGCGCATACTTGTCGAGGAAGTAGCGGACGAGCTTCGGAATGTCTTCCTTCCGCTCGCGAAGGGGTGGGAGAGTGATCTCGACAACTCGAAGCCGGTAGTAGAGATCCTGGCGGAAGTCGCCGCTCTCGATCATCGCTTCCAGATCCCGATGCGTCGCGGCGAGGATCCGGACGTCGACGGGGATACGGCGGCGCCCACCGAGCTTTTCGATCTCGCGCTCCTGAAGGACGCGCAACAGCTTCGACTGCAGCGTCAGCGGAATGTCGCCGATCTCGTCGAGAAAGACCGTCCCTCCCTGAGCGACCTCGAACTTCCCGGGCCTCGCTTCGACACCCGTGGCAACCCCTCGCTCGATGCCGAACAGCTCCGACTCCAGAAGCGTCTCGGGGAACGCAGCACAGTTGATCGCCATGAATGGCTTGTCCTTCCGCGGCGAGTTGCCATGGAGCAGTCGCGCGACCATCTCCTTGCCGGTCCCCGACTCTCCTCGGATCAGAACGCTCGCCGGGCTGTCGGCGACGCGCGCCACGAGATCGATCACCCTCTGCATCGCCGGCGAGTCGCCGATCATCAGCCGGTTGCTGTACTCGCTCTGCATCCTTCTCTTGAGCGAGCGGTTCTCGTCCTCCAGCGACTCGCGCATTCGATCGAGCTTCTCGAAGTTTCTCCGGTTGTCGATCGCGGCCGCGCCGATCGCAGCCATCGAAGCGAGGAATCGCAGGTCGTCTTCGACGAAACTCCCCTCCTTCGTCCCACGCTCTTCCTTTCCGCTCACGCCGACCGCACCGACGAGTGCATCTCCGGAGAGCATCGGGGCGACGATCAGCCCTGCACCGCTTCTGCCGAGAAATCGCCTTCCCCGATACGTCTCGGGAAGCCGCGTCGCAAGCACCCTGCGAACCGGCTCCTCGGCGAGCAACCGCTCGGCGGAGACCGTTCCGTCGAAGCCGAAGCTGAACAGGTGCTGCACCTGCAGGTTCTCGTCGAGCGAGAAGATGAATCCCAGCGTGGCGTCGAGCGTGGCGACGCCTCGATGCATCAGCTCTTCGAGCAGCTCCTCCTCCGGGCGCAGAGTCGTGATCGCCCGGCCGACGTCGTAGAGCGCCTCCAGCTGGAGAACTTTGCGTTTCAGATCGAAGCTCGACTGCGCCATGGCTCCGCTGACCTCCGGCGGTCAATCCTCACCGAGCGCCTGCCGGCACTCGCCGAGTAGAAAATCACCGTTCCACTCCTTGTAGAAGCCCGGGGAGACGGCGTAGATCCGGATGAGCTCCTCCGAAGCCTCGCGCCATCGTCCCAGCTTCATGTTGCAGCGCACCAGGAAATAGCGCGCCTTGAGCGTCTCGGGGATTTTCTCGTCGCTCTCCACGATGCGAGAGAAGATCCCGACGGCGCGCACGCACTCTCCGGCCCGGTATGCTGCCAGCCCCTCGAGATACGCAGCCGGTCCGGCTTCGCCCTGCGCTGCCGGGGCGAGCGGAAGCATCAACAGAAGAACCCAACGGCCCGCTATCGCCCTCACCTCGTCTCGCCTCAAATCGCTCTCCTCGCTCTGAAATGCGCCCAGCTTGCCGATGATACTCCCCCTGCCGCTGGGGCGAAGCCTGTGGGCGAAGTTTGTCCGCTTCGGCCAGACACTGAAAGACTCCCTCACTTCTGGCCGCCGAAGCGGACAACTTCGGCCCTGGTACCAGTCCGTGACACCAACGTATGCCGAGGCCCGGCCGAACTTGTCGCGGATGCGCACTGAAGGCTTCGCAAGCCCGCACCATCCCGGCGGCGCATCCCCGACAAAGTTCGCCCACCAGCCGCTTGAATCGCGTCCACAAACCCTCCAAACTCCGAGTCATGAAGAATGATTCGCGCTTCCCTCGCCGGCCACGCCTCGGGATCATCGGAGGCGGCCGGGCGGCATGGACCTTCGGGCGATCGTGGCAGAGCATCGGCTGGGGGGTCGCCGCCATCTCGCTGCGCGAGGGATCAAAGAGCCCGCTTCCCCGGCTGCTCGACGTTCCGCAGACCGATCGTGAGACGCTGACGGCGCGGTCTGATGTCGTCTTCGTTGCGGTGCCCGATTCGGCCATCGAAGAAACCGCAGCCTCGATTCGCCCCCTTCTGCGACCCTCCTGCTTCGTCTTTCATGCGAGCGGCTCGCTGACGAGCGCGATCTTCGGAGACTTCGACAGCTCGTTCTCGCTTCACCCCTTCCGCGCTCTACCTCCGGTCGGCAGCGCCGTCAGCCTGAAAGATGCCCTGCTCGTCTTCGAGGGATCGCGCAATGCGTCTTCTCTGGTATCAGAATTCGCGCAGCGGCTCGGCGCAGTCCTCCTCGAGCTGCCGGGAGAGGCGAAGACTCTCTACCACGCCGGTGCCGTCTTCGCGTCCAACTTCGTGGCAGTCCTCCTCGACATCGCCCGCGATCTCGAGCGCGAGGTGGGCGTGACCGGAGAGACGGCGCGACATGCCATCGCCGGTCTTGCCCGCTCGGCAATCGACAACTGGGACCAGCACGAATCGATCCGGCGGTTCACCGGGCCGGTCGCTCGTGGGGACACGACGACGGTCGAGAGACATGTGACAGCTCTCGGCAGCTCGGCGGATCGTCGCGAGATCTACCGCAGACTCTCGCTCGAGATCGTGCGTCGAATCGCCGCGGAACGAGCACTCGACGAGGACGGCCGCCGCCTCGAAGAGTGGCTCGAGAGCGCAGTTTCCGTTCCTTGACCCTCTCTCGAAGCGGGTGCTACCATCGAGCGCCCTGCACAGTGCGGGAGGGGAGCCTGGCCAGATGGTCTTCTTCAACTACGCAACGATGCAGATGGCCGCCAAGATCGTCTATTACGGTCCGGGGCTCTGCGGGAAGACCACGAACCTCCACTGGGTCTATGCGAAGACCTCTCCGACGAGCCGGGGGGAGATGGTCAGCCTGGAGACCGAGACCGATCGAACGCTCTTTTTCGACCTTCTTCCGATCGACGTCGGTGTGATCGGCGGATTCAAGACCCGCCTTCAGCTCTACACCGTTCCCGGCCAGGTCTTCTACAACACCACGCGCAAGCTCGTGCTCAAAGGAGTCGACGGCATCGTCTTCGTCGCCGATTCGCAGCGGCCCATGCTCGACGCCAACGTCGAGAGCCTGCGGAATCTGCGCGAGAACCTGGCGGAGATGGGTCTCGACCTCGATGAGATTCCCCTGGTGGTTCAACTCAACAAGCGCGACCTGCCGAACATCGTCGATCGCGAGACGCTCTGGAAGGCGATCGATCCCGAAGGTCGCTATGAAGTCGTCGAGGCCTCTGCGGTCAACGGTGCGGGGGTGTTCGACACGCTGAAGATGATCTCCAAGATCACGCTCCGCTCACTCCGAAAGCGAATGAGCGGTGACGAGCCGGCCAAAACGATCAGGAAATCACCGGCGCTCACCCAGCCCCGCACCATTCCTCCCGAGGCCGCAGCTCCGGAACCTGCGAAACCGGTCATGGCCGCTCCTGCGTCCACTCCGTCGTCTCCGCCGAGAGCCGCATCGACTGCACCTGTGCCGATCGGATTCACCGTCCCCTCGAGCAAAGCACCGCCGCCGACAACGGGTCCGGCCGGCGCCGATGCGGTGATCCCTCCACCAATTCACCAGAATGCTCCTTCGTTCGACGAGGTCGAGCCGGATGCGGAGGAGACCGCCTTTTCGCCGGAAGCCTACGAATCAGCTCCCGCGATCGAGCCGGATCGCGAGGCGGCCGCAGCCGCGGTGGGGCAAGCCGCCGACTTCTTCGGAACCGCTACGGAGCAGCAACCGAGCGAGGACGAGGGAGAAGAGAAGGAGATGGGTGAGGGCGAGGGCGAGATCAAGCGGGTCAAGGTTCGCTCTTCGATCGACATCATGGCCGAGCTCGAGGCGCTCCGCAAACGCGCCACCGCGGGCGTTTCCTCGCGCGAGAAGCGCGGGCCGGCTCGCAGCGGAGACACGCGGAAAGAGCTGATGAGGAATCTGTCGCTGGAGGCAGCCCCCGGAATCATCGAGCGAACCCGCCGGCTGCGCGTGACCGTCGCCTTCGAGGACGAAAAGAACGGCATTGTACAGACGCAGGATCAGCTCGTAGAATTAGAGCCGGAATCGAACGTCGAAACGCTCCTGGTCAATCTGAAGATCGATCTGAATCGATAGCAGCAGTCGTTTGATCGCGAGGAGGGAGAGGTGCGATGATCAAGAAGGGACTCACTGCACTCTTGTTGTCCTGCGCCTTTTCCGCCTGCGTCACCTCGCAGCCGGCCTCCGGTCCGCGTACCAGCCCTGCCGCACAGCCGCCGCGCGACACTCTCGGTGCAGAGGGCGAGATCGAAGAGCTGCGCGCCGCGCTCGAGGACGCCTACGGCCGGATCGTCGCCCGCACCAGCAGCACGTTCCGGCCGGTCGTCGTCGACGCGGATGCCTTCCTTTCCATCGAAGTGCCCGACCATCGAACCATCCGCGGCGCGCTCGGCTATTTCTCGACGAATCTGCGTCCGAAGATCCAGGCCTCGCTCCTCCGTTCGTCGCGATACAAGGAGATGGTCGATCGCATCCTCGACGAGCACGAGCTTCCGAGAGCCCTCGCCTATCTCCCGGTCATCGAAAGCGCCTACGTTCCGACGCTGACCTCGCGGGCGGGCGCCCACGGGCTGTGGCAATTCATGCCCGATACGGCGCGCGAGTACGGCCTGCGCGTCGACTGGTGGGTGGACGAGCGCGCCGATCCCGAGAAATCGACGCGTGCAGCCGCCCGGTATCTCCGCGATCTTCACCGCTGGTTCGGCGACTGGAGCCTCGCCCTCGCCGCCTACAACTGCGGGCCCGGGCGCGTGCGCAGGGCGCTGGCATCGACCGGCGCGAGCTCGTTCTGGCAGCTCCTCGAGCAGTCGGCACTGCCGCGGGAGACGCGCGGGTACGTGCCGACGTTCTTCGCGACACTCCATATCGCCAGTGATCCCCCCGCCTGGGGTTTCGAGCTGAAGGAAAGCGCGACCCTCGACGATGCGACTGTTCCCGTCGTCGGACCCCTTTCGATCGCGTTCATCGCCGAGGCGACGGGCATCGATCCTGAGGATCTGAAGGGGCGTAATCCGCAGTACCGCAAGGGAATTCTTCCCCCGGGCGTCGCCGAGATCCGCGTGCCCGGACACGTCGCCCCGCAGCTCGCCGGGATGCGATCGACGCTCTATCTTGAAGACCCTCATCTGGAGATCGCAACCTTCACGCTCCGCCCGGGCGATTCGCTCGAAAAGCTCGCGCGCTCACTCGGAGTGAGCGGAGACGAGATCCTCCTGATGAACGCGCGCTCTCGCGTCCGCGCCGGCGACGCGATCTATCTTCCGGTACGACAGCGAGAGCTCGCTTCGCTGCTCAGCCGCCCGACCGAGCCCGCTTCACGTTTTTACGTCGTGCAGCGCGGCGACACACTCTATGGAATCGCGAAGCGTCACGGGCTGACTGTCGACGAGCTGCGCGAGATGAACCAGATCGATCGCCAGGCGACCATTCACCCCGGTGAACGGCTCCGCGTCTCTCTCGGTGCCGCCGTGACCGCCGGAGGCATGTAGCGCGAATGGCAGAACAGACCGACTGGAAGAAAACGCTCAACCTTCCGCAAACCCCCTTCGCAATGAAGGCGAATCTCCCGCTCAACGAGCCGAAGCGGCTCGAGAAATGGGAGGCGATGAATCTCTATCAGCGCATTCGCTCCCGTTCCGAAGGACGACCCAGGTTCGTTCTCCACGACGGGCCGCCGTACGCGAACGGTGAGATCCACATCGGTCACGCGCTCAACAAGATCCTGAAAGACATCGTCGTGAAGTCGCGGACGATGATGGGATACGACTCCCCCTACGTGCCCGGGTGGGACTGCCACGGCCTTCCGATCGAGCATCGCGTCGACAAGGATCTGGGACCGAAGAAGCGGGAGATGTCATCCGCCGAGTTCCGGCGGGCATGCCGCCGCTTCGCGGAAAAGTACGTCGGCGTTCAGCGCGACGATTTCAAACGGCTCGCAGTCTTCGGCGACTGGGAAAATCCATACCTGACCATGTCCTACGAGTACGAAGCGACGATCGCCGAAGCTCTCGGGCGATTCTTCGAGAAGGGACTGGTCTACAAGGGACTCAAGCCGGTCCACTGGTGCACGTACTGCCAGACGGCGCTCGCCGAAGCCGAGGTCGAGTACGAAGACCATACCTCGCCCTCGGTCTATGTTCGATTCCGGATCGAAGACGACTCGGCAAAGGCTCTCGGAATCCCGGCCGGCAAGCCGGCTTTCGCCGTGATCTGGACCACCACACCCTGGACGCTCCCTGCGAACCTGGCGATCGCGCTGCGCGCCGAATTCGACTACGCCGTCGTCGACGCCCCCATGGGGTATCACGTCGTAGCATCGGAGCTCCTTCCCACGGTCGCCGCGAAAGGAGGTTGGGACCAGCCGCGGGTCGTCGCTACCTTGAAGGGGGAGGCATTCGACGGTCTCACCTATCGGCATCCCTTCGCCGATCGAGAGGGCATTTTCGTTCTCGGCGAGCATGTGACTCTCGAGGCGGGGACAGGTCTGGTTCACACCGCCCCCGGGCACGGCGCCGACGACTTCCAGATCGGACGCGCTCACGGGCTGGAGATCTACACTCCGGTCAATCACCGCGGCGAGCTCACCGACGAGGTCGAGCAGTGGAAGGGGATGCACGTCTTCAAGGCGAATCCGGCCATCGTCGATCTGCTGCGAGAGAAGGGAGCTCTGCTCGCCGGCGAGACGGTGACGCACTCCTATCCGCATTGCTGGCGCTGCAGAAATCCGATCATCTTCCGCGCGACCGAGCAGTGGTTCGTCTCGATGGACGAGCAGGGCTTGCGGCAACGCGCTCTCGAGCAGATCCGGAAGGTGGAATGGCTTCCGCGGTGGGGAGAAGAGCGAATTTTCGGGATGGTCGAGAATCGTCCTGACTGGTGCATCTCACGACAGCGCCTCTGGGGCGTGCCGATCACCGTGCTTTTCTGCGAAGGATGCGGCCGAACGGTGAGCGACGCCTCCTTCTTCCGGCGCGTCGTCGAGATTTTCCGGAAGGAGGGTGCGGACGCCTGGTACGAACGGCCGGCTACCGATTTTCTGGAGAAGGGACACCGTTGCCCCGACTGCGGCTCGGAGTCCTTCCGCAAGGAGCTCGACATCCTCGACGTCTGGTTCGACTCCGGCTGCTCGCATCTCGCCGTTCTCCGTCACCGGCGAGAGCTCACCTGGCCGGCAGCACTCTATCTCGAAGGACACGATCAGCATCGAGGCTGGTTCCAGTCGTCACTGCTGGTCGGTACGGCGATCGAAGGGGGAGCACCGTACGAGCGGGTGATCACCTGCGGCTTCGTCGTCGACGAGAAGGGGCGGAAGATGTCGAAGTCGGTGGGCAATGTCGTCTCGCCCCAGGAGATCATCAAGCAGCATGGGGCCGACATCCTGCGGCTCTGGGTGGCGATGATCGACTATCGCGACGACATGGGCATCGGCCGCGAGATCGTCGCGCGAATCGCCGAGGCCTACCGGAAGATCCGCAATACGGCGCGCTTCCTCCTCGCCAACCTCGGCGACTTCGATCCGCAGCAGGATGCCGTCCCCTGGTCGCAGCTCAGTGATCTCGATCGATGGGCGATGTCCCGCACCAGAGAGGTGGTGGATCGCTGCAGAAAAGCCTACGACGAGTACGAGCTGCACGTCGTCTACCATCGCATCGTCGATCTCTGCACCGTCGATCTGTCGTCGATCTACCTCGACATCGTCAAGGACCGCCTCTATGTCGAGTCGGCCCGGTCGCGCTCGCGACGGGCGGCCCAGACCGTGATGAGCGAGATCCTGCGCGCACTCACCGGCACGATCGCTCCGATCCTTCCCTTCACCGCGGAAGAGATTCATGACGTCATGCCGGGGGCGACCGCCGAATCGGTCCATCTCACCGACTTCCCGCAGATGGAGGGCGTCGCACTCACCGACGACCAGCGTTCGTCCTGGGAGAGGATTTTCGCGCTGCGCGAAGCGGCGACGCGCGTGCTCGAGCGGGCGAGAGCGGCTCAGCAGATCGGGCAATCACTCGAAGCCGAGATCGTTCTCTCCGGCGACTTCGACATGGCGGCACTCCTCGGTGGTCTCGATGTCGATCTCGCGAAACTCTTCATCGTCTCCGCCGTCGAAACAGTCCCCTCCGGTCAGGCAACGGAGAGTGTGACCATCGAAGGAGTCGGCACGATCGAGGTCGGCATGAGACCCGCACGAGGAATGAAGTGTGCAAGGTGCTGGCACTACCGGGAGGAAGTCCTGGAGGAAGGTCAGCTGTGCGATCGCTGCAGGGGAATCGTCGACCAGTCGAGCGCCGCTTGACGGTTTCCTTTTCCCCCCTCGGGACGTTACATTGACAACCAGCCATCAAAACGGAGGAATGACGTGGACGGAAAGAAAATCGTGAAACAGGTGAAGAAGCAGGCCCAGAGCGCAGTCGAGGGCGGCGGGAAGGCGCTGGCGAAAACTGCGAAAAAGGTTCGCAAGGCGGCGGCCCCGAAGCTGAAGGAAGCGAAGAAGGCGGCGAAGAAGGCTGTCGCCAGGGGAGGAAAAGTCGCGAAGAAGATGGGGGCTCAGGCACGAAAGGAGCTCGGCAAAAACCTCAAGCAGGCGAAAAAGTCGGTCCGCAAAGTCCTGAAGAAATCAGGGTCGAGAACTCTGAAGAAGGCGGCGAGCGCGATGTAGCTCGATGGCGGCGGCCCGAGCCGATGCGCTACGCCGATCTGCACACCCATACCTTCCATTCCGACGGAACGCGCTCGCCGGCAGAGGTCGTCGATCTCGCGATCGACGCAGGACTCGGGATCCTTTCGATCAGCGATCACGACAATCTCGCCGCCTTTCACCAGATTCGCGACTACGCAGCCGATCGAGGACTCCTTCTGGTCGTGGGAACCGAGTTGTCGGCGGAGTACCGCGGCATCGACATTCACCTCCTCGCCTACGCGTTCGATCCGCACGACCAGCCGATGGAGGAGCGGCTGGCCCGCTTCCGCGAGACGCGTCGTACGCGCGGCCATCGGATGGTCGAGCGGCTGCGCGAGCTCGGCCACGACATCCTCATCGAGCGTGTCGAGCAGCTTTGCGGCGAGGGAGCGATGGGACGACCGCACATCGCGAGAGCCCTCATGGAGATCGGCGCCGTCGACTCGTTCGAAGAGGCGTTCGCCACACTGATCGGTCCCGGCTGTCCCGGCTGGGTGGCAAAGGAACGATTCACGATTCAGGAGGTCGTCGACCTCGTCGGTCGCGCGGGAGGTGTCACCTCCGTTGCGCATCCGACGCTCTATCCCGATCACGGCGAGATCACGGCGGAGCTGCTCGACCTCGGGATCGATGCCGTCGAGGTGTTTCACCCCGACGTCGACGCCGAGTCGTCCGAGCTCTATCAGGCGCTCGCCCGCGAGCGAGGAAAATTCGTCACCGGCGGATCCGACGACCACGGCGCCGCCAAAAGCCTCAAAACGATCGGAACCGTCCGCATCTCCGAGGAGCGGATCGGCCCGATCGTGGAGAGGCTCGAGGCGAGAGGCTAGAGGCTGGAGGCTCGAGGCTGGAGGCTGGAGGCTAGAGGCTAGAGACTAGAGGCTAGAGGCTCGGGGCTGGAGGCTCGAGGCTCTGCTATCTGCCATCTGCTATTGGCATCTTCCATCTTCCCTCTTCCATCTTCCATCTGCCATCTGCCATCTGTTATCTGCCATCTGCCCCCTGACTTCCGCCCTCTGCCCTCTGCCCTCTGCCTTCTGCCTTCTGCCCTCTGCCCTCTGCCCTCCCACACTCGGAAGCATCAACCCCACCCTCGCGTTGCATCTACCCGACCATGCCCACCCTCGCCTCCATCTGGCGCGACATCGAAACGGCGGCGAAAGAACGCGGCGTGCTCCGCATCGGAGCCAGCGGAATCGACGACGAGCACGTCGCCCTCTTCGAGGAGTGGTTGCGACGAGGCGGCGAAGCGAGCATGGCCTATCTCCGAAAGAATCTTCCGACGAGGCTCGATCCGCTGCACAGGTTTCCCTGGGCGCGATCCGTCGTCGCCATCACCGTCCCCTACTCCGCGCATCGCCCGCCGGCTCCTGCCACGGCGCTCTCGAGCGTCGTCGCACGCTACGCCCTCGGCGACGACTACCACACTGTGCTCGACGCAATTCTCGAGGGAATCGAAGAGACGATTCTCCGCCTCGTGCCCCATGCGAAGACGCGACGCTACGTCGACACCGGACCTCTCTCCGATCGCTCGTACGCCGCCCAGGCGGGCCTCGGGTGGATCGGCCGCAACGCCATGCTCATCGATCCCGATCACGGCTCGTACTTCGTCATCGGACTCCTGCTCACCTCGCTCCCACGCGGTCCGGAAGCGGAGGAGATCACCGATCGCTGCGGCAGCTGCACCGCATGCATCGACGCCTGTCCGACCGGCGCGATTCTCGCCGATCGCGCGGTCGCCTCGGATCGCTGCATCAGTCATGCGACGATCGAGCAGCGGGGAGCCATCGATGACCGGATGAAGAATCGTCTCACCGGCAATCTCTTCGGATGTGACATCTGCCAGGACGTCTGCCCCTGGAATCGCGCTGCGCCGCCGGCACATCCCTCCCTCGAGCCGCGCGAGATCTACAGGGCCACGCCGATCAGCGATCTTCTGCGAATGGACCAGACCGATTTCTCGCGAATGTTTCGCGCGAGCGCCATCAAACGCGCCCGGCGCGCGGGACTGGTCCGCAACGCACTTCTCCTCCTCGAAGCCGCCACATCGCCGCCCCCGGACCTCGAGCAAGACGAGGGAGTCGCCGATGCGAAGCGCTGGAGAGCCTGTTCCTCCCCCTAAGCTCGAGAAACGACACCGCATCCCCGTCATTCTGAGCGAGGTGGAAGGGAGGACGTGAGCCAAGGATCTGCTCTCTTAGACAGTGGCCGATGCGCAACGCTGTCATCCCGAGCCTTTTCACAGCGTGCGCGCTGAACCTGAGGGAAGAAACCGGGTACCATGCCCGGCGGCGTGGCCCTGACGAGACCGTTCTCCCTCAGAGCTTCCGCTCGGCCATGACCAGAAAGGGAGAGGCATGAGCGTAAAAAAGCCGCATAACCACAGGGAGTTTCTTGGAAGCGGGTGGCGGGCGGGAAGGCGAGGGATCTCCCCGCAGGTCCAACGTAACCGAACGCGAAGCCGCGAGAGGGTGTGAGCGGAGGATCTGCGTTAGGAGTTAGGCAGTCGCCGATTGCACTCGCACTCTCTCGCGCTCGGGATGACGGCACGGCCCATACCGTCACGCTGTATGTTCGACCTCGTCAGGCTGGCCAACCGTTCCGGCCGCGAAGGCGGCCGGCACAACCTCAGCCCCGCCCGTGAGGGCGGGGTCGTGGATCACGCGCAATTCATTCTGAAGGCCGCGAAGGCGGCCGGCACAGAGCGCAGCGGTCGGCAACGTGACAAGGAATCACTGGAGTGCTCGATAAATCGCGGCTCGAGCCAGGCGATTCGCGATCAATAGCTCTCGCGAATTATCGCACGTCACGAACGCGCGAGCAGGCTCGCGATCAGCACGGCCGCATACTGCGGATCGGGGATTTTGAGGATCGGACTCCGCCCTGACGTGCGTTCCAGCTCGATGCCATCGGGGTAAGGCGTAAAGCCTCACGGAAGCTCGAGATCCTTCGTCGTCTCGCTGCGCTCGCGACTCAGGATGACGTGAAGGGCTCACCGCCGCACGTCGTCCTCACTCCGGCAGGCCGGCAATAAATGCACTGATCAGGGCGGCGAGCTCGACCGGCTGCTCGATCGGGATCTCGTGATTGCTGTCGAGAAATGCGAGCCGGGCTCCTGGGAGTGTGGAGGCCCAGCTGCGAAGAACCTCAGGCGGAAAGATGGTGTCGTGCAATCCACCGACGATGAGAGTGGGGATCTTCACCGATTTCAACTTGTGGACGAACGATTCCTGCATACACAACCGGAGCGTTTGGTCGAGAGCGTCGCGATCTGCCTTTGCGGCACGATCACCGAACCGCTGGAGGATCTCAGGCGCCACCGGCCTGGTCGTAAACGAGGCGCTGACTTCGCTGAGCCGGCGTGCATCGCCGGCCCTCGATACCCAGTCACGACGAATTTCGTCAGGAAGTGGAATGGGCGCAGCGGGACAACCCGCGACCAGAACCTGACCGCGAACTCGCTTCGGGTCGAGAACGGCAAGATACTGAGCAAATCGCCCGCTCATACTGAACCCGACGACGACGAACTGAAACGAGCCGATCGAGTCAGCCACCGAGAACACATCTTTCGCAAGACGCTCGTCGGTGTAATCGCTCGCGGCCTTGCCGGAATCTCCGTGACCGCGCAGGTCCATGGTCACCGTCCGAAGGCCGGTGAGATCGAGATGTTCGAGCGTTTCTCTG
>DATKDP010000117.1:0-10931 GCA_035546335.1 Thermoanaerobaculia bacterium | reverse complement strand
ACCTCCCGGCTGTGATCGTCCTGACCGCCACGCACGCTGAAGCACTGGCGCTGGAACGGCTCGACGGCCGCGTCGTGAGCTCGATCCTTCGGAAGCCGTTCGACGTAGACGCAGCCTCCGACTTCATCCGAGTCACCGCTGCCGCCGTTCACGAAAACCGCGCCGCCTAGCTGTGGAGTGTATTTGATGAATTGGGACCACCTGGCTTGTTCTCGACGCCGTGAGCTTCGTTACGCCTCCTCGACGTAGTCACCGCTATGCCTGCGTCGGCGCGCCTCGCTCACGTCGCCGATCTCTTCGCCATCTGGCACCAATTCATCAAATACACTCCACTAGGTGATCCGATGGTTGCGTGCGCCGCGAGCCCCTGGGAGGGCCAGCGTTTCTTTTTGGATGTACAGTATGCGCTATGAAACGTACGAATCTTGTGCTCGATGAGGAGCTACTCGAAGAGGCGACGCGCCTCAGTGGAGAGAGAACCTATTCGCGGGCGGTCGCGCGTGCTCTGGAGGATTTCGTTCGGCGCGCGAAGGCGAGCCAGATTCTCGAACTTGCTGGCTCCGGTCTCTGGGAGGGCTCGCTCGAGACCATGCGCCGCGACTCGCCGAACCGCCGCGAGTCGTATGAGTGAGTCCCGATTCATCGAACGGGATGGCAGCGATTCATCGCGGCCAGATGGTGAGCTTCTCCTGACCGTACGCCGAGAGAAGAGAGGCGAGCAGCTCCGGGCTGAGACCCTGCGGATAGCGGCTGAGGAGTCGAAGTTGCTCGCGGGCGGCCCGGGCCGGAGGCTTTCCTTCGCCGATCCTGATGCCGGTCTGAGCGAGCCCGCCCCGCCGTATCGAGGCGTATGAGATCAGGATCACTTCGTTGTCGTTCAGCATGACGAGACCGCTGTCACGGACCTCCAGCAGTTCGCCCTTCAACGTCGATTCTCCCTCGAGGTTCAGTGTGACCTCGATTCCCGCGGGCGAATATGCCGGTTTGAAGTCGCCAACACGAGGACCGACGGCGCATGCGGTCAGGCAGAGGGCGAGAGTCACAACAGCAGGAAACGGATTCCTCATCACTCACCGAACGGGAATGCGCGTTGCGTCGAATCGCGCCTCGAATTCAGGTTGAACGTCTCGCCACCGCAGGATCGTCTGCAAGAGCGCCTCATCCGTTGGAACAAAGGCATCGCGACGACCCGCACTCTGGATCCAGGACCCACGGATCCACTCGGTGTAATAGCCCTGAGATGCAAGGAGAAACGTTCGAGAAACAGCGGCGGGGGACTCGCCCGCGTCGAACACGATCTTGAACCCCTGGCCCGGAGATGTCCGGAGATACTGGTCATCGGAAGACTCGAGACTCCGCAGTGCGGCTGGATCGCTGACGCCCCCGGTCGCGACGACTTTCGTGATGGGAATCGAGCGGATGGCTGGGCTGCGCACTCCGGCAGCCACGCGCAACCGATCGATCCGCCAGTTGTCCGCGACGAAGTCGAGGCGTACGCGCATGTCACCCGCACCCGGAATGGGCAGAACCACAGCCACGTCTTTCCATGCGATCGGACCTGTATCCGGCACCCGCGCGACTTCACGATACGCGCCGTCTTTCCAGATAGAGACGCGCATCCCCATCCGCGATGAGTACCATCCCGACAGCTCGAGAGCGGGTCCGATCTGTCCGAGATCCTTCCCCAGCCAGTCGAGCGAGCGAGCGCCCGCTGCTCCCAGCATCATGTCGTAAAACAGCACGGTGTTCAGCAGACTATTGCGCAGCCGAAAGACCAGCGCCACGTGGTCACGGTCTTGCGGGGCGGGAAACCTGATCTCGATCGAATCGCGCAGATCCTGCAGATTGACCTCGCTCATTGTCGCCCGGTCCGTGCGGAAGGCGAGATCATCTTCGTCCCGAAGAGTCGTCAGCAGATCCCGACCCTTCCGATCCACGATCTGCTCGGGCGATGAGAGTGCGGACAAGGCCACAGGATTGCCGTGGGTGTCCGGCATCACGATCTCGTCCGGCGCGTGCTGAACCTCGATGAGCGCAAGGTGATTCAGGTAGTGGGTTTCGAGCGCTTCATTGCGAACGTCCAGTCGGAGGCTTCCGTCAGTACCCGGTTGGGCCCGCAGCCGATCGAGATCCTGCAGCTCGAATATAGGTGCGATCGAATAGGAGAAGAGCTCGGCCTCGAGCTCTTCGCGTCCGTCGCTCTCCGAGTAGATGGTCGGGCATGAGCCGAATATCGCAACCGTGAGCACGGCCGCTCCAACCACTGCGGCGGCCGTCACGCCGGAGGTCGCGAGCGCCGTCATCCCCTTGTTCAGGGTGTTTTCGAACGATTCGAGTGCGAGCACGCGGTCGAGTGGGACCTCCGCGATGGGGCCGAGGACGGTCAGCGTGAGGTCGTAGTGGATGCCGTAGCCAACGAGACGGCCATCACCGATCGTCAGCCCGTTCGCATAAACAATGGTCGTTCCATCGACGAGATGCGCTTTCACCGGACTGCTGACGCGCACCGTCTCGACCGACGGCGTGACCGGCCTTGCCGCGACCGGTCCGCGCACGACGCAGTTGCTGGACAGAACGACCAGGCACAGAAGCGAGGCGAGGCATCGGACGCGGACGCTCGAGGACATCACGAGACTTTCGACTGGAGGAATCAGATCAAACTTATGTTCGGAATCAGAAGGCGTCAAGGCACACCACCTTGATTTCCCGCCGGTGCCATTCTCTGGAGAGATGGGGCGGGCTGTGATCGAGGTTGGGGGGCGAGCGAAGGATCTGCGATCGGCAACTGTCTACGGACGCTCACAGGGGCGGGCGCGGGACGCCCGCTCTCCCCTTATTACGTCGCTTCGGCGCTCTTCATCTCCCGTGCGGCGCGCCGCTCGCTTCGGGCGAGCTGCCACTCGGCGAGTCCGGTGTAGACCACGGGGACGAGGAAAAGCGTCACGAAGGTCGACACGAAGAGTCCGCCGACCACGGCGCGGGCCATCGGAGCCTGGACTTCGGAGCCCTCTCCGAGAGCGAGGCTGAGGGGAATCAGGGCGAGAAGTGTCGTCGCGGTGGTCATGAGAATCGGTCTGAGCCGTCGTCGTCCCCCCTCGATGACCGCCTCGATGAGCGGGAACGCGTCGCGCCGCCGGAGAAGATTCGTGTAATCGACCAAAACGATCGCGTTGTTGACGACGATCCCGGCGAGCATGACCATGCCGATGTAGCTCTGGATGTTGAAGGTCGTTCCGGTGAGAAACAGCGTGATGAAGACGCCGACGGCGGCCATGGGGATCGAGAACATCACGACGAAGGGATCGAGCAGGTCTTCGAACTGCGCCGCCATGACCATGTAGACGAGAATGATCGCCAGCAGCATCGTCACCATCAGGGCGCGGCGCGCTTTCTGCTGTTCTTCATACTCCCCTCCCAGCACGAGGGCGAATCCGTCGGGAACGCTGATCGCGCGCAGCGCCTCCCGCACATCCGCGGCGACCGATCCGAGATCACGCCCTGCCACGTTTGCCGAGACGACGATCACCCGTTCCTGATCCTTTCGATCGATGGCCACCGGTCCTGATGCGTAGCTGACGTCGATCACGCTGCGAAGGGGGACGCTCTCACCGGTCGATGAGACGAGGGAGACGTTCTCGATGTCGGAGAGGACCTGACGGTCGCCTTCCTTCAGCCGCACGAAGATGTCGTATTCCCTGCCGGCCCGCCGAAGAACCGTTGCGCGCGCGCCCGCGAGATTCGTCTCGACGATCGAGGCGACACGCGACATCGAAAGGCCGAGTCGAGCGATCTTCTCGCGATCGATCCGAATGACCCGCTCGGGGCGTCCCGGATCGCGGCCCAGCCGGACATCGGAGATGCCGCTCACTCCTTGCAGCGCCGACTGTGCCTGCTCGGCCAGGCGGAACCCCGTCTGCAGATCGAAGCCGCGAATCTCCACCTCAAGGCCTTCATCCCCTCCGCCGAACGCAATCCTCATCACGAACAGCCCCGACCCTTCACGCGCTCGCGCCGTGACGCCCGGCAGCCTGCTGAGCTGCGGTCGAAGCGCCTCGGCGATCTCGGCCGAGGAGCGGTCGCGCTCCGCCTGGCTGACCAGACTGATGCGGACATTGCCGGTGTGGGCGCCCCCTGCGCGCCATCCGCCGCCTCCGACGGATGTCAGAACGTTCTTCGCCTCCGGGACGGCGTCTTCGACGATGCGCTCGATCTCTCTGACCGCCTGATCCATGAGTTCCAGTCTGGTGCCGACCGCCATCTCGGCGTCGATGCGAACCTCTCCCTCGTCGGTCTTCGGCATCAGCTCCGAGCCGATGAAGGGAACCAGCGCGAGACTGCCGAGAAAAAGGGCGAGAGCACCGAACAGCACCGTCTTCCTATTCTGAAGACTCCAGGCGATCGCCGAACGGTAGTGCTCCTCGAGCCATTCGAGAAAGCGCCCGCTGCGGGCGTAGAGGGGGGCGAGAAGCGATCTGCGGCCATTGTTGCGAATCGCGAGCAGGCGAGAGGAGAGGACGGGAATGAGGGTCAGCGCCACCGCGAGCGACGCAAAGAGGGCGAAGGCGACGACGATGGCCAGCTGCTTGTACATCACACCGCTGACGCCCTCCATGAAGACGATCGGAAGGAAGACAGCGAGGGTCGTGAGCGTCGAAGCGGTGATCGCCATCGACACCTCTCCCGTTCCTTCCACGGCGCTGCGTTCTGCGGAGGAGCCGGCTTCGCGTTTCCGGAAGATGTTCTCCAGAACGACGATGGCGTTGTCGACGAGCATGCCGACGCCGAGTGCGAGGCCACCGAAGGTCATGATGTTGAGCGTGTAGCCGCTGAAGTAGACGAGAGCGAAGGTAGCCACGACGGAGATCGGAATCGAGGTGGCGATCACCAGCGTCGATCGCTCGGAACGGAGAAAGAAAAGGAGGATGAAGATCGCCAGGAGTCCGCCGAAGATCGCCGAGTTGCGGACGTTGGCGATCGCGTTCTTGATGTACTGGCTGGTGTCGATGATCGTGATCACGCGCACCGACGGGTAGTCGGCGTTGATCCGCTCGACTTCGCGTAGGATTCCGTCGGCGACCTGCACGGTGTTCGCACCCGACTGCTTGTTGATCGCAACGCGGATCCCGGGCTGCCCGTCGATCCGCGTCCTGGTCGTCACCTCTTCGACCCCTTCACGCACCTCGGCGATGTCGCGCAGATAGATGGGCGTTCCTTCTCGCACGGAAACTACGGTGGCGCCCACCTCTTCGGCGGCTCGGTACTCACCCACGGTTCGCAGGAAGACATCGAGATTGCCTTCCTCCACCTTGCCGGCGGGCCGGTTCAGATTCTCTTCGCGCAGCAGCCGGGTGACTTCGTCCGCCGACAGGCCGAGTGCGAGCATCTTGTCGCGATCGAGCTCGATCTGGATCTGCCTGCGCAGTCCCCCCCGAATATCGAGGGACGCGACGCCGGGGATCCGCTCGAGCCGCCGGTTGATCCGCTCCTCGGTGAATTCGCGAAGCTCGATCGGCCCCAGCGAGGAGGAGGAGACTCCGAGGAAGACGATCGGAAATGCGGCGAGGTCGAACTTGAATACTCGCGGCGGGGTTGAGCCTTCCGGAAGATTGCTGCGGATCCGCTCGATGCGGCTACGGATTTCTTCCGCTGCTTCATCGAGATCCGTCCCCCATGTGAACGCAACGCGGACGTTGGATCCTCCTTCAGCCGAGCTCGAAGTGATCTCTTCGACTCCGGCGATCGCAGCGACCGCTTCTTCGATCGGGCGTGTGATCAGATCTTCGACTTCCTGCGGCCCCACGTTCGGATACTCGGTCCTGATGGTGAGCGTCGGATAGACGATCTCCGGCATCAGATCGACCGGAAGGCGTGTGAATGCGATCGCACCGAGGAGGATGACGATCAGGAAGACCATGATCGCGGTGATCGGCCGCCGGACACTGATCGAGGCCAGGCTCAAGAGCCGCTTCCTTTCGCCTCTCCATCGGAGGCCGTGACGCGATCGCCGTCGCGAAGGCCCTCGTGGCCGAGCACGATCACGTTCGTTCCCGCTGCCAGATTTCCCTCTCGCGGCTCGACGGCGACGCGTTGCTGGGAGCGGTCGGCGGATTGCAGCGCGCGCACCAGAACGCGCCGTGCGACGAGTCCGTCGCCTTCGGCGGAGGGCTCGGCGACGAAGAGCCACTCTTCATGTTCATTGCGACTGACCGCCGAGAGTGGAACGAGAAGAGCCGTCGGATTCGTGCGGTAGGAGATCGACACGCTGGCGAACATTCCGGGCCGCAGTGCCGCGTCGCCGTTCGGCACCTCGACCTCCGCCTCCACCGTGTTGGTCTGCGGGTCGAAAACGGAGGAAACGCGTGAGACGATCCCGTTGAAAGTGCGATCGGGCATGACGTCGGCGATGACCGCAGCGGACTGCCCGCGACGAATGTGAACGGCCTCCTGCGCAGGGAGCGAGATTGTCGTGCGGATGGTGGAAAGATCGACGATGCTGAAGATCGGGCGATTGGTCGTGGCGTGCGCTCCGAGATCGAGGTGGCGTGTGCCGATCCACCCGTCGAACGGGGCGACGATGCGCGTCTGATCGAGCTGGATCTGCGCCGCCCCGAGGTTCGCGCGGGCCTGCTCGATCTGCGCCTGTGCCAGTTGGAGCTGACTTCGCGCCGTGAGCAGTTCTCCCTGAGCGATGTCGTAATCGCTCTCGGAGAGAAGCTCTTCGGCGAACAGCTTCCGGCTGCGTGCAGCCTGGCTGCTCGCCACCTCCAGCTCCGCCCGTCTTTGACCCAGAGTCGCCTCGGCCATCCTGAGAGCCGCGCGCAACTGCTGGATCCTCTGTTCCGCTTCCGACGGATCGATGCGGGCGAGGAGCTGTCCCTTCCGAACGCGGTCCCCCGTGCCGGCCAGGACTGCCGTGAGCGGACCCTCGACTCGCGCGAAGAGATCCGCGGCAGACTCGGCTCGCAGCCGCCCGACGATCCGAATCGCCACGTCGAACGCTCCCTGCTCGACGGGCATGACACGAACGCTCGCCGGCGGCCGGCCCGCTCGCTGTGCGGCCGCTGCGGGGTTGTCGCCGCCGCAGGCCGCGCTCAGGAGAGAAGTCAGAAGGACGGCGAGGGGAAGGGAGAAGTTCTTCATCGAAAATCTCTTCGGCGTCATCGGTTACGCCGGCGGGGGACATCGTATCGGAGTCGAGAACACGAGAATGGGCGTGGTTATGTCGTATCCCGCCAGAGGGCAGATGCCATCTGCCATCTGTCATCTGCCATCTGCGATTACCCCTCTTCCCTCTTCCCTCTTCCCTCTTCCCTCTTCCCTCTTCCCCCTTCCCTCTTCTCTGATACCGTAGGCAGAACAACCCGTCGAAATACAACCGGGAGGTGATCCAATGCCTGACCATGACCAGAAGCCGGTGCTCGATCGGCGGCGCTTTCTCGAGCTTGCCGCGGCTGGCGGAGCGCTCGCTCTCGCGGCGCCTGCTGTGGCGACGGGAGCGAAGGAAGACACATCAGCGCCGGCAGCATTCGAGCTCGAGGAGATGTCGATCGCTTCGATGCGGGACGGCCTCGCTTCCGGACGTTTCACCGCAACGTCACTGACCGAGTCGTATCTGCGGCGGATCGAAGAGATCGACCGAAGCGGTCCGAGGGTCAACTCGATCATCGAGATCAACCCTGATGCTCTGGAGATCGCCGCGATCTCGGATCGGGAGCGCAGAGAGGGAAAAATCCGAGGAGCCCTGCACGGGATTCCGGTAGTGATCAAAGACAATATCGATACGGGTGATCGGATGAAAACGAGTGCCGGATCCCCTGCGCTCCATTCCGTCGCCGCCCGCGATGCATTCATCGTGAAGCGGCTGCGGGAAGCGGGCGCGGTGCTGCTGGCGAAGACCAATCTGAGCGAGTGGGCCAATTTTCGCTCCACACGCTCGACGAGCGGTTGGAGTACACGCGGCGGGCAGACGCGCAATCCGTATGCGCTCGACCGCAATCCCTGCGGCTCGAGCTCGGGGTCGGGTGCTGCGGTTGCGGCGAGCCTTGCGGCCGCGGCGATCGGCACGGAGACCGACGGTTCTGTCGTCTGCCCATCGTCTGCCAACGGGCTGGTGGGGATCAAGCCGACGCTGGGGCTCGTCAGCCGCAGCGGCATCGTACCGATCGCACACAGCCAGGACACGGCGGGACCGATGGCTCGGACCGTCGCCGACGCGGTCGCCATTCTATCGGCGATCAGCGGCATCGACAGCCTGGACGCAGCGACCCTGCAGGCGCGGGGGCGGATGGAGCCGGACTATTCGAAGTTTCTCGATCCCTCCGGACTCGAAGGAGTCCGCATCGGCGTGGTCCGCAAGTCGTTCGGCTTCAACCCGCAGGTCGACGCCGTCATGAACGAGGCGCTCGAGGCGCTGAAGAGTGGAGGAGCGATTCTCGTCGATCCGGCAGAACTGGCGACGGCTGGAGAGTTCGGCGAGTCCGAGTACGAAGTCCTGCTTTACGAGTTCAAGGCCGATCTCGCCGTCTATCTCGCAACCAGGGTGGAAGGGTCTCCGCGAACGCTCGCCGAGCTGATCCGGTTCAACGAGGAGAATCGCGCGCTCGTGATGCCGTACTTCGGCCAGGAGATCTTCGAGCTGGCGGAGAAAAAGGGGCCGTTGACCGACAAGGCATATCGTGACGCCCTGCGAAAGAATCTCCGGCTCTCACGAGACGAAGGAATCGATGCCACGCTTCGGAAGCATCGGCTCGATGCGCTCGTGGCCCCGACGGGGGGGCCGGCATGGCCGACGGATCTGATCAATGGAGATCACTACGGCGGCGGATTCTCCAGCGCCGCCGCCGTGGCGGGCTATCCGCACATCACCGTCCCTGCGGGCCATGTGTTCGGCCTGCCGGTCGGCATCTCCTTTTTCGGCACGGCGTGGAGCGAGCCGGCATTGATCCGGATCGCCTACGCCTTCGAGCAGTCGACGCGTGCGCGCAGGGCGCCGCGCTTTCTGCCGGTCGCGGATCTCACAGTGACTCAGGCAGTGGCGCGCGGCGTGGTGACACCGGCCACGGCACGCGTCACGACCCAACCGTGTGGATTGTAGACTCCGGTTTGGGGTGGCTCGCAACGATGACATTTCTCGTAGGGGCGAAGCCATTTGCGTGAGGGCGTGGGCTGCATCGTCGCTCGCGGGACAGGGGCGGGCGCGGGACGCCCGCTCTCCCCACATTCCGAGCTTTCTCGAGTTGCGCGAGCGGGGTCCCCGGGGATCCAAAGCCCCGCCCGCGCCTGAGATGATGCGTCGTTTCAGTCGTTCAATGCCCCACCGTGGTGCTCCGTGTCGCAGACCTTGCATTTAGCGATCGGCTGCAGGTTGTCGATCCGGTGCTGGATCGCAGGAAGCGTTTTCAGATAGGCGAAGGTCGCTCCGAGATCCTCGTCGGTCTGTCCGCGGTAGTAGGCTGTCGGCATCACAAGGTTGAGCTGGCGTACGCCGGCAACTTTGCCGGTGCGGATCGTCTGGATGAACGTCCCTTCGTCATAGTGTGGAATCCCGGAGGGGTCCGGCGTGAGGTTGAAGCTGGTGACTTTCCCGAAGGGACCATCGAGCAGCGTCCCTCCCGACAACCCCAGGCTCTACCTCCTGTAACACCAGAATCCGGTTTCGCCAGGATGCCGGGTATGATCGCACAAAAGCGAGCTCATCTCGCGATCTTTTGTCGCCTCGATCCTCAGCAAGACGGTCACGTGACATCCCGGGAATCGATCTGGCAGTAGAATCCTCACCGATGTCCGCATGGGGCTATCTGATGATCGCCGGGATTCTCGAGATCCTCTGGGCGATCGGGCTGAAGTACACCGAAGGCTTCACGCGGGTCGGTGCGAGCGCCTTCACCATCGTCACGATGATCGGGAGCTTCTACTTTCTCGCGCAGGCGGTGCGAACACTCCCGGTCGGAACCGCCTATGCCGTCTGGACGGGGATCGGTGCGGTCGGCACGGCGCTTTTTGGCATCATCCTCTTCGCCGAGTCGGTCTCTGTTCCGCGTCTTCTGTCCATCCTTCTGATCGTGATCGGAATCGCCGGCGTGAAGCTGTCGGCGAACTGATCGAGGCGCAGGCGCCTCACGACGCTCCGAGCTTCTGCTCGAGCTCTTCGCGCCGCGCGCGGCTGACGCTGAGCTCCGTGCCGTCCTCGAGGCGTACGGCGTAGTCGCCGCCGGGACTGCGCAACATCGAATCGATCAGATCGAGGCGGACGATCGCGGAGCGATGGATGCGAAAAAAACGTGCGGGATCGAGCCGCTCCTCGAGCGTCTGCATTCTCAGGACGAGCTGGTGGAGAAAGCGAAAGCGTCCGATCCCCCGGAATGGAGCGAACGCGGTCGCACCCCGGCGTCGCGGAGTCGGAAACAGCTCGAATCGAGCGATCTCCAGCATCACATCGACCGCGATCGCGATCGCGACGCCGATCACGAGCAGGAGCGGAATTCTGACGATCCAGTTCGAGCCCTCGATCCTGTAGCGGCTGCTGAGCCAGAAGATCAATGGCGTGAACGCCGCCCAGAGCCATGCCTCGATGAAGGGGAAGACGACCGGACCTACCGGCGAAATGACTCGCAGACCGAAGCCTCGTGGATCGAGATAGCGATTGGCAGCGGTGACTGCCGCCAGCGAAGTCCAGAAGAGGAAGATCAGAAAAAGCTCGCGTCCGCTGAGCCGCCAGCGGTCGTTCGGTGGTCCGTTCGTCGGATCGAGCTCGCCCATCGCCTCTCGCGGGGATGCAATCCCGCAGCCTCGCTAGTGTAGTGTCTCAGAAATAGAGCAATTTATATTGTCCATCGCTGGTTCTGGTAGTGTGGAGGAACCAGTCGATGAGAGTGGCACCTACCGTCGTGTTGAACGCGGACGAACGAAAGCAGCTGCAGACATTCGCGAGA
>DATKDP010000116.1:0-28704 GCA_035546335.1 Thermoanaerobaculia bacterium | reverse complement strand
AACGTGCGCGGCCGTGACGGCGCAGCGCTTCCAGGTTTCCGACAACCGATTCTTCACACAGGTTCATCAAAGCATAGGGATCAATCCCAGGCCGCGAAGGCGGCCGGCACATCCATAGCCCCGCCCGTGAGGGCGGGGTTGCCCGGTGAGAGCGGAAGGCCGCGAAGGCGGCCGGCACAAACGTCGCGGAGTCCGCCGGCGCGACAGCCGAACTTGTCGCGGATGCGGGGTACGGCCATCGCGAGAACGGTTGAGCATCGCGCCGCATCCGCGACAAAGTTCGCCCACATGGAGTTCGGCCACATGAACTTCGGCCACACGCGGGCTCGCGCGATTTGCTCTTGCTCCTGGACACGACTTCGTTCATGCGCAGTTCAATCCTCGATCAGGGGGCGATTGTGAATGTCTCGAGAAGCTGCTCGGTGGCGACGTAGAGCGTGTCCTCCGCGCTGACGATCGCCCAGGCATTGCCGAGAACAGGGTCGGTGCCGATGACGCGCGCGTTGGACGGGTCGGATATGTCGATGTAGGTGATGCCGGTGCAGCCGTCGGCGACGGCCAGCAGGTCCGCCCTTGCGAGCGCGACGTCGCGGGCGATCCCCGGGGTGTCGACGACCGACAGCACCAGGGGTGACGCGGGTGTGGTCAAATCGACGATCGCCACTCCTGCATCCCATCCCGTGAGATAGAGCATGTCTCCGACGATCTCTCCTCGGGTCGCGCCGAATCCAGGAATGTCGAGATCGGCAATCGTCACGAGGTTGTTCGGATCCGCGAGGTCCAGGACCACGACGTCGTGACCGACACCGGAAACACTGGTGGCGGAGATCACGACGAGATGCGTCTCGTTCAGAGCCAGCAGGTCGTACATGTAGATTCCCGGGACGATGATCTGCTCGCGAAGATGCGACGGGGCGTCGGGATCGGTGACGTCATAGATCCGCAGTTTGCCGTCGGCTTCTCCCGCCCCGCCGTAGGCTCGCGTACCGATCACCGCCACGGAAAGGTGTCCGCCGGGAAGCGCGACCCATCGAACGGCAGGACTGGAGATCGTAGCGTCGACGATCCTGAAGTCCCACGACGCCAGATAGGCTCTGCCGCCGGCGAGATCGACGTCGTAGAGCGGGTCGGGACCGGCGACGATGGTTCGTGTCCAGGATGGAACGGTCGAGGTGACATCGAACACCGGCATGCGGTTCGATCCGACACTCTCTCCTGCGCTGTAATGAGTCGCGACGAGAAGATTGCCGTCGAGGTCCATCGTCCTGGCACGGAATCCAGCCTCCGTCATGGCCGTCGTAATCTGCAGGGTTGCCGTGGCTGTCGCGATCGGAACGCTTCCCACGCGAAGCGGCCCGTTGGTACGCCCGCGCGCATCGCGCGCCTTGATGACGATGACATCGCCGCGCTGCGCGGGAATCGAGGCAGTGAAGCTGCCGCCGGCGTCGACGACGATGATCTCGGTCCAGATCCCGGTCGTCTCGTTCAGAAGGGCGATCTCCAGCGGCGCAGAGCCGGCGACGGACAGCGCGGGTCCGGAGACCACGGCGTTCGTGCCGTCGTAGGTGACCGAGAGCGCCGCGATGTCGATCATCGGAGGAACGTCGGCGTCGCGGATGACGACGAGTGCGTCCTGATTGGCGATGTAGAGCACGCCGCGATGGAACAGAAGGTCATAGGCACACACGGCCGTCGAGGCGGGGCACGTCGAGGGCCCGCCAATCGATTGCGTTCCCAGGTGCGTCGGCGAATCTCCGGAGATGTCGAAGAAGGCCACGCCATTCGGACCCGCGATTCCGGCCGCGACGGCACCGGATCCGTCGACGGCCGTGATCACGCCGGACGTTGCGAGACTGTGCGTGATCTGGGGCGTGCTCGGATCCGTGAGATCGACGACGGCACCGGCGGGTGAGAGGCCTGTACTGCCCGTGCCCACGAACAAGCTGGTCCCGCGCAGCCGCCCGCGCAGGCCATCGAGGTCCGGAATGTCGATGTCGGCGACGACGGCGAGTTGATTGACGTCGCGCCGGTCGATGATGACAACGTCGTGACCCAGAGTGTTGGAGCTCGTCTTCTCCGGCGCCAGACCGATCAGATAGTCTGTTCCGTACGGAATCAGATCACGATAGCTGATCCCTGAAACCGTCGCCTGCTCGCGTATGAACCTGGGTGCTGCAGGATCGCTGATGTCGTAGATGCGAATCCCGCCGTTCCCAGCCGACCCGCAGAGGAAAGCGTATGCGCCCGTGACCGCGGCACATTGGTATCCACCGCTCACGGACGTGAAGAGCGGAGTGGAGCCCGGTGTGTTCAGGTCGAGCGCGTAGAAGCCTCCGGTGACGATCGCGAGCGCCCATTTGTCGCGGAGCTGGACATCCCAGATCGTCGAGGTCCCGAATGTTGCGACGCGGGAGAAAACAGGAGACGCAGGATCGGTGATGTCGAAGAACGCGATCCTGCTCGAGTTGCCACCCGCCTCGTTCGCGCCTCTCGGTGCTACGGCCATCAGGTTTCCGTCCACCGCGAGCCTTCGCGCGCGGAAGTTGCTGTCGGTCAGCGGCGCCATGGAGATCGTCGTCGTGCTCGAGCCGAACGGAATCGCGCCGATGGCAACGGGGCCGTTGCTGATTCCCGCGCCGTTCGTCGCCGTCAGCTCGATCGGATTGCCCGGGGAGCCCGGGATCAGTGAGGTGAAGCTGCCATCGGCTGCGACCGCGACGCCGCTGACGACGGTTCCCGTCGCCGTGTTGCGCAGATCGACCGTGAGGGGTGCCTCGCCCGTGATCGAGGATGCTGAGCCGGCGACGCGACCGGTTGCCTCGTCGATGCGCTCGACGACGATGAGCGCCGTTCTTATGACGGGAATGTTTGGAAGCGTGCCGACATCGGTTTCCACCGACTCATAGGGAAAGAGATGGCTGTCGCGCGCCTTGATCACGATCCGATCGAACGGTTCTCCGCTAGTGGCTAGGGTGAACGAGCCGTCAGTCGCGGCCGTGACCGATGCACTCGCGCCGGTCCGCTTGTTCATCACCGTGACCGTGATTGGTATGTCGCTGTCAGTCACGGTGCCCGCGGATCCGATTACTCTCGCGGCGTCGGGTGATCCTTCGATTACCACAAGCGAGGGATTGAGGAGGGGAGGTCCGGCGTTGTTACCCGCGATCGTAGATGGCGCGTCCTTATCGATCGGATTCACAACGTCCAGAAGATCGACGACTTCGAGCCTGGCATTGCGAAGCTTCAGATTGTCGAGGCGATAGAGGCCGCGGAACTGCAGGCCGGATGCGCTGGCCAACGGCGCTTCGCTGGTGTCGACGGTTACCCTCTCGGCATCATTGGCGATAATCGGCCACGTCGTCGCCCGGTCATGATCAACCACGAGACGTATGCCGACGAGGTGATTTGGGTTGAGGAAGTTTGCACCTGCATGGCGCACGAAGTTTTCGCTACTCTCACTGACGACACGGTAGCCAACGGAAGTCAGCGCTGTGAGGCTATTGGTGTTGGTCCCCCTGTTATCGACAATGAGATCGCCGAAGCTTGCGGAGACTTGCTTGAGGTAGATCGTGCCGGCTGCTGCGTTCCGTGACGCTGTCCCCCCTGTCGAGAACCGGCCTCCCGCCGCCGTAATCTTCGTCAGATCGAGCTCCAAACTCGTGTAGTAAAGCGCGATTCTTCCGCCACCACCCGCATTCTGACCCGACACCGACGCTCCGTCCGCCCGAATCTCCCCCTCTCCTCTGATCGTCTGCGCATCGATCCGAATGCTTCCGCCAGCGCCTCCACCCGCCGTCCCCTGCACGATCCCATGCGCCAGAATCTGCCCGTCCAGGTGCAGCGTTCCTGCCCTCACCCGTGCCACTCCGCCTCCGGGCGAGCACGTTGGACAGTTCGCAAAGGTATTCGTGGGGTTCGCTCCCGCTCCTCCCGGAGTGTTCGGGTCGAAGATCGATCCGTAGCTCGCCGCCGATGTCGCTGCTCCCCGGCCACCATGACTTCCCCCAGCACCCTCCGAGCTGCCTCCCACGGTCGTATTCGGCCATGTCCGTCCCACCCAGTTGACTGTCCCGATGAACCCTCGCCCCGTCACATCGATCCGGGCGCCCCCTTCGATCCAAAGCGTCTCTTCGACTTCGATATCCAGTCGCCGAATCGTTCCCGTATCGGTTGGCGTATGCGTGAGCACCGAACCACCCGGCAAGGTCAGGTTTTTTGCCCGGAGACTTCCGTTGACGTGCAACTGCCCCACCAGCGTCAGATCACTCGACCGCACATGACTCGCCTCCAGCAGCCCGCCGTTTCGCACCGTGATGTTCTCGAATCGCCAGACATTCCGGTACGCGCTGCCTACCGGAGCATTCGCCTCGCTCTCGCCCGAAACAAGCCGCACCGTAACCGTGTTCGTCGTTCGCCCGATGATTTCGTAACTCGCGATCACCAGACCTGTTCCATCCAGAATCTCGAGCCACGATCCCTCAACGAACTCCAACACCGTTCCCGAGACCGTGATCACGTTTCCGCTGACCGCCATCACACTCGCGCCGCTGAAGTTCAAAAGCGTCGTCCGCAACGTGGCCACAGTTCCGCTGTTGTCGACGATCAATTCTTCTCGAAGCCCTTCACCGGTCTCACTCTCTTGCTTGAGGTAGACCGTGCCGGCTACTCCGTTCTGTGACGCTGTCCCCCCTGTCGAGAACCGGCCTCCCGCCGCCGTAATCTTCGTCGGATCGAGCTCCAAACTCGTGTAGTAAAGCGCGATTCTTCCGCCACCACCCGCATTCTGACCCGACACCGACGCTCCGTCCGCCCGAATCTCCCCCTCTCCTCTGATCGTCTGCGCATCGATCCGAATGCTTCCTCCAGCGCCTCCACCCGCAATCCCCTGCACGATCCCATTCGCCAGAATCTGCCCGTCCAGGTGCAGCGTTCCTGCCCTCACCCGTGCCACTCCGCCTCCGGGCGAGCACGTTGGACAGTTCGCAAAGGTATTCGAGGGGTTCGCTCCCGCTCCTCCCGGAGTGTTCGGGTCGAAGACCGATCCGTAGCTCGCCGCCGATGTCGCTGCTCCCCGCCCACCGTGGCTTCCCCCTGCACCCTCCGAGCTGCCTCCTACGGTCGTATTCGGCCATGTCCGTCCCACCCAGTTGACTGTCCCGATGAACCCTCGCCCCGTCACATCGATGCTGCCTGTACAGGACACGAAGATTTCGTCTGCCGAGACCGTCAAAGTTCGAATCGTCGAGGCATCCGTCGGTACATGCGTGACCTTCGCTGCGTCGAGGATGACAAGTCTCGCGAAGCTCCTCTCACCACTCAGCGTCGTCGTACCGCTTTGCACGATGAGCGTCTGGCCGTCGTACTGGTCGGTGGAGATCGTCGTGCTGGTCGTGATGATCACGCCGGTGACCACGGTCACGGTCGACCTCACTGTCGTGACACTCCCGGTGTTCGTCGTGGCGACGGCGCGGATCTCGATCGGCGTGCCGTCCTCTTCGTTCGGAACGGTCCAGGTGGCTTCCCAGTTGTCGGCCGGAGACGTCAGTTTCGTCGCGGCGATCGGCGCCGGCGAGTCGCCGATGAAGAACTCGACGGTCTCTACGGCGACCGTCGAAGCGGAAGTTGCGCTCCTGACGGCCAGGACGCGGAGCTTCGCCGCGTAGCCGGGCGGATACATCGCGCCGGTGCTTGCACAGGTGAAGCGGACCACCGGCGCGTTCGGGTCGAAGAGGGGCTCGATGCGGATCGTGATCGGCGCCGCGGCGGTGGTGTTGCCTTCGTAGTCCTTCGCCGTCACGACGAGCTGCCGCGTCACGATGGCGTCGCCTTCGACCGCAGGGACGGGAATGTTCGCCGCGTAGTCGTTGGTGCCGGCGACCGGGGCGAGATTCACCGGCGTGCCGCCGTCGATCTGCACGAAGATCTCTTTGATCCCGACTTCGGCGTCGATCGCCGTCGCGCGCACCGAGATGGTATTCCCCGAGCCCTCGAGGAAGAGGGTGTCGGGAGCGGGCGAGGTCACCTCCACCGACGGCGGCGTGAGGTCTTTCAGAATCGTCACGATCACCGATGCCGTCGCCGGCGCTCTGCCGGTGAAGCCGTCCTCGACTCCGAGCTCGAGCGTGAGGGGCTGGCCGCCCGGGGTGGTGATCGGAATCGCGACGGTGAAGAGCTCGTCGGTGACCACCTTCTTGTTGGGCGTGCGCGTCTGCGTCGACGGCGTCCCCTCGCCGATCCGGCTCGTCAACGTCAGCTTCGTGACCCCGAGGTCGTCGCTCGCATCGATGGTGGCGGTCACGCTCCTGCCGGGATAGATCTCGAGCGAGGCGGGAGCGAGGTCGAACGCGTCGATCGACGGAGGTGCATTGGCCACGATCGTGTAGGCGGCGATTTCGGTCTCGAAGGACCGCTCGGCGCGATCGGTGGCGCGCACCGTCAGCGTCGCCTCGCCCGTCGCCGCCGTGTCGGGCACGGCGAGCTGCACGGCGGGCGCGGGTGAGGCGGTTGCCGGATGCGCCGGGTAGCTGTCGACGCGATCCGCCGCCGGCGAGAAGATCGTGCGCACGGTGGCGATGCCGGCCGATGAGGCGGCGGTATATCCGAGGGTCAGGCTCGATCCCTGAATCAGCGAGGAGCCGGCCGCCGGAGCCGGAGTGATCGACAGCGAGGGGAGATCGTTCTGAAGGAGAAGGACTGCGGTCGGGTCGACGACTGCGGCGTCGCGATCGTCGACTGCGCCGGCGATGGTGATCGGATCATCGAAGCGGACGAGCGCACGGGGGCCGAGCTCGACGCGGTCGAAGACGAGGGTGGTTCCGATCGGCGTGGGACGTGTGAGGTGCGTCGAGGCGGGGAAGCGCTCGTCGCGCGAGGAGACGAGGAGCTCGCCGTTCGCCTGGCCGGGACGCTGGAGGAAGATCGTTCCCGCACCGCCGTCCTGGAAGCCGGCTCCTTCGCTCGCCGTGGAGTTCCGCCCGCCGCGCGCCTGCAGCATCGTGAGGACGTTGCCGAAGAGCTCATCGGTGTCGAGCCGCTCGGCCGCCACGAGGGCGATACGGCCTCCACCGCCGCCGCGCGAGGCATTGCTCGCAGCGTCGTCGTCGCCGCCGCTCGCGGTGATGCGCGTCGCGGGGCCGGTGATGACCTGCCTCGCCTGGAGCGCGACGCTTCCGCCCGATCCGGCGGCGTGAATCGAGACGCCGCTGCCGCCGTCTGCGCGAATCGAGCCGGAGAGAACGAGGCGCCCGGCGTCCGATCCGGAGGCGATGCGGATCGCGCCGCCGCCGGAAGCGCCCGCGGAGCAGCAGCTCGCATTGCCTGCGCCGCCGGTCCCGAGATCTCGCGGATCGCGAATCGTGCCGTAGACGGAGTTCGTGCCGCTGCCAGCCCCCATGCCGCCGTGGGACGCCGACGCGTTGTTCGGACCGCCGGTCGTCGTATTCCCCACCGTCCGGCCGGCCGCACTCTCGTTTTTCGTGTTGCTGCCGTCGGCATTCACGCCCCACCCGCCGAGGTAGCCGCGGCTGGAGACGTCGATGGTGGAGATGCAGTCGAGGTAGAGCGTTCCCTCGATCGTCAGATCGATTCGATGCTCGCTGCTCGTCGTCGTGGCCAGACTCTCGACGCGGGCGCCGTCGAGGACGATGAGGTTCCGCAGCGTGAGCGGCACCTGCGGAACGAGCTTCGCCGCGCTGCCGCGAACGAAGATGGTCTTGTTCTCGTAGCTCGCGGCATCGGATGCGGTGATCGCCTGAATACGATCGTCGACGGTGATGTCGACGGCGACCAGCTCGACGGTGATCGGAAGCTCGACGTCATGCTCCGGATCGGCGTCGCTGACGATGGCAGCGAGCGAGAGCGTCTCTCCCGCCGCCGGAGTCGCGATCGTGACGACGGCCTCGTAATCGCTCGTCGTCCCGATGCGGGTCGCGCTCACCGGATCGTCGATGCCGGGCACGACGAACGCGACGCCGGTCACGGCGATGTCGTCGGTCGCCCGGACGCGAAGCCGCAGCGGGAACGACGACTGCGATGCGGGCAACGCGGCGCGGTCGAGCGGGCAGAGCCATGCGGCCTTCGGAATCGTCGGATCGTTGACGCCGGTGTAGATCACCTCGACGGTCTGCGACGCGAGGTTTCCGTGATAGTCGTACGCGGTGATGACGATGGGGATCCGCGTATCGGCGTTCTTCGGCGGGACGGTGATCTGCCCGGTGACGAACTTCCACGACTTCGGCAGCGGGCCTGCGGTGACCCCCGACGTCCCGGCGTTCACCGTGATCGTCTGCCCATCGAACTGGAAGGTGACGCGCGAGACGCCGGTCTCGGCGTCGCGGACGACCGCTTCGATCGTGTATTTCTGATTGTGATTGAATCGCGTCTCCGCCGCGGGGGCGGTGGAGAGAATCTCGGGGGCGATCTGGTCGGAGCGGAGCTGGAGCGTCGCCGCCGCGGTGGTCTTCAGTCCGCGGACGTCGGTCACCGTCGCCGTGATCGTCGCGCTGGTGTCGCGGGCGAGCGTCGGCGGAAGATCGAAGGGGAAGCTGGCGGCAGGCCACGCCGCGGCGGTGCTCGAACGGGTGATCTCCTTCGTCGAGGAGCTGCTGAACGCGGCGCCGCTCTCCTGGACGGCCTCGAGCTTCGCGTTGACCGTCGCCAGAATTCCTTCGTCCTCGAAGGTCACGCTCGCCGTCACCTTCTCGCCGGGATAGAGAGAGTCGGACGGCGAGAGCGCGATGGCGACGTTCTGCGGCGGTCTGTTCTGCTGAAGGGTCCAGGTGGCGGCGGCGGGCTCGCTGACGTTGCCCGACAGATCGGTGGCGATCGCGCGCAGCGTCAGCGTCGATCCTTCGAGAGGCGCCTCCGGTGCGGTGAACTTGTACGAGAAGGGGGAGACGGTGATCGTCTTTCGATGCGTGACGGTCGCGCCGTTCACCTCGAGGTAGTCGACCTTCTGGATATCGGTCGCGCCGCCGCGGTCGAGCAGGACCGTGTACTCGCTCCCTGAGATCAGGGGATCGGCGGCGGCGGGGGCGACGATGGCGATCGACGGCGGCGTGCTGTCGAACGAGAAGTACCAGTACTCGGCGGGAGCCGCCTGATTCCCCTGCAGATCGCGCACGCCGCTGAAGGCGACGCGGTAGAACGACTGCTCCTCGATCGGATCGGCGGGAGTGAAGATCAGCGTCGAGCCACCGACCGGATCGACGAAGGTCGTTCCGCTCTTCACCTCGCCGCCGGTCGCGCCGAGCGCCGAGACCTTCGAGAAGCTGAACGTGCCGCTGCCGCCCGCCTCCCACGGCGCGGGATCGATCCGCTCGTTGTAGAGGAAGCGGAACGTCGTCGCCGCCGGAATCGGCAGATGCACCGGCGGATCGAGCGAGACGATGCGCGGCTCGGCATAGTCGCTCGTCGTGAACGTCGAGCCGCGAGCGGCGGGAAGCGTATGCCCGGTGAGATCCTGCACGTTCTTCTCGACGATCACGCGGTAGAGGGTGTTGCTCTTCAGCGGGAAGGGCGAGGCGGCGGGAGGCTTCAGCGTCACGATCCAGGTGCCGTCGCCGGCTGGCGCCTGGGTGATCGTCGCGTTGAGCGGCGTCGAGCCGTCGGCCGGAATCAGCTTGAAGAACGAGGTCGTCAGCCGCGCCGGATCGATCTGCTCGCTGAAGACGAACCTCAGGCTGATGTCAGGGGAGACGTCCTGCGCTCCGTCGGGCGGATCGATCGAAAGAAGCCGCGGCGGGGTCGCATCGAGCTTCACCGCGGCGACCTCCTGGAGCTTCGCTGCGTTCTGGACGACGGAGACCGTCTGCCGCGCGCCGATCGTGGCGTCATCGGGCCCGAGGTAGACGAGGCTGACGCTGGTCGAGGAGCCGGGAACCGGGATGCCGCGAAGAGTGAAGCGGCCGTCGCCGTCGGTGCGCGTCTCGCTGGCCACCGAGCCGTAGGTCGCCGTGACGCGCGTGGCGACGGAAGGACCGCCTTCCTCCGCTTCGACGACTCCGGTGATGCTCATGAAGTCGCCGAGCACGAGACTCGCCTGCGCGGCGACGGACTGGCGCGTGACCACGGCGTTTGCCGAGGCGGAGAAGCGAAGATCGGCGGAGACGGCCTGCACCGTCATGGTTCGGTTGAGCTCGATCCCCGACAGACGTGCGAGACCGGAAGAATCGGTGTAGGCGGTGATGGTCTTGCCGGCTCCGCTCACGGTGACGCGCGCACCCGACGCGGGGAGGCCGCCCTGCGAGACGCTCACCTCGATCGAGCCGAACGCGACGAAGACGAGCTGGAGCGGATTGCCGATCGAGCCAACGGGGAAGCGCTGATTCGTCAGCCTGATCGACCGTTGCTCGCCGCCGATCTCGCGCATCGTGATCTCGTAGGGAGAGTTTTCGAGAAGTGATTCGATCTGGAACGGATTTCCCTGAGCGCTGCGGAGAAAATCACAGCGCGTGCTGCTGCAGCGTTGCTTGACTTCGACATCGAGGAGCGGCGCCGGAATCCCGGAGCTGCCGCCGGTGTCGTTCGGAAGATAGACGGTTCCGTAGAGCGTCTCGAGCGGTTCGAGCTCGAGGGCCACTCCGGTGATCTCGGCGGCCTCCTGAGTGAGTGTGCGCGTCGCCGTCGCACGGCGGTTCGAGAGCGGATCCTTCGCATCGAGGCGCAGGTTGCCCTCGCGCACACCGTCGAAGACGAATCCGCCGTCCCCGGCCGTTGTCGCGCGCGTCTGGTAGTTCGTCGCCGTCAGGTCGACATGCGCTCCGGCGACTCCGGGATTCCCCGCCAGCTCCGGATCCGACATCCGGCCGCTGACCTTCCCGCTGAAGATCAGCATCAGATCGACCTCGGTCTCCTCATCGCGCACGACGGCGAAGAGCGTCGTCGATCCCGAACGCCCGAGAGCCTTCGAGAATCCGCTCGCCGAGTAGTTGCCTGCTGGGAGCTGCTCGAATCGGGCGATGCCGTTCGCGTCGGTGGTGGCGAAGTCGAAGAGCGCGCTGCCGCGATAGAGGCCGACCTCCGCGTTCTCGACCGGCAGCCCCTGATTGTTCGGATCGCGCACGCGAACCGAAGCGGATCCGATCCCTTCGGTGCCGACGAGAATGAACGGCTCGAGCTCCTCCCCTTCGAATGCGATCCTTCCGGTCCAGCTCGCGCGGAGCTCCTGGTTCGCGGGCGACCAGGTCGTCACGCGCACCGGCCCTTCGAAGATGTTGCTGACGACGAAGCGTCCCTCGACGTCGGCGCTGAGCGGCGCGGACGCCGTACCGAACGAGCGGAAGGGGAAGTCGAGCTCGCGGAGAAAGAAGCGGGCGAGCGGCACCGGCGCGTTGTCGGACGGATCATCAGGGGTCGGGTCTGCGACATTGTTCGACGGATTCGCCGGATCGAAGACGCTGAAGCCGGAGTAGACGACGCGCCCCTTCACCGCTCCCTGACTCCGGAGAACGACGCGAACGTTGTCGACCGTGCCGCCGAGCGACGGAGTCTTCCCTGCGCCGAAGCCGGTTCTGAAGATGCCGTCCTGTGAAATCGATGCGATCGCAGTGAAGGAGATGCCGGCGGGAACGGCGTTGAACTCGAAGGTGCCGTCGATCTGCGTGAAAGCGACCCCGAGGTCGACGCGATCGTTCATCAGGCGGACCGAAGCGCCAGAGACCGGAGTGACGCCGTCGATCGCATAAACGGTTCCGATGATCCTGGTGAGCGTGCTGAGCTGGAGCGTGATCGTCGAGAGATCGCCATCGAAGGCGAGGACCGCCGAGCGGCTCGCGTGTCCGTGCGCCGGATGATTCGCTGCTGCACTGAACGGACGGAGCGCCGGAACCTTCTCGAACGTCGCGAAGCCTGCGACTCCGTTCTCGCTCGTCGAGAGCGTTCGCACTCGATGGCCGAGACTCTGCTCGGCCGGATCCCAGGCGGGATACCGCAGCGTCACATCGCCGATGAGGTCGAAGTCGGCGCGGAGCTTCGCCCGGACGCGTCCCTGTCCCGGAAGTCGCAACGTCACCGACGCGATGTGGCCATCGAACTCCGCGACCGCGGTTCCGTTCGCGAACTGATCACCGTAAGGGCCCGAAGCGCTCGCCGGCACGGCCCAGACGTCGAAGCCTCTTCTGAGGGGAACATCGGCCTTCTCCCAGACTCCGGGAGTGGACGTCGGAGTGAAGACGTCGGGGGGGAATCCCGGCTCGAAGACTTCGTAGCCGGAGGTGACGGGATTGCCTGCCGCGTCGACGAGGTGAACGCGGATCGTTCCCTTGCCGAAGGTGTCGGCCCGGATGATCAGCGGCGGCGCCTGATTGACCTGATCCGGAACGAGCGTGCCGAGATTTCGCGACACGGTTCTCGTCGTCTCCGGATCGTAAGCGGTGATTCCCCGGCCGCTGAAGGAGAGGGGAACGGCGGGAAAGACGAAGTTGCCGTCGGGATCGGCGGCGACGAGCTGCCCGCCGGTGATCTTCACGAGCGCGCCGGAGACCTTCTGATACTTCGACGCATCTCCCGGAAAGAGGGGATCTTCGCGAACGACCGAGCCCTCGACGCGGACGAGTGGATCGGCCGGTGTGACGGGAAGGGTGAGGGTCAGGTCCCTCTGCTCGTCGGCGCGCAGATCGAAATCGACCGCGACACTCTCGTTCGAGATCGTCCACTCGGCGGCGAGGACTGTGATGAAGCCGGCGGGCACACCGGAAAATTCGAAACGTCCGCTGCCGTCGGTCAGCCCGTCGCGAAGTCCATAGCCCTGGCTGTAAACGCCGACGCGCGCGCCGGGCACCGCTGCGCTGGTATCGGAGCGACGGACGACTCCACGCACCGTTCCGGTGCCGGGGAATGGTCTGCGGAAGATCGAAAGATCCTGAACGATGACCTGCGAGGGCGTCCGGATCTCGGCGGCGGCGTAGGTCACGTTTCCTGCGGCGTCGGTCGCGCTGAATGTCAGCGGGCCCACCGGAAGATCGCTGACGCGATAGAACCCTTCGGCATCGGCCGTCGTCGTCCGGAACTGATTGAAGAGCGTGCTGCCGACGACGACGCGCGCATTGGCGACTTTCTCTCCGTCGTCATAGCGAACGACTCCCTCGGCGCTGCCGCGACCGAGAAAGACGAGGTTGACGCGCTGCACCTGACCGGGAAGGCGGACGGCGCCGTCGAGCGCCGTCGAGCGCGACGGAATGGTCGCGCGAAGCCGGTACTGCCCATCGATTCCGAGCGCGGGATCGCGCGGCACGTACTCGAAGAGGAACGATCCGTCGGCCCCCGCCGTCTCGAACTGAGGCGCGCCGGCGAAGGGGTTGCAGTCGTCGGTCTCCAGCAGCTCCTTCGAGATATCGCGGCACCCGAGGTATCTCCCGGAGTAGAGGCGAACCTCGGCGGAGGGGATCGCGGTGTTGTCAGCCTCGAGAACGCGGCCGAAGAGAATGCCCGCGGGCGTCGCGTTGTCGATCACCGGCTCGATGTCGCCGTCGATCGTCGCCTGCTGCCCGCTCACGGGGTCAGCGAGCGGCTGCGAGAGGGCGAGCGAGTATGTCGCGTTCTTCGAGAGGGCGTGCGTGAAGCTGAGGTTCGCGACGCGGCTTCCCTCCTGCAGCGCCGCCGCGAAGATCGGACGATTCTTCGTCACCAGCGCGCCGTCGATGTCGATCCGCACTTCGCCTGCGAAGCGATCGAAGAGGGCTCCCCCGCTCGGAACGGCGACCGGCCGGTTGAAGAGAACCGACACCTGGTGTCCCTCGGGGTCGAGGTGGAGGTCCTGCCGTGCGGCGATGACCGCGAGCGAGGGAACGGCGACCGCGGTGGGAACGGCGGTGAGCGATCCGGCGTCGCGCTGCAGTGTGAGCGTCCCGGCGTTGCGCATGAGGCGAAGGCGCATCACTTCGCCGGCGATTGCACCCTCGAGGACGAAGTGCGCTTCGAGATGCTCGGATCCCTCGCCCGGGAAGACGACATCGATCTTCAGTTGTCCCCCCGCCGACGGGGTGATTACGAGGTCGACTCCTTCGCTCCAGCGCCCGATCATGGCGATCGTGCCGTCGCGCGCGCCGTCTTTGGTCTTCACCGGGAGGATCTCGGCGTACGGAACGTGACACGTCCACGACGACTCCGAATCGAGGCGGCACGTCCGTCCGGTCGTCAGCCCCTCGATCGCAATCGTCGCGGGAAGCCCGTGCGCGAAGGCGGCCATGTATTGTGCGCCGGGCGCATCCTGACGGCGCCAGGCAGTGACGCGCGCGAAGCGGGCGATATAGTCATCGGCAGCGGCTGCAGTCGCAAGCGCATGGCTCTCGATCTCGCGTGCGAGCGCGGCGGCAGCGACGCGTCCCGACGCCTCCTGGCGGCGAAGCGCGTCCCACTCATCGAGCCGAACGCTGTTCCCGAGCAGATCGAGGGGAAGATTGGCGAAGGTGCCACGAGGGTCCTCACCGATGAAGATCCGCTGTCCCGCGCGGGCGATGTCGACGGCGCGGTGGAAGACGTCGGTCTTGATCACTCTCGGGAATCGCGAGGTCGCCTGGCTGAGAGGCGCGGTTGCGAGCGAATACCCGAGTCCGAGGAGCTGAAGATTCGCGGCGACGAAATCGGGGTCGAGATACTGGGCGTAGTGAGGAAGAATCAGCGTCGTCGGCGAGAGCGGAATGCCGCTCTCGCTGACGCCCATCGTCAGGAAAACCGAAGCGGTTCCGAGATTCTCGTCGACGCTGCCGCCGGTTGCGAAGACACGGCCGGTGACGCCCGGGCGCAAACGGAACGCGACCGTGCGCATCTCGCCCGGCGCAATGTCCTCGATGTCGACCGACTCGGGGGTCGAGCCGGTGCGGCAGACATAGAGGTCGCCTGCTCCCGCCATCCCTCCCCCGAACTGACTGCACGAAGGGACGCGTGTGTTCAGGCGAATTGTCTGCGGCGCGGAGCTCGTGTTGGTGATGAACGCGAAGGTCGAGTATTCGATCCCCTGCCTGACGGCATCTGGATGTGAGAACGTGATGTGAAAGCGCGGATCCTGAACGACGATAGAGAAGGGAGCGCGGCCCTTGAGGGGGAAGTCCACCTGGCCGGGCGACTTGTACGTCGCGCGCACTTCGACGTTCCCGGAATGCGTGCCTGGCCGCAGTCCTTCGAGCGTCCATTCGGCGGAGCCTTCTGCCTGGGCGATGAGAAACGTCGCATGCGAGCTGCTGTCGACGATGGGGACCGACTGGCCGAGAGAGACTGCCGGCTCGGACTTGACGACGCGAAGGCCCGACGGAGTCTGAATCGTCGCGGTGACCGAGTCGAGGACGATGCTGCTTCCCGCCGGCGCTTCGTTGGTGACGACGAGCGCGACGGCGAAGAACTGGTGCAGCACGGCGATGCTGTTGGGGATCACGATCGCGGCGGGAATCGAGGGACGCCGCACGCTTCCGGAGGAGTCGGGTGAGCGGGGCACGGGCGAGGGCAGATCGCCGTCCTCTCCGAGCTCCAGAGGAATCGTCGTCGGTGGTGTCCAGCGCGGCGGCTGGGTCGTTCCCACCGACGGAAGCCTGTAGGGATTTTCGCTGGGAAGCGGAATCGCCTGATGCGTGCGCGGGTCGACGATGACCGGGAAGGGGATCTCCACCTCTTCGCCACCGACGATGAATGTGAGGATGTACTCGTAGACGTCATAGTTGCGCGCATCGATCGAGATGCCGCGCTGGCGGATCTCCTCGGCGGTGAGCTGGCGGATGCGGATCTTCGTCGAGAAGGTGTTCGAGACGGTGATCGTGGCGAAGGAAGGAATCGCATACTGCAGGAACTCGTCGTCCCCGCGCACGAGGCGTACGTTCTGCAGATGATAGACGCCGATCTGCGGGAGCGCCGGAAGCTGGAAGCGATGACCCGGGGCGGTGCGGAGCTGGATGGGGAGATCGATGCCCGGGCCGGTCAGGTCGGCGACGGCGAAGAGATCGGCGACGAACTGCGCCTCGTCGTTGCTGCGGCCTCCGAAGGCCGTCTGGATCGTCGCGGGAATGTCGACGCCGGTGGTGATCGCGACATCGACGATCTCGAGTCCGAGTCCCTGGATGGTCAGGTCGGCGCGCGCGATGTCCTGCGCGCGGAGAGCAGGCGTCATGAGAGCCGAAAGGAGGAGGGCGGCGACGAAGAGTCGTGTGCGGCGATGAGTCATGCGGATTGCGTCTTCTTTCGGCCCGGCGGTCACGGAGCGTTTGCGTCGGGGAGGCGGTCGAGCTCATCGAGCAGTTTGTGGCGAAGGACGAGACGGCTTTCGACCTTCGTCGCGCCGCGCGGAATCTCGAGCTGCCTCGCCGAAGGGAGATCGTGTGCGACGCGAAGAACTTCGTCGCGCGTTTCGATGGTCTGACCGTCGATCTCGATCACGACGCGCTTTTCGAGAAGAAGTGCGAAGCGCTCCAGCCGCTGGCCCGCCGGCGAGGAAGTCTCCGCACGTGCTGCACGGCGGAGGACGTCGTGCTCTTCGTTCCGATCGTTCGGCCAGGCAGCGCCGGTGAGCACATCGAACGCTTCGCGCGAGAGGCGGATCTCGCCGTCGACGACGACGTTCAGGCGGGAGAACTCGCTTCCGCCGCTGTCGCGGATCGCTTCGATGGCCGTTGCGGAGCGACCCGCCTTCGTCGCCGCGCCCCTCGTCTGCACGTTCCAGTCGTCGGCCCGCACCGACTGCAGGCGATGGCGGATGGGGGCAGGTCTCGCCTTCGCAATCTCTTCGAATTTCGTGACGCTCCAGGTTCCCGCCTGGCGATCGATCTCGAGGAGCTCGCCTTTGTCATAGTCGGCGATCGCGGTCTTCGAGGCGGTCACGGAAACGACGCGGTTCCCGTAGAGGTACTCGTCGATGACCGTTTCGGATCCGCTGATCGGGTCGACGACGCGGCGCGTCAGATGAATGGGTGAAGGAAAGAGGGGATCGGCCGCCGTTGCATTGGCGGCAGCGAGCACGACGAGCAGCGCGATCATGGCCTGACGCGCGGCTCGAACGAACAGACAGCTTCTCCAGAAGGGCAAGATGGCACCTCTTGTCCGATGTTTCTATGAGACGACCGTGATTTTGGAGGCGCACTGTACCTCGGGTGGAGCGCCTGAGCAAGTGGCAATTTGCGCCAAAAGATGGCAAAACGCGCCAAATTGTTACAATTTGCGGTGCCGAGCCGATTTCTCGACGTTCTTGCGTGCTTTTGGCGCGCCCACGCGCCCTCGGCCCTTGCGACGACCTACCCTGCCGCATTCCTCGTAGGGACGAAGCATTTGCGCGAGGGACGACTCAGCACCACTCAGTGCGATACGATCCGACGAACAGCCGAAAGGAAGGTCCCGATGAAGACGTGTCGACTGGCTCTCCTCCTGGTTCTCGCTTCGTTCACGACCGCGGCATTCGCCGCGGAAGGCGAGCAAGGTCAGACTTTGAATTTGAAAGGCCTCACCCTCTGGTACGAGGTGCGCGGCGGCGGGAGCGCAACGCCGCTCCTCGTCGTCAACGGAGGCCCGGGTTTCGATCACACCTACCTTCACATCTCCGATGCATGGGACGCGTTGGCGAAGACTCGCAAGGTGGTGTTCTACGATCAGCGGGGCAATGGCCGGTCCTCGCCACTGGCCGCGGGACAGAGCTGCACGCTCGCCGATCAGATCGCCGACCTCGAAGCGCTCCGCTCGCACCTGGGATTCGACAAGATCGCCCTTCTCGGACATTCGTGGGGCGGATACCTGGTGATGGCCTACGCGGCACGACATCCGGAACGGATCGCTCATCTGATCATCGCCGACTCGGCGGCACCGAAGTGGAGCGACACGCTGTTCCTCTTCAAGGAGATTTTCCCTGAAGGATCAGCGAGACAGGAAGCGCTCGCGTTCGCCGAGGAGCTTGGGGACAAGGAGGCGACCGGCGCATACCTCCGCGAGTACTTTGCGATGTTGTTTTATTCACCTGACAAGCGCGACGAGTTTCTGAGCCGGGCCGGGAGTTTCGCATACAGAAAGGAGATCAACCAGGCACTCAACAACGATGTCGGGCGCTTCGATCTCAACCCGGAGCTGGCGAAGTTCCGCTTTCCGGCGCTGGTGATCACCGGCCGCTACGACATCAACGTCGCTCCGTCAGTCGCCTGGAAGATCCACAAGGCGATCCCGGGATCGATGTTCATCGTGTTCGAAAAGAGCGGCCACCTGCCGTTCTTCGAAGAGCGTGACGCGTTCGTGAAGGTGATCGAAGAGTTCCTCGCGAAGCCGTGAACTGCGCAGCGACGAAGCATTCGCGCGAGATACAGAACCCTGAGGATCTCGCGAGACGCGCGCGTCGCCGCTGGTCAAATGGTCAGATCGCGAGGGGCGACTGCCCGGATCGGAGCGCCGCGAAAGTCGCGAACATTTCGTGTGGCGATGAGATCGGCTCCACCAGCCAGCGCCGCCGCGACCTGCATGGCATCTTCGAAGTCGCGCATGCGAAGAGAGATTGCAACCTTCAGAATGTCGCTGTCCGCCGGTGCGACCTCCACAATGCGAGCGAGATCGCGGATGAACGCGAGTGCGCGTCGCCGATCAGCTTTGGCCGACAGCAGGTAATAGAGATTCGACACCGTGTGCCACGCAACCACAGCGGTCGCTGCACCTCTCTGAACTGCTCGAAGAAGCCGCGATGCGTCTTCGGAATGTGGCGTCCGATCGAGCGCGACATCCAGTAGAACATCGGTATCAATCAGAATCCGCACCGTACTTCTCCTCGAGATAGCGAAAGCGCGGATCCGCCGAGTCGCTCAGCGTGAACCGCCCGCGCCACTTGTCCACGAAGTCTCCATGGTCCTCGGTCGCCGCCCTGAGCGCTTCTTCGATCACGCGCGAGAGGGATGTGCCGCGCTGTTTCGCAAAACGTTTCGCACGGGGCAGCAGATCTTCATCGATCGTGACTGTGAGCTTGGTTCTCATGCATACGTATACCAGCCGTGGCTTACGTGTATTCCACACTGACTCGGTCTACGCGCTCTCGCTCGCAGAGCCCGGACCATCGTGTGGGTCGGGTGGGCGAAGGACCTGCGATCGGCACTTGTCTGAGACCGCAAATCAGGATGACGCGATCTGCCGGGCTCGATCGGTCTACACTTGCCGGCGTGAAGGATCATTTCTATGCGAGTGCACTCACCGAGCAGGTGTGGGTGCTCGAGGCGGGATCGTGGTCACGCCGCGAGCGGCGGACCGACATCGGCGGTGCGCTGGCTCGCGTGACGGCGGACGGATTGGTGATCCGCGCATCCGACCGCCTCTCCGACTTCGCCGCCGAGGTCGATGTACGGGAAGTGCAGAATGTTCTCGATGCAACGTTTGCCGGAGTGCCGATCGAGCGAGAGCTTCTGAGCGGCGTCGCCTCGGCGGCCGGCGAGGCGGCCGCGGTTCGCTCGGTCCGCGGCCGAGTCGCCGTGCAACGGGACGATGATGCTCTCGCAGCCCGCGACATCGACTACCTCGTTTTCATCGATGCGCGGAGAAGCCTCTCGATCGTGACGACACGCGATCGCATCGAGGACGAGCTTCGGATTTTCTCTTCGTCCGACGAAACCACCATCGAGGTCGATCATCGAACGATCCCCATCGTCTGGCGAAACGGCTCGGCCGCGGTTCTCCTGCACGAGGCGATCGGACACCCCGCGGAGCATGGAGCTCCCGCTGCGCCGTGGCCGAAATGGCTCGTCGTCGCCGACGACCCGGAGGCGAGCGGGATGCTGGTGGACGACGCCGGCGAGCGTGTCTCGCGACGCATTCTCACGGCGGGCGAGCAGCCTTCCTGCCGGCGCCGCGAAGGCTTTCGCGATGTTCCGCTCCATCGGATGACGACGCTGGTGGTCGAGTGCGGAAAGGGAGCGCTCGATCTGCCGGCGCGCCGTCTCGAGGTGCTTCTGACGGGTACGGGAGAGTACGACGCCGCGGCGGATTCGATCTCGCTCGCCGTCGATCTCGCGGAGCTCGTCGAAGGCGATCGTCGCAGGCGGGCTGCACCCTTCGTGCTGCGCGCGCGCCGCGATCACCTTGCGCGATCGATCGCCGGCGCGGGCGACCGGCAGGCGCGCTATCCGGGTGTTCTCTGCTCGCGGGAAGGACAACGCCTCTATGCCGGCTCGATCGCTCCCGATCTGTCGACCTCGCCTCTGGAGCATTCATGATCCGCTACGTCAAGCGCGGCCGGTCGGCGCGGTTCGAGCTCAATCCACCCGACGAGACGCTGATCGAGCTGGAGGAGTGCGGCATCGCCGAGTCGGACGGGCCGGTATTCGCCGCCGGGCAATGGGACTCGTGTGACGACGTGATGACGTCGATCGACTCGCGCGAGCTCCGCAGGATCGCTGCTGCGGTTCGTCAGGCTGTCGTGAGCCCCGTGACGATCGAGCGGCTCACGCTTGCGGACGGCGTCGCATCGCATCGCGTCGAGGACGAGAGCGGGATTCGAATATGGGACGAGCGGCAGGTACGATTGTTCGTCTCGCTGCTCGACCCCGCTCATGCGACGCGAATCGAGCTGCTTCTCGGCGGAACGAGCCTCAGGGACATCGACCTCACCGAGATCGGAGTGGCTGCCGATGCTCTGACTCGCGTCGCGAGTTCCGAGGAATGGAGAGAACCGAGGCGGGTGCGCCTGCGCCCGGCGGTCGCGGCTGCGCTCCTGCCGCCGATCGCGCGGGCCCACCCTCCCTTCCCGCACGGCGTTCGCCTTCGGCAGGAGAGGAGGAGCGCGCTCGTCCGCGACGGCATGGGACGCCCCATCGAGGAGATCGATCTGACAGATGCGCGAGAGACGGCATGGCCGAACTGGTTTCGCCCGAGCTATCGATTTCCACCGCTGCAGACGCCGATGCATCTTCGGCTCGATGGACCCGATCTCGCCGATGATGCGCCGCCGATCGAGGCGGTGGCGCTCGCCGGGCCATTGTCGATCGCGCGTGATCGAATCGGCGCACGACTTCTCTGCGTCGAGCGGGATCGGGCGGCGTTCACGTTGAAGGTGAGCTGTTCACCCGCCGAGTGGCTCGAGCGAATCGAAGGCGTCGGGCGTGAGGCACGATGGTACCCGTATCACGCCGGGAGCTGGGGTGCGGTGACGGATGCGGAGATTTCGGCCTGGTGACGGACGCGGTGGACCATGCGTACGATCGCGCACGTGGCCGAAGATTCCGATCTTCGGCCTGGTGACGGACGACGCGGTGGACCATGAGTACGATCGGCGCACGTGGCCGAAGATTCCGATCTTCGGCCTGGTGACGGACGACGCGGTGGACCATGGGTACGATCGGCGCACGTGGCCGAAGATTCCGATCTTCGGCCTGGTGACGGACGACGCGGTAGACCATGGGTACAAACTCGAAGGTGGAACCGGAATCTCACATGGCGCGAGGGAAAAGTGCTACCAGTAGTTTGCTGTGTCGTCCGTCACCAGGCCGAAGATCGGAATCTTCGGCCACATGCGGGAGGTGCGAGGGTGTGACCGATCGTTGGCTGCGGGCGTGCGGATCAGATCCCGCCGAGCTGGCGCTCGAGCTCGCGAAGGTCCTCGAACAACCGCTCGATGGTCTCCTCGAGGCGAGCGAGCCGATCCGCCTGCGATTCGCCGCGTTCGGCGGGATCAGAGCGTGATTCGCCTGCGCTCTGACTTCGGCGGACCTCACGAGCTTCACTCTCGACGGCGACCGACACCGGGCCGCCGAGAAGATGAGCCCAGCGCGGCTCGTTCTGACCCGCGGCGCGCTCGAGGCGGACGACGAATGGGATAGTCCTCTGCGACAGCTCCTCGAGCGCCTCTTCGAGGTCCGCAATCGAACCGGCCTCAGCGAGCCGCCCCGCACGCTCTCGAAGCTCTGCAGCCGTCTGCGGTCCCCGCAGAATCAGCACGGTCAGGAGCGCTTTCGATCGCCGATCCACGCTCCAACGATAGTCGCAGAGATGCTCCCAACGTCTGGCCCGCGCCCCGGCCACCTCGCGCACGAGCTTCTCGATCGTCAGCGACTCGAGCGCGCCGGCGATCTCTCGCTCGCCGAGATGCATCACCGGCTCACGGTTCGTCTTCTGATTGCAGGCGGCGCGGAGGGCATTCGTCGTCAGGGGATACAGCTCCGGAGTCGTCTGCTGCTTTTCGAGAAGCGATCCGAGAACGCGCAGCTCAACCGGATCGAGAGGTCTCCCTTCCGCGCCGGAGCGGTCGCCGAACATTCCTGCGGTGAAGACGGAAGTCATGTCTCGAGAACGATAGCGCATGCCACGCGCCCGGACGAAGCATTTGCGCTGCGTTACCGCGTGGCAAGTCCGCTGCTCCGTCCCTGGCGCAAATGCTTCGTCCCTACGAGCGAGACGAGAGCTGACCGATTCGTGTCGCCTCTTCCGTTGGTGACCATTTTGCTAATCCCGCTGGCGGGAGGTCATTTGACGATCTACGTCAAGCGCACGCTGTTGTCCGGGCCGATCCGCTTCGCGCTTCCCGAGGCGGGCAGCCTCGACGACGTGAGGGACCCGAGCACCGGACCCGCAGGGGAGTTTCTCCATCGCAACCACCCCGATCTCTATTACGAGGATCTCTCGGAGCGCCCCGTGAGGCAGACCGACACCGGTCCGGCGATTCACACCGTGCGCGAGGCCGGCGACCTTCGCCGCTTCATCCGTCCGGCGATCATGGTTGCCGGAGGACTCGTTCTTCTCCTCGGAATTTCCGTCGTCGCCCTCAAGGGCCCCCAGGGGTTCCTGCAGATCGTCCTCGGAATCGGGCTCATCGCCGGACCGCCTCTTCTCACGATGAAACAGCGCCGCGCGGAGCGCGCGAGGATCGATCGCGAGCGCGCCGACCATGAGGCGGAGGAACGACGCAAACGGGAGATCATCGGAGCGATCGAGGGGCGGCTGTCCGCACTTCCATCCGACCACAGCCCGCCGGCGCTCGAAGCTCTGCGCGCGGAACGAGAACGCGCCGAGGTGCCCTATGAGCTGCTCGCACCCGGGGCGCGCCGGACTGCACTGCTGGTCGCATATCGTCTCGCGGCGCGGATGGGTGAGCTCGGGCCCGAAAAAGTCGCCGCGCACCTCGGCGAGGTGATCGAAGCGCTGGGATTGAGCGCAGACGATGCAAAATCTGTTCGGCTCACGCTCTACCAGAAGATCGTCTGGCATCTGATTGCCGATCACCGGCTCTCACCGTTGCTTCTTCGCTCGGCGGACGAGCTTCGCAGCAGTCTCGGCATTCCTGACGAGGATGTCGCAATCGAGCACAGCACCCTCGGACAGCTCACCCGACCATTGACGGATCTCTCCGGAGCCGCGGGCGTCGTTCCAGCCACTGGCGAGCGATGCTCCTACCAGACGAGAGCGGTCGTGCGAAAGACGACCGAACGGCGCGAAGGCTGGCGGAGAGAGACCCGCGTCGATGAGATCGATGGTCACCTCTGGATCGGCGAGAAGGGCATCGTTCTTCGCGACACCCGCCACGAACCGCTCGCCTGGACGAGCGTACGCGAGCTCGACATCGACGCCGATGACGGGACCCTCTCGATCGCAACGGAGGATGGATTGCATCACCACCTGCGCATCGACGAGCCTCTGTTCGCCGCGCGGATCATCGACGCGGCCGCCGGCCTGCGGTGAATTGCTCCCCGTCATCCTTCCAGGATGACGGTCCTGCAGGTGACTTCAAAGGCGATTCAAGACAACCAGAGGTTCGCGAGAGCGATCGGAATCTCCTCGAAGGGGGGCGCGATGACGGTGGATTCCGCGTCCCAGCGCCCGAGGGACTGCCACGCGTGGCTCGCGAGCGCAAAGGCCTCGAGGAACTTCCTTTCCGGATCTACCAGCCAGAGGTGCGGCACGCGATGAAGGGCATAGGCCGGCAACTTGCGCCTAAAGTCGAGCGTGCGTGTCGCAGGAGACAGGATCTCGCAGACCCAGTCAGGACGAACGGAGATGCCGACGGCGCCGCCGTCGAGCGGTGCATGCGCGATCTCCCAGGCGGCGAGATCGGGAACCAGGACGTCATCACCGAGATGAAGCTCGGGCTCGACCAGAAACCACCAGCCATCGCGAGGTCGACGGCGGTAGTCAGCAGGTGCGAGAAACTGAATAAGGGATACGGCCACGTGAGCGTGGCGCGCGCGAGGCCGGGGCGATGCGAAGAGGTTGCCGTCGACGATCTCGCCGATGCAATCGTCCGGGAGGGCGATCAGCTCGTCATAGGTCGCGGGATAGGGTTTCGTCGCCACGAAGGTGATGATACCTCGGGGGGAGAGGGAGGGAGTCGTAGAGGGGAGATGGCAGATAGCAGATGGCAGAGGGCAGTAGAGGGCGAGGGCAGATCGTCGATAGCAGATGGCAGAGGGCAGAGGGCAGAGGCAGATGGCAGAGAGCGGATTAGCAGAGGGCAGATCGCAGATACTTTCTCCTGTTCGGCGCGATGATAGAGTGACTCCATGAACCGCGACGCTCCGGTGATCCGGCCGCGGATCCGAATCGTCAGGGGAGCGGCCGTCGCTCTCGGGCCGGGGAAGGCGGCACTTCTCGCCGCGGTCGAGGACTGCGGATCGATTTCCGAGGCGGCGCGAAGGCTGGGAATGTCGTACCGGCGCGCGTGGGATCTGATCGACACGATGAATGCCGAGTTCCGTGAGCCGCTCGTCGTGACGCGGACGGGAGGGCGTCGGGGTGGAGGAGCGTCGCTGTCCGACGCGGGCCGTCGCGCCCTCGCTCTCTACAGGGCGATGGAAGAGAAGGCGAAGAGGGCGATCGAGGCGGAGATGCGGGCGATGCGAAGGCTGTTGCGAAGGTGACGGGGGCGAGCGCCCCATCCGGAATCCGCACCCAGATCGACCAGCGCGCCCTCGAGCCGTTATATGTCAAGATATACAGCGAATGTCGCTCGTTTCCGATCTGCCGGTTCTCGCTCTGACCTTCCGCATCGCGGCGATCGCGACGATCGTCATGCTCCCGCTGGCGCTCGTCCTGGCCCTCGCTTCGTCGAGGATTCTCGGCCCGAACGCCAGGACGTTCATCGACGCGCTCTGTTCGCTGCCGCTGATTCTTCCTCCAACCGCGGTCGGCTTCCTCCTGCTGGAGCTGCTCTCGCGCGACGGATGGATCGGCGCCACCGGACTCGATCTTCTCTTCACTCCGACCGCGGCGGTGATCGCGGCCGCAGTGATGTCGTTTCCTCTGATGTTCCGCTCGTTTCGCGCGGCGATCGACAGCGCCGACTTTCGATACTTTCAGCTCGCACGCACGCTCGGCAAAAGGCCGCTGCCGGCCTTCTTCCTCGTCATCATCCCTCTGTCGTGGCCCGGGCTCGTCTCGGGTGTGATCCTCGCGTTTTGTCGCGCGATCGGGGAGTTCGGAGCGACGATCCTCATCGCCGGGAGCATTCCCGGGCGGACCCAGACGCTGGCTCTCGCCATCTACGAGCGCACTCAGTCAGGTCGCGAGGAAGAAGCATTCTCACTCCTTCTCTACGCAGTGGTTCTCGCGTTCGGAGCCATCGCGACCACCGAGCTCCTCATGAACAGGCATCGAAGACGGATGACGCGATGATCGCGGTCGACATCCGGCTGCCTCTCGCGACCTTCGTCCTCGAGGTCGCCTGCGCATTCGAATCGCGCGTCACGGCGATCGTCGGCCCCTCCGGCGCAGGGAAGACCTCGCTGCTCGAGGCGATCGCCGGGCTTCGCCCCAAAACGGCCGGCAGAGTCGTGATCGGCGACCACGTGGCTCACGACTCCATCCGCGGGATCTTCGTTCCGCCGGAACGGCGGCGGGTGGGCTACGTACCGCAGGAGGGAGCACTCTTTCCGCATCTCGACGTCCGCCGCAATCTTCTGTTCGGAGGCCGCGATCTCGAACGGCTGAAGGCGCTCTCGAAGATTCTGGAGATCGAGCAACTGTTCGACCGCTTTCCGGCGGTCCTCTCCGGCGGGGAACGGCAGCGCGTCGCTCTCGGGCGCGCCCTGATGACCTCCCCTCGTCTGCTCCTTCTCGACGAGCCACTCGCCGCGCTCCATCAGCCGCTCAAGGAAAAGCTTCTCGTCTACCTTCGCAGGATCCGCGAGGAGATGAATGTTCCGATCATCTATGTCACGCATCATCCGGTCGAGGCGATGGCGCTCGCGGATGAAGCCGTCATGCTCGAGAATGGCCGCGTCACGATGAGAGGCCCCGCCGCCGAGGTCGTGCGACGGCGCACGGTGGCAGGCGACGAGGCGGTGGAAAATGTGATCGAAGTCGACGGCCCGCTCCACGATCCTGCCGCCGGCATCACGAGGGTGACGACGAGAGAAGGCGTCATCCTTTCCCTTCCGTATGACGAGACAGCTGGTCTCGAATTTCCGATCGTCGTCAGGATCAGCGGCGACGACATGGTGCTCTTCACCAGCGAGCCGAAGGCTCTGTCGGCCAGGAACGTCCTCGAGGGAACCATCGAGCGACTCGAAGAGCGCGACGGAAGAGTCCATCTCCTGGTGACGACTCCGACGCCGCTCGCAGTCCGGCTCACGACCGCAGCGGTGCATCAGCTCGCTTTGAAACGGGGGGATCGGGTGTGGCTCGCCGTCCGCACGCTGTCGTTTCGTATTCTCGGGTAGGGCGTGCACGACCGGATGCCGATCCGGTAGAATCGGGCCCGCGACGCCCACAAACGTCCGATTTCGGAACAGCGAGGGGACCAATGCTGCTGCCTCAGGACATGACCGTTCAGGAAATGCGGGTTCTCCAGGAGTTCCGCCGCATCGGACAGGAAACGATGACCCTCGAGGAGATCCGCACTATCCGGCACCCGGTCGGCGGAGGAGAGGCTCCTGCCTGGGGGCTGGTGGAGAAGGGATACCTCCAGGCGGACGAAACCCGTCAGAGTGTGACACTTACGGCGCGTGCGAAGGAGTTTCTGGCGATCGAGGCCGTGCCGCAGGTGGAAGCGAGCTCCGGCGACTGACCTCGCTCCTGCAGGGCTGCAGCGCACGATTCGAGGCCGATTCGGCCCGCTTTTCTGCGCTCATTTTTTGTAACAGCTGTTGACTCAAAGACTTAAAGGGATTTACGATAGTCGCTGAGGGTCGAAATGAAGCATGGCAAAAAAAACAAAAAGTCCGCCAAAGCTCCGAAAGCCCGCACCGAAAAAAGCAAGCCCAAAGGCAAAGCCGCGAAAATCTCCCCAAAAAGCAGCGCCAAAGCGAGCAGTAAAGAAAAACGTGGCGGCAAAAAAGTCGTCGCGGAAAAAGGCGGTCGCAGGAAAGAAAGCCGCACCTCCCCGAAGCGGAAAACGGCAGGGCGCAACAACGGGAAAGCCGAAGGAAAAGCCGCCGACTTCATCTCGTTCTCCAATCCCCTCGTCGCCGCCGCCTTCAAGCGAGCCGTCAAGAAGTATTCCGTGGCCCTCAAGCGCCTCACGGACTGAGATCCGCTACCTGACGCCGCAGGATCTGGTCGAACTGCATCGCGCCGTCACCGCGGAATTCAGCGGAACTCACGGAAGGCCGGGAGAGATCGGCTCGCAATTCGGTCTGCTCAATGCCGCCCAGCGGCCGCAGACCACGGTTTTCGGCAAGGATGCCTATCCGACGTTCCCCGAAAAGGCGGCAGCGCTCGTCCTCGCCCTGCTCCAGAACAGCCCCTTCTCGGCGGGCAATCGGAGGGTTGCGCTCACCTCTCTGTTCGCCTTCTGTGAGCTCAACGAACGATCGGTCGACAGCAGGATCCTGGACGAGAAGACCCTCGAGACTCTGATTCGACGCGCGTCCGATTACCGCCAGCAGGGGCTTCCGCCGGAGGGAGTCTTCCAGGAGCTTCGCGACCTGCTCATCCGATCGATCCACTAGTGTCCCGTGACGGGACACCGGGGTCAGCGAATCGCCGCTTTCGGTTCGTTCGCGATCTCTTCGGTGCGCCGGCGATGAAGTTGCGCGTTGATCCGTCCGAGCAGGATCCGGCTCACCCGGAGATCGTGACCGGCATCGATCAGCAGCATCGTGATGTCGCCGACTCCCCACATCAGACCCGACAGAACGAGAAGCCTGGTGGCTTCTCCGAGTAGCGTGATGATCGCGTTCCTGCCATGCGTCACCAGACCGACGACCACTTCGCCGACGAGCATCACGACCATCAGCACGGCGAGCACCTTGAAGAGCCGCGCGATGTACCGGAGCGCGATATAGGGCTCGAGATCGGTCTGGCGAACCGACCCCCTCTCGGACTCCGGCCCCTTCCGGTGCTCCTCGATCGGAGGCGCCCCGCAGGCATCGCAAATGTCGGCGACATCCTCCCGCGGACTGCCGCAGTCCGGACACTGTATTTCGTTCACGAATACCTCCCGCGATTCCCCACGCACCGTCTGTGCCAGGGTGGAGGCTGGAGGCTGGAGGCGAGAGACGAGAGACGAGAGACGAGGAGACGAGGAGGCTGGAGGCTGGAGGCTGGAGGCTGGAGGCTGGAGGCTGGAGGCTGGAGGGTGGAGGCTGGAGACGAGAGCCTGAGTGCATTCAACACAATGTCAAGAAACAGGCCGCCATCACGCAACTTTGCTCGTCTCTCGTCCCTCGCCTCTCGTCCCTCGCCTCTCGTCCCTCGTCTCTTTCCAGCCTCTAGCGGTAGTTTACGAGAAAAGGGCTTGACGTGGTCGCAAGCTGAGCAGGGACAAGCGGATGAGGGAAGGAGCGGTGTATTACCTACCGCGCCGCAGTGAGCGAATCAAGCCTGAGAGAGCGGAGCAGAATC
>DATKDP010000115.1:0-14503 GCA_035546335.1 Thermoanaerobaculia bacterium | reverse complement strand
CGCCGATGGCGGCCCACTCTGCGCTGCTGAAGACCAGCAGGTCTGCGGGAACGGGAATCGAAGAAAGATCGAAAGAGATTCATCGAGATGGGCACCGAGGTCAGACCCAAGGTTTCAGGATCGATCGTCCAGGCTCGCGGCTCGCCAGAGGCTCGCCCTCCCGGTGATGCGGGACATCGCGCGAGATCGACGGACTCGCAGATGCTCTCCTCCGAGCAGGTTCGCTCCCTGTGACGCGCGTCACGAAGACGAGTGATCCCGGATCTCGACCAGACGGGCTCACCCGTGAGGTACTGGACCCGTGGAAAACTCACGTCTTCTCCGGCCGGCGCTGGTGACCATGGAGCTTCCCGGTTCCCGGAAACGGGCCCTGATGCCCGACGAAGCGCTTTGTCTCATCAGCGAGATCGCAGAGTGGGGTGCGGATAGATTCCACTTCATCGCGAGCGATCGGCTCTCCGAGCTCGATCACCGGCTGATCGACTACGCGGCGGCGAGACGCCTCGCTCCGGTGATCGAGCTCGATCCGCGATACGAGGTCCATCGTCAGGATCTGCTCGATCTCCGCAAACACTCGGTGAAAGGCGTGATGCTCTCGATTCATTCGGGAAAACGCGCCTGGCACAACGATGTCGAGGGCCTGGAGGGTGCGTGGGACGCGGCGTCCAGGTCGCTCGCGGACGCGGTCGTCCTGAAACTGCCGCTCATGCTCCGGTCCCGATTTCTCCACACGAACATGGACTCGTTCAGAGAGGTGCTGGAGCTGGTGAAGTTCAGCCGATGCCGGGAGTGGTGGATCGAGTTCGATGCGCCGCACGCGAGTCTCGGCGCCGAAGACTTCGAGCACTTCTTCGCGGACGTGGTCGCCGCGGCAACGACCGAAGAGATCGAGATCGTCCTGCTCGAAGCTTCGCATCTGATCCGGTACCTCGATCAGCATCCCGAGCTCGACACTGAAGGAATGTGGAGCAGGCTCAGTCTGGTCGATTGTCGATCGACTCTCTACCTCTCAGCCGAGGGAATGGTTTTTCCACATCGATTCTGCACCATCCCTGCGGGCGACGTTCGAAGAAAGGAGCTCGTCCCGCTGCTCAATACCTCGAGCCTCTTCACTTCGCTTCGAGACTCCACGTTGATTGGCGCATCGTGCTCGCGCTGTCAGTACGCCGATCAATGCGGGGGCTCACGGCTCCGGGCTTACCTTCGAGGCGGAAACATGCTCGGTCCTGATCCGGGTTGCCGTTACTCCGTGGGACCACTCGGTTCCGTCTGACCGGCCGCTCACGCTTTCTTCGCGATCGCGCGGCTCGCCTCGGCAATGCCGGTATCCCAGGAAGGATGGACCGTGAGGACGGGACACTCGGACTTCCGGACGATTTCAGCGGCGGCATTCTCCATCGATGGGACTTCGCCGGCACTCCGCGGTGATCCGAGGACGATGAGCTCGATCTTCTGCTCCTTCGCATAATGGAGAACCTGCTCGGCCGCCTCCTTACCGCGAACCAGAACTCGAAGGTCGGTCGCTGCGCCGCAATGTTGCGATACCCAGCGCTGCAGGCGATCCTTCTCCGCCCCGACCTCGGTCAGTTCACCAGGCTCGACGAGCTGAAGAACGATCAGAGTTGCATCGAAGCGCTCGGCAATGCCTGCGGCGATGCGGAGCGCTTCGGCCGAAGCCAGCCCGAGGTCGACGGGACAGAGAACTCTGCGCGTGACAAGCTCGGTCACTCCCGCTCGAATGGTGAGAACCGGCACATCGGCGAGGCGAAGAATCTGCGCCGCGACCGATCCGAACACGATCCGGGACAGCCCTCGCCGCCCGTGGGTGCCCAAGATGACGAGATCGAATCCGTCCGCAATCCTCTCCAGGAGCACGGGAATCACGAATCCGCGCAGAACCTCCCAATCGACTCCGACGGGGTTTCCGCTTCGGGCGATCAGCTCTTCAAGCGTGTGCGCCCGTTCGCTCAGCTCCTCTTCCCATCGCTGCTCGAGCTGCTGCGTCGTGAAGTATGGATAGTCCGTGTAGCCAGGAGTCGGATCGGCGTGAACGACGGTGATCTTCGCGCCGAAATGAGAGGCAAACTGCAGGGCGTAGCGCAGCAGGACTTCCGACGATTCCTCGAGGTCCACGGGAACCAGGATTCGCCGAGGATGGAACTTCATATGAGCTCTCCCGTGACGCCGGCCGCGAGGAGGCCGGGGCTCGACGCTGCGACGCGTTCGGCCATCGAGTCGGGAACCACCATGACCGGGCAGGAGGCGTGCCGCAGAATCCTTTCGATGCTCGAGCCGATGATCGTCGTTTTATGAAAGGGCTTCCCCGTCAAACCGATCACCAGGAGATCGAATCCGAGACCGTCCATCATGCGATCGAGCTCCTTGATCGGACTCCCGTCGGAGACGACGACTTGTTGCAGACACCTCGCGTGAAGATCGCGCGGAACCCAGTCGCTGAGACGCCGGGCGGTATCGCCGGCCGTCAGCGGCTCGCCTGAGCCCCCCAGATAGGCCACGGTCATCTCCGCGCCGATGCGCTGGGCGACACTCGCCGCATAGATCAACGCTTTCCGTGCGATCGGGTTGAAATCCACGGGACAGAGGATCGAACCGATTTCGTCATCGAGCCAGTCTCCCGTCGACGGCACCGTGATGACGGGTCTCACCGCCCGGTACAGAACCCCCTGTACAACGACTCCGAGCAGAAAGGAGAGGGGCTTGGGATGACTCCTTCTACCCATCACGATGAGCTCGGCATCCTCGTCTTCCGCAAGTTTGCAGATTGCAGGGATCGGATGGTCATTCACCAATCGTGGCTCGACCTCGAGGTGCGCCGGAAAGAGCTCTCGAATGATTCGCTCGAGCTCGAGCCCGGCCGCCTCGGTTTCCCGGCGCGGCTCGATCGTCACCGGAACGCCGGCGATCGGATCGCTCATGGGGGAGACCGGAGCTGCGGCGTGGAGCAGAATGACCGGGAGGGCGAGATCACTCGCCAGGTTTGCTCCGAAACTGACGGCTGCCTCCGATGCAGCCGTGAGATCCGTCGCGATGATGATCGGTCTCCTTCCATTTCGTTCCACAGCCGGCTCCAGTCTGATCCAAATCTACGCTTCGAAGAAGGGTTCCCGCTGTGTGTCATGACGCAGATGGTCGTGACCTCCGTCACATACCGGTGCCATGGCCCGTTCAGGGACCGGGTTTCGCATGAACGTTCGGAGACTCGAGTCAGGAAAGGCGAGAAGCGCATGAGGTAATCTCGACGCTCGGAGCCGTGGTGATTCTCGCATGCGCCGCCGTCCTGGGTGACGGTCGAGGCGGAGAAGGCCTTCCGGCGATGGTGGGAAGCAGCGCGGACGAGGCGCTTACACCAATAATGTTTGTTCCGACCGCGGGTGTGTGACGCCGCCCACCTCTCGATGTGCCGCAGCCCACCCGTTCGAGTGGGGCAGGAAGACCCGGCTCGCCCCATATTTGGATAGAGGAAGCCCGGTGAAAGGAGAACGTGATGTCTTCGCGGTACGGTTTCGAGACAATCGATGAATGCGCCGGCTGCAGCTGGCAACGGAAGGATTTCTTTTGCGCCTTTGGGCAGCCGTCCCTAGCGGTCTGGAGCAGCAAGGCGTTCTCGGTCGTCTATCCGGCGGGCGCAGTGCTCTTTGCCGAGGGGCAGCCGTCTCGTGGCGCAATGATGATCTGCAGGGGGCGCGTCAAACTCTCGGTGACGTCGAGCGCGGGCAGAACGATCGTGACGCGAGTCGTTGACGAAGGCGAGCTGATCGGCCTGGGCAACGTCCTCCAGGGCCTTCCTCATGACGAGACCGCGGAGACGATGGAGCCGACGCAGGTGAAATTCATTCGAAGCGAGGATCTCGAGGCTTTCCTGGAAAGCGATCCGGCGGCGTCCTTCAGAGCCGCCCTCGAGTTGAGCCGCGAGTGCTCGGAAAATCAATCCACGTTGCGCACTCTGGGCTTGTCGTCGTCTGCGAAGGCCCGGCTCGCGGCGCTTCTGGTGCAGTGGCTCGAAAAGCGGGGGAAGACGGTCGACGGAGACGTTCGTCTGCCACTGCCCATGACCCATCAGGAAATCGGTCAGATGATCGGCGCATCACGAGAAACCGTGACGCGTCTGATGGGCGAGCTCAGAGGCGACGGCGTCATCGCCACGCGGAAATCGACGGTGATTGTCAGACATCCGGAGGAGCTTCAGCTTCTGGCTCAGGCTTAGGAACCGGCTCTGCCCGGCAGGCCCGATTCGCCGTGGCCTGCCGGCGCGGAGCGATCAGTCCGATCATCCGGTCCGGACGCCGGGAGAGCAGAGACGATCCGGTCACGGCCCTCGGCCTTGCCTCGCTGGAGTCGAGCGTCCGCCTCCCCCAGCAGGTCGCCGCGAAGGCCCTCGTCGGTCGTCGCGATCCCGATCGTCACGTTGACCGGGATGCGAGTACCGAGATATTCGAGCGGTCGATCACGCAGAGCATCGATGATCGCGCGGGCCACGCGCTCGGCCGAATACGCATCCGCTCCCTTCATCAGAACCGCAAACTCGTCGCCACCCCACCTCGCGGCATCGTCGCTTTCGCGCTTTTCCCGCATGATCATCCGTGCGACGTGGAGCAGCGCGGCACTTCCCGCCTGATGACCATGGTCGTCGTTGATTCTCTTCAGGTGGTCCAGATCGATGAACATCAGGGAGAGCGGGAGCTGGAACCTCTCTGCCTCTTCGAGTGCTCGGGTGTAGCGTTCATCGAACCATCTGATGTTCTGCAGGCCCGTGAGCTCGTCGAGCTCGGAGAGTGCCCGATAGTCGGCGGCGCTCCGGCCGAGGTCGTCGGCTCGCCTCCCCGCCCACCACCCGCTGGCGGTGAAGACGATGAGCGTTCCAACCAGCATATAGAGGTAGAAGAAGGCATTTGTGCTCAACTCTTCCGAGACGTCGGCACCGAGCGACATTCGAATGAGGAGCGCTCCGAGCGGCGCTCCGATGGCGAGAGCGGCAAAGGCCGCGACATAGATCGCTATCCGGCGGCTGATCCCTGCGGGGGGCCATGAGAGCCGCTCACTCCTTCCCCGTTTCGCGTCCGGCTCGGCACCGCAGGTTCGCTCGAGGTTCTCCCCGCTCTCGCTGATACACATGCTCGTCAGAACGGGACATGGAGCATGGCGGATCACGCGTTCGGTGGTCGTGCCGATCGCCGTGACATCCGCGAAGATCTTTCGCCTGGCGCTGAGAACGATCAGCCCGACGTCTTCGTCCTTTGCGACCCGTACGACTTCCTCGGCGGGATCTCCCCGAAGGACGCTGATCGTCAGATTCGACGACTCGATCACTCGGTGGGGTAGCCAGTCCCGCAGACTCCGTTCGCACTCTTCGGTTTCGGCTTCCCCGGCTCCGACGAGATGGAGGATGATGACCTCGGCATTGATCAACCGCCCGAGCTCGGCCGCCAGCGCCGCTCCCCTGCGGCCCATCAGGCTGAAGTCCACCGGGCAGAGAATCTTTGGGACCCGCCCTTTCGAAAGGTCGCAACCGAGAGGGACCGTGATGACGGGACGCGATGTCGTGCGAAGAACACCCTGCGCGACCGAGCCGAGCAGATGACGGATGCCAGGATGGTAGCCGTGCGTACCCATCACGATGAGATCCGCCTCGTCCCGGGTTGCCGCATCACGGATCGATTCGATCGCGCTGCCCGTAACGACACGGACGGTCACCGAACGCCCGCCGCGAAAGCGCTCTGCGGCGAGCCGGCCCAATGTCCCTCTCGTTTCCTCGATCTGATCGTCAACCGATTGTTCCATTTCGGAGCGATTCACGAGGCCGTAACCGGCGAACCAGACCGGTGGCAGCGCATGGAACAGGATGATCTCCGCGTCGAGCCGGGCGGCCAGATCCGCTGCGAACTCCATGGCCGGCTCCGAGGCGTGAGAGAGGTCGGTTGCCACCAGTATTCGTCGAATTTGAAGTTCATCCATAGCGGCGCCTGTGTGTTCCTTCGGCACGAACGAGTTTAGCGAAGCCTGCGCAGGCAGGCGGTGACCCGCGATACCGGACCGTGTGACCATCGCAGCCAGCTCCCGTATCTCTCCGGAACTGCCGCAATGAAAGCTTCGTTGACCGCTGAAGGGGGGGCGAAGCGTTCCCGCTCCTCGATGTCCCGAATCCCGGACGCGAGCGCACCGAAATAGCACCGATAGGGTCACAATTTCGTTATTTGCTTCGGTCGCGCGAATTCGACCGCCGAGCCTGATCCACGTGCAGCCGATCCGACTGAGGATCGTCGTCGCTTGTCGCTCGTATGAGCGTTGAAAGCCGGATCAGCTGACGGTCGTGTTGGGTGGTTCGGGGAGCGGTGCGCGTTCGAGCTCGCGCTGTGGCGAGGCCCACGGTTCTGCGACTGGCGGCAGCAGAGCGGAACGGCCGACCATATCGGTGAGCTTCAGCTCGATCTGGTCGAGATATTCATTGAAACGAACGTTGGTCGGTTGGGTTCGGAGGTAAGCGAGGATCTGCGGAGCTCCCTGATGAGCTCCGGAGTCGAGCATCGCGTTCGCCAGGTCCGCCAGATATGTACGGACGAACCCGGCATAATCTGGCCTCTGTCTCATTTCGAGCCAGAGGAGGCTCTCGATCGCGTACCGCGCCTGCTCGAAGTCCCCGAGACGCATTGTCAAACGAGCAAGTCTAGCCACCATCTCCGAGAGGTCCGTGGAAGGGCAGCAACGATCCAATTGGACGATCGCGTTGACTTCGGTAGTCAGCCTGCGCCAGTCGACAGGATCGAACGGCAATGTTCCATAGATTTCGAGGGCCGACTCTGTGGCACCAAGGGCTTCAGTCAACATGCCTTTCGGTTCGAAGTGTTCAGCAAGGAACTGGTTTCCCCAGAACTCGAGAAACGTTCCCGTTTCGGTATCTTCGTTTGCCGCGATCAGTCGCTGCAATTCACGGATCGCAAAGTCCGTGTCGAAGTCGATTACGTCGCTGAGACCGAGCAGAAAATATTGAGAGGTGAGGTCTCTCGACTCAGGGTAGTGAAGAAGAATGTGCGCGATCTTCCGCGGTGTAGCGGCACGGAGACTTTGGGCGAGACGATGAGACATGGCCCAGAGGGTTCGCTGGCAATGGGTCTTCAGGTCGTCACCCGCGTGCCAGTATGCTTCGTCCCCCGTCGCCGGCGGGCACTGGCGTAGAAGCTGATCCAGCCGGCGTGAGTTGCCGGCTCCAAGATGTTCGGTCATGGCGAGATACGCGATGTCGCGCGACACGGCCTCGTCGGACTGAGCGATTTGTCGGCTCTCTTCCAGCGCCTTCTGGAAGTCTCCTCGGTAGTAATGAAGCGCGCGAAGCGCGCGTTGCCACTCGATTTCGCCGGTTTCCTCGAGTCGTTCCTGATAGAAGCGCTCGAGGTGCTCGAGGGCGACAACGCGCTCTTCGGATAAGCCCATCCATTGGAGTTGCTCGAGGATGAAGAAGACGGACTTGTCATCGGACGGATTGCGAACGGCCAGACGCAGAACGAGCTCGTTGCGATTTGGCAGTCGGTATCCGTGGGGCGTGAAGAGTGTGTCGGAAAGCTCGAGCCCCGATTGCCTCCGCACATCGTCGGGCATCTTCGACGCGGTGAGCCACTCCGCATGGAGAGCCGAGATCATGCGAGCGACTTGGTCCAGGGGTGTGTTCGATGGCATCGGCCGGCCGATCGAGCGCAGCGGATCGGGGCCGATCGGCGCCCTCTGGCTCGCGATGAATGCGTCCCGGACGTCGGGATTCAGGAGAGTGGCAGGCTGCAGCTCGCGGAGGACCAGCGTCAACGTTCCGAGAAAGTTGCGACATGTCTCATCGGTACATCGGGTGAGTCCGAGGGGGAGTGATCCCGGTTGCCCTTCCAGCTCCCTCGCCAGGCCCGCCAGCATCTCGTCCCGCGGGTCGCGGGTCATCGCCTGCGCGGCGGTCGCGGCTGCGGACGCCGCGGCATAGTCTCCCCGAAGCAGATTGAGGATGGCTCGTCCCCGGTGAAGCTCGGCATCGTTCCGTTCGTCGCCGAGCTGTGCCAGAGCTCGATCGAGCGCCGACAGATTGTGCTGGTTGAACCTCGTCGGGAGCCCCTCGGGAGGAAAGCGGCTTCGGTGAGCGACGAAAGCCGCGTATCCCGTCGGATCCGACGGGTCCAGTGCGATCGTCTCGAGCGCGGCCTGGAGCTTGCTGGTATCCGTCAGGCTCGGGAACGCCTCCGCGAACTGTTTGCGGCGCGCCGCTCGCTCCGCATCGCTCAATGTTTCTGCCCTGTCGAGAATCGGAATCAGCGCGGCTCGCAGATACGCTTCGACCGGAACCTGATCGACGAGACGCCTCGCCTCCTCGAGTCTTTCGATGGTGAGCGCGGAACATTCGTCGACCGCGACGGCCTGAATCGATTCGAGAGTGCCGACCCGCGGTATTGCGGTGCGCCGTGTCGAAGCGGGAAGGAGCGCTTCTTTGCATATCGCCGCACCAAGGAAAGGATCGCGCTCGAACGTTGCCCTGATCCTCTGCCGGTACACGCTTTCTGTCAGAGATTCGCCCCAATCCTCCGGGCGGAACTCCTCGGGGATCCACGCGCCATACTCCATCTGCGCGTTGTCGTCTGGCGTGAGACTGCGCGCGAAGCGTGCGAACTGCATTCGACGGTCGAGCACCTCCTGCGAGGTTGCCGGATCGAAGAGGGTGTTGACCTGCTCGAAGGCGGCGGTCGTCGTGTTAGCGGCGCGCGTGCATCGGGCCACGGTCGCGTCGGAGATGGCCCTCGAGTTGCCGATCACGTCGTATGAGAGGCCACGCCGCGCTCGCTCAACCATGAAAGCGCAGACGTAGGAGAAAGCGAGGGGCGTTTCCTCTTCGACCGTCCTGAGATCGGCGAGATAGGAGCCGAGTCCGTCCGGATCCATCACGTAGTGCTTGGCCCTGGATCGGTCCGGGTACCAGGGCTCTTGGGTGGAGGTAATGCCGCGGAGAAAGATCTTCCACGAAGCCTCGACGTCGTGGGCCTCCTCCTCGAGACCGAGAGCCTTTAGCGCTTCTTCCTCGCTGAAGCCGAAGAAGCTCATGAGGACTGGTTTTCGGTGCGCCGCGCCGACCTCGATCTCCGCACAGAGCTCCCGCGCCTTGCGGATGAGCGTGTCGGTGTTGGGCCGACTGAACACACCCGTCCCGTCATTGCTTCGGCGGCTGCGCTCGGTCGTGAAGGCGCAAGCGTAGGGGATCACCGCGGGCTGGTTGACCAGGATCTCGCGGAAATGTTTCTCGTAGAGCTCAGGGCCGGCCGCGGTCTTCTGGTAGGCGTCGATCGACTCCCATCGTGGATACCATGGCTCGTCGGCGCTGCGGACTCCTCGCGTGAAGGTCAGCCAGGCGGATTCCGTTTGCGCATGAAGCTGCGGCACGGAAAGGATCGAGAGAAGAATGGCGATCGCTCTGATCATGATCTTGCTCCTTGCGGATGTCGTGCGGCTTCATGAACGGAGTGCAAGACCCGTCCCTGAGGGTAGCTCGCGCATTCGCCTGCGCAACGCGTGGATTCGTTTCAGGATGAACGCCATCGCCCGCGGCAGACGCACGACAACCCGCGGGAGCATTGCCGCTGAAGCAGTCTCTCGGCCTCAGATGAGGTTCGCGACGATGATCCACGCCGCGAGACCGGTCATCACGAACGCGATCAGCGCGAGCAGACCGTCTCTTGCGATCAGTGCAAGGCCTAATGCGGTCAGGGCGGCTCCGGCGATGTTTGCACTGAACGGCACGACCTCCATGAACGGCATCGTCAGAGCGATGATGATGCAGACGACGGCGATCGCGTAAACCGCCCCTCCTTCGACGAATATGCCGAGGCGGTGCCGGATCAGACGGTCGACGAAGCGGGCCGGCTTGCGCATCCAGCCGAGGGCCTTGCTCAGCTTCTCCCGCGAGATCGACCGCTTCAGCAGCCAGCGCGGCAGCCAGAAGTGCTTCCGGCCGAAGATCAACTGAATCGCCGCCAGGAAGACCACGGCTGCAACGCTCGTCGGGACGCCGGGGATATCGCCGATCACCGGCGCAAGCACCACGAGCCCCGCCAGAAGCAGCAGCGGACCAAACGACCTTCGCCCGATGGCATCGAGCAGATCGCCGAGCGTTACCGGGTCGTTCTCCTCGGCACTCTGATCGAGTCGATCGAGCAGATCCTCGAGCGTCGTCACCTCGTCAGTCTCGGGCATTCAGCCGACGGTGATAGCAATAGTCCCGCCGACGGCTCCGGTAGCCTCTGGGTCTGCCCCCCCCGCGCTCTATCGCGCCCTCTGCGGACTCGTGCTCGGGGACCCCGGCAGCACCCCCGGCTGGAGATTCCAGGGATGCCGAGGAACGAATCGCGGTCGTCGCGTTTGCCTCATCTCGAGCCAGAGCAGGCTCTCGACCGCGCTACCGCAGGCGCCTGGCCAGCTCCGTCGAACCTTGCTCCGCGGCAAGGTCGGCCGGTGTCTTTCCGTCCGCGTTGCGCGCCTCTCTATCGGCATTCGCCGCCAGCAGCGGCTCGATCAGCTCCTCAACTTTCCGCGCGACGGCGTAATGGAGCGCGGTGTCGCCATTCGTCGCACCGGCGTTGGGGTTGGCGCCATTTGCGAGCAGGAGTTTCGCGAGATCGATCTGTCGATTGAACACCGCGTTCATCAACGGTGTCGAGCCGTAGTTGTCGGTGACGTCGAGATCGAGATCGAGCGGCAGGAGCAGCCGACCGATCTCCGCGGTCGTCGCGACGTGCCACAGGGTCCATCCCCACTCGTTGGCGGTCGTCGGGTCGGCTCCGGCTTCCAGGAGCGCACGCACGGAGTCGAGGTTGTTCCGCTGAACCGCGGTGTAGAGAGCCGTTGCATCGCCCCGACCCGCGGCATCGACGTCGCCTCCTCGCTCCGCGAACAGCCGGATCAGCTCGCTGCTGCCAGTTGCTGCGGCGAAGCTCGCCGCAGTGCCCCCCGTGCTGGTCCGCACGTTGACGTCGGCTCCGGCCTCCAGCAATGCGCGAACGATATCCTCCTGCCGTCCGAAAATCGCCTGGTGAAGAGGTGTGGAGCCGACCGAGTCCGGTGCGTCGATCTCGGCTCCCCGCTCCAGGAGCCAAAGGACGGCGTCGAGCGCTCCATCGTGTGCCGCGAGGTGGAGCGGGGTGCGACCGTTCCGGTTGCGTGACTCCAGATCGGCCCCCGCATCCGCCAGAGCGGCCAGAGCGTCGATCCGATTGTTCCTCGCCGCCACCTGAAGCGGAGTCGTGAGGTCATCGTCGGCGATGCCGGCCGGCGCGCCGGCATCGATCAGCTCACGGATGTGGTCGGCGTCCCCTCGCCTCGCCGCGTCGTGCAGTGGCGTCCAGCCTCGCAGATGGCGATCGCCCTCGATGTCCTTCGACTCGAGCCACTCCGCGAAAGCGGTCTGCTCGAGGCGCCCGGCGACCTGCAGCGGTGTCTGCCCCGCGTCGTTCTCGCGCATCGGATCGGCCCCAGCCTCTAAAAGCACCGCGGCAACGCCTCTGCTGCCATATTGGGCAGCGGAGTGCAGGGGCGTGTAGCCGCTACCGCGCATCGGCCCGTCGAGGTCCGCCCCTCCGTCGATCAACAGCTTCGCAGCCTCGACCAGATCGCGCCCCGCCGCGATGTGCAGCGGTCGATGTCGGCTTTGCATCTCTGCCTCGGGATCGGCACCGATCTCGAGCAGGAGCTGAACGCGCTCTAGATCATTCTTGGAGACCGCACGGCCGAGCGGTGTCCACCCATCGTCGCGCCGGGAGTCGAGCGAGCTACCTGCCCGGGCGAGCGCACGCGAGAGCTCCGCGTGGAGGTTTTGTATCGAGAGGTCGATCGGGTAGGAGCCACCATCGGTCTTGGCATCGGGATCCGCGCCGGCCTCCAGCAGGACGCGGGCGACGTCGAGGTGCCCGTTCTGTGATGCCATGTGCAGCGGCGTCCAGCTGTCCTCCTCCCGCGCGTCGACGGCGGCACCCGCACCGAGGAGAGCGAGGGCGACATCGGCATGCCCGTTGAACGCTGCGGCGTGCAGAGGCGTCCGACGGCTACCGGTACGATAGTCCACGGCGGCCTCGCCGCGGAGCAGTCTCTCGACGCGGGCAAGATCGCCGTCGCGAGACGCATTGTAGAGCCGTGCTCCGTTGTCGGCATGTGCCGTCGCGGCAGACGACATCTGGAACGAGACAATTACGAGAAGCAGGATCAGACGGCGAAGTTGCAGAGCTCGGTATCCGGTCATGGACGGACCCTCCTCAAATATCGTTTGGTTGTTGAACCGCTGGACATTATGACAGTGAGATCGATGATCCGGAAGGCGCCAAACTCAGGTAGCAGGCTGCGCCGACAGGTTATGCGGGGTAAGCGGCCACAGCGTCATTTTTGCGATTCAGTCGCGCTAGTCTGACCGCCGGGTGAGCCGGTCCGGGCCATCATGCGCTGGCGCTAGAGAATCTCGATGTTGCGCTCGTCCACGACCAGGAACGCAGGCTCCCCTTCGATGATCTCGCGCGTCGCGGCGGAAAGGGGCTCGCCGGGAATCGCGTCGAGATTCGTTGCGTCGGTATGCACCATCGCGTCGCTGAACCGAACGCGTTGATTCGCATTGATGTCCTTCGGCACCTCGGCGGGCTCGTCGATGAGTACGACGAAGAGCCTCTCGCCATTCTCCTCGATCCAGAATCCGCGGTCGGTCGGTACCTCGACCACTGTCGCTTCACCGCTGACGGATCGACCGCTCCAGGTTGCGGGGGCCATGCGAATGTCCGCCAGCCGGAAATCAACCGCAGCGATGTCGACCTCGCCGGCCGGTGGCGCATCGATCGGGACGACGTCCTCGGCCACCTCGGTTCCGGTTGGTTCGAGCACTTCCTCCCCGGTCGGCCAGAGCCAGATGAAAAGCAGGATCAGAAGAATGACGACGATTACAGCCCAAAGCCAGGCGAAACCTTTTTTTGCGGGCTCGTGGTGCGGCGGTTCGGTGATGTTGGGATTTTCGATCATGAGTTACCTCCTGCCCGTTGAGACGTGCAAGCACCAAACCATTCATTTTTAGAGAGTTGCCGCCTTGGTGGAAGGACGGACCTGTCGGACGGGTCGGACGGGTCAGACAGGTCAGACGGGTCGGAAAGGTCGGACGGGTCGGACAGGTGGGACTCGTCACTGATTGTGGCACGTTGCGCGGGCTCGTACACTAGGTCGATGGCTGCCGAACCACCGGGAACTTTGCAGCAACTGCGTTCGAAAGTGGCCGGCGTACTGATGCGCATCGCGGCCTCGGGCATCGTGCCCGCGCGCATGTTTCTTCCCTCGCTGCCGGACGAGCTTGCCCCGAAGACCGGGCGCCTGCGACTCGAGATCGTCAGCCATTGCTGGAACTACGATCAGTTTCTCGCCTACCAGCTCAGCTCGCTCGTCAACCATCCGCCTTCGGATGTGGCGGTCACCGCGAGCGTGTTCTATTCACCGGAAGACGAGGGGACGGCCGCGACACTCGCATTCTTCGAGCAGATGAGCGTTCCCGGCGTGACTTGGAACTGGCGCCCCCTCGACAAGTACTCGCTCTTCCGCCGGGCGATCGGGCGTAACATCGCCGCGAAGACCACCGGGGCGGACTGGATCTGGTTCACGGACTGTGACGTGATCTTTCACGACGGGTGTCTCGACGCCCTCGGGGCGCAACTGCAGGGACGGCGCGACCGGCTGGTGTTCCCACGAATCGAGCACTGCACACCTCTGCTCACCGCCGACGATCCGCTGCTGTCTGCCGCCGCGGACGGACCACGGCTCGTCGAGATCGATACGAGCCTCTTTCATCCCCGAACCCTCGAGGTCGCCAAAGGCCCGATGCAGATCACGCACGGTGATCTCGCCAGAGCCGTGGGATACTGCGAGGCTCTGGACGTCTATCAACGGCCGGAGCCGCGCTGGAGCAAGGCGTGGGAGGATCGGGCCTATCGCTGGCTTCTCCGTACCGATGGAGCTCCGATCGACGTGCCGGCGGTGTACCGGATCCGCCATTCGTCAAAGGGCCGGTATCGCAAGACCGGATTTCTCCGGAAGTTGCGTGGCATGTCGAGACGTCTGCAGTCCGTCTGGCGAGACCGGCGCCTCGGGAAGTAGTTGGAGACGAGATGAACCTGTTGGCTTACCTGAGAAAGCTCGACACGAAACGACGCGATCGGAAGAAGAGACCCGAGATGAAAGCCTTCCGGGAAGCGGTCGAGCGGTTGAAGCCGGGCGACGTCGCAATCGACTGCGGCGCGAACGTGGGGAAGTACACGGTGGAGATGGCTCGGTCGGGAGCAACGGTCTACGCCTTCGAACCGAATCCGGCGGCCTATGAGGAGCTCGTCGCCGCCACGCGCGAATTCCCTGGCGTGAAAACCTTTCATGCGGCGGTCACGGCGGAGGCCGGACCGGTACGGCTCTACCTGCACAAGTGGTCGGAGGAGGATCCCGTCTACTGGTCGACCGG
>DATKDP010000114.1:0-66274 GCA_035546335.1 Thermoanaerobaculia bacterium | reverse complement strand
AGAAAATTGATAAACTAATAGGGTAATACACATTCGGCGAACAGTCAGTCCTGCCTATCTTCTTGGGATGGATATGTTTCGCCGGAGCCGGCGTTCAGGAACCGGGGCCTATCCAGTAAACTACCGCTAGCCTCTAGCCTCGAATCCCGCCCCTCTACCCCCCAACCCTCTCCCTCTGGCACAATCACTCCATGCGCGCCTACCTCGATCTGCTGCAGCACATCCTCGACGAAGGAACCGACAAGCCGGATCGAACCGGCACGGGAACCCGCAGCATCTTCGGGTACCAGATGCGTTTCGACCTCCAGAAGGGCTTCCCCCTTCTGACGACCAAGAAAGTTCATCTCCGGTCGATCATTCACGAGCTGCTCTGGTTTCTCTCCGGCAGCACGAACGTCCGCTATCTGCGGGAGAACGGCATCACGATCTGGGATGAATGGGCCGACGCGAACGGAGAGCTGGGCCCGGTCTACGGCCACCAGTGGCGCGCATGGCCGGCTCCGGGCGGCGGCGCGATCGATCAGATCGCTCAGGCCGTCGACCAGATCCGCACGAATCCCGATTCGCGCCGCATCATCGTCTCCGCCTGGAATCCTACGGAGATCCCCCGGATGGCGCTCCCCCCCTGCCATGCGCTTTTCCAGTTCTACGTCGCCGGCCGCCGCCTCTCCTGCCAGCTCTACCAGCGCAGTGCCGACCTCTTCCTCGGCGTTCCGTTCAACATCGCCTCGTATGCACTGCTTACGATGATGATCGCGCAGGTCACCGATCTCGAACCAGGAGAATTCGTCCACACTTTCGGCGACGTCCATCTCTACTCGAATCACTTCGAGCAGGCGGGAATCCAGCTCTCACGCGATCCGCGACCTCTGCCTCAGATGCTGCTCGACCCTGCGGTTCGATCGATCTTCGACTTCCGCTTCGAGCACTTCCAGCTCGTCGGCTACGATCCGCATCCCGCCATCAAGGCTCCGATCGCCGTATGATCTCCATCATCGTCGCCGTCTCCGACAACGGTGTGATCGGACGCGATAACGCATTGCCCTGGAGACTCTCGGCCGACCTGAAACGCTTCAAGCGGATCACGATGGGGCACCACCTGGTCATGGGACGGAAGACGTTCGAATCGATCGGGCGGCCTCTCCCGGGGAGAACCACGATCGTCGTGTCCCGACAGCCGTCGCTTCGAGCAGAGGGAGCGATCGTTGCACCATCGCTCGATGCCGCAATCGCCGCCGCCGGAGACGACGAGGAGATCTTCATCGCCGGCGGCGCGGAGATCTATCGCCAGGCGATCGAGAAGGCCGGCCGCATCTACCTCACGAGGGTCCATGCGCAGATCGAAGGGGATGCGACCTTTCCGCCCCTGGATGCAGGCTGGAGAGAGATCGCCCGCGAGAGCCATCCGGCCGGTGAGCGCAACGAGTATCCGTTCAGTTTCTGCGTCCTGGAGAGAGGCTGGAGGCTGGAGGCTGGAGGCTGGAGGCTGGAGACGAGAGACGAGGGCCAGGGGGCGCCGGTTTTGAGACCGAGCTCGGCGCGTCACAGCCTGGACATCGGAATCGGAATGTCCAGCCACTCCGCGTGGCCGAAGATTCCGATCTTCGGCCCGGTGGCGGGCGAGACCGTGAACAATGGGGGAGGCTCGTCGTCCGCGTCACAGGCTGGGCATCGGAGTGTCCAGCCGTTCGCGCCGTCCTTTCAGGGAAACTGTGCTCAGAAATAGAAAGCCACGATATGGACCGGCCACTCACCGCTCACCGCGTCAGACGGCGCAGCGATGCTTTGAGAAGCGTCGAGAGCTCGGCGTCGCTTCCGATCTCTTCGCGGGCGGCGCGCAGGGCCGACTCCGCGGCGTTCGCTTTGTATCCGAGGTTGACGAGCGCGGAGATGACATCGTCCTCGATACCGCCTGAAGGGCGTGCCGGGCGAGCTGCTTCCTCCTTCTCCGTCAGAACGAGTTTGTCACGAAGCTCGAGACAGAGCCGCTCCGAGGTCTTTCTGCCGACTCCCGGAATCGACGACAGCCGGCGGGTGTCTCCCCGCATCACCGCCTCGGCGAGCTCCGAGGTGTCGATCCCGGAGAGGATCACCTGCGCCAGTCGCGGACCGATTCCGGAGATCGAGATCAGTTTCTCGAACGCGATCTTCTCGTTCTCGCTGGCGAATCCGTAGAGTGCGAGAGCGTCCTCGCGAACGTGCGTATGAATGTGGAGCGCGGCACGAGCGGCCCCCTCGAGACGGTAGTAGGTGGAGAGCGGGATGTGGACGAGATACCCGATGCCGTTCACGTTGATGATCACACGGTCGGCCTCGAGCGACTGGATCGGGCCTTCGAGCCAGCCGATCATTTCCTGCGCCACCGCGTTCCCGCCGGGGTGTCCTCGAGGATGATTCCTCTGGAGAGCAGCAGATCGCGCAGCCGGTCCGACTCGGCGAAATTCTTCTTCTTCCTCGCTTCATTGCGAGCGGCGATCAACTCCTCGATCTCTTCGTCCAGCGCAACATCGCGTTTCGGCAGGATGTCGAAGACCCGATCGATCTTCGCAACCGCGGCGCGCATCTCGCCGGCATCGCCGGCTGTGATGGCCCCTTCGTCGATTGCGATGTTGGCGTCGCGAATGAAGGTGAAGAGCGCACCGAGGGCGGCGGCCGTGTTCATGTCATCGTCCATGGCCGACTCGAATCCGGCGAGAAGATCTTCGACCAGCGCGCCGCTTCGGCCAGCCTCCCCAACCGCTTCGCCATGCGCCAGCTCGTCGAGTCGCATCATGAAGAGCTCGAGACGCTCGAGGGAGTGCTTCGCATCGTCGAGCGAGCGGAACGTGAAGTTGAGTCGCGTCCGGTACGGCACGGCGAGAAGCGCGTAGCGGATCTGCAGTGGAGAGAACCCCTCCTCGAGAAGCTCGGGAAGTGTGAAGACGTTGCCGAGCGACTTCGACATCTTTCGCTCTTCGACGATGAGGTGCTCGCCGTGGACCCAGTACTTCACGAACGGTCTACCGGTCGCTCCTTCGCTCTGCGCAATCTCGTTCTCGTGATGGGGAAAGATCAGATCGACGGCTCCGGTGTGGATGTCGAAGGTCTCCCCCAGGTATTTCATCGACATCGCCGAGCACTCGAGATGCCAGCCGGGACGCCCTTCGCCGATCGGCGCGGGCCATGAGGGCTCCCCCTCCTTCTTCCCCTTCCAGAGGACGAAGTCGCGAGCGTCCTGCTTGTCGTCCTCATCGCTGTCGAGCCGGCTGAACGTGCTGGCCTCCGTCACCTCGACCTTCGAGAGCTTTCCGTATTCCACGAACGTCGCGATGCGAAAGTACGTCGAGCCGTCGGCGAGGTAGGTGTGCCCCGCCTCGCCGAGTCGCTGGACGAGCGCGACCATCTCGTCGATGTGTCGTGTTGCGCGCGGATAGAGGTGTGCGCGGCTGATGCGGAGCGTGTCGATGTCGCGGTAGAACGCCTCGATGTAGGGTGCGGTGTAGCTGTCGAGATCGACGCCCTTGCCGGCGGCGTGGCGGATGATCCGATCGTCCACATCGGTGAAATTCATCACGTGGGTCACGCGATATCCCTTCCACTCGAGGTAGCGGCGCAGCAGATCGTTCCAGAGAAACGTCCTCAGATTGCCGATGTGAACGAAGTTGTAGACCGTCGGCCCGCAGGAGTAGATGCGCACATGGCCGGGCTCGAGCGGTTCGAAGCGCTCGATGGCGCGCGTCAGCGTGTTGTGGAGATGGAGCTCGGACATCGAGTCGAGAGTATAAATGTTGATCGCGATTTTTAGGATTGTGATTCCTCGTGCCACAGGGTTGCGGTGTCATTCCCTCATCAGCGGCGCACAGCGCCGCTTTCGGGCTCGGGATGACAGCATGGAGAGTGATACATTCAGCCGATGCTGACACGTGAAGGATTCCGAGAGATCTATGGTTCCCGGCCGCTGTTCGGCATGGTGCATCTCGCGGCGCTGCCGGGAGCTCCGCTGTTCGGCGGATCGATGGATGCAGTAATCGATGCGGCACTTCGCGACGCGAAGGCGATCGAGGAGGGAGGCGGCAGCGGCCTCCTGTTCGAAAACTTCAGCGATCGCCCTTTCCGGCGCGGGCCGGCGGATCCCGAGACGATTGCCGCGATGACCGTCGTGATCCGTGAAGTCACCCGCGAGATCGCGCTGCCGTTCGGGGTCAATGTCCTGAGAAACGACGCCCGCTCCGCCCTCGCGATTGCCACCGTCACCGCAGCGCGATTCGTCCGGATCAACGTTCACACCGGCGCCATGGTCACCGATCAGGGGATCATCGAAGGGGCCGCCGATGAGACCACCCGGCGGCGTGCAGCTCTCGGAGTCGCGTGCCATCTCTTCTGTGATCACCTGGTCAAGCATGCGGTGCCGCTCGCGGCGATCGATGAGAACCAGTCGCTTCGCGACCTCCGCGCGCGCGGGCTCGCCGATGCGATCATCATCACGGGAAAGGAGACCGGCGCCGCTGCCGAGCCGGACCGCCTGCAGCGCGCCCGCGAGACCGTCGACGCGCCTCTGATCCTCGGGAGCGGCCTGACGCCATTCAATGCCGCCGTCTACGCTCCTCTCGTCGATGGGGCAATCGCCGGGACCGGGATCAAAGAGGGTGGCGTCGTCGAGAACCGTGTGGCTCGCGAGCGTGTCGCGCGCCTCGTTGAAGAGCTCTCCAGGAGCTGATCGCCGGCAGGATCCCATCGATCTCGCAATGCCGGTTCCCAGCATCCGCGCCGAGCTCGTCCTTTCCGGCGCGAACCTCTCGCCGATCGGTCCACAGCGGAAGCGTACGAACTTCGGCCACAAAGGTGGACGTGAGGCTATCCCCCTTCCCGTCAATTAGTTACGATCTCTGCACCGCGCCCTTTGCAGCGTTCAGAATTTATTCATCCGGCCCGTCGTTGGATCAATCAACTTGAACACGAAGCAGCTTTCGACGGTCAGCCGGTTTCAGTTGCCATCGGGATTGACGGTGCTGATCGAGACCCTTCCGTACGTACGCTCGGTTGCGCTCGGCTACTATCTCCGCAGCGGTTCGGCCGTCGAGATCGAGGAGCACGCCGGAGCCTCTCACTTTCTCGAGCATCTGCTGTTCAAGGGAACGGCGAGCCGGACCACCGCCGATATCGCGAAGATCATCGACATCCTCGGTGGCGACGTCGATGCCTTCACCGGCAAGGAGTACACCTCGTTCTACGCCCACGTTCTCGACGAACAGGCGGACATCGCGCTCGATCTTCTCACCGACATCGTTCTCCATCCGCGCCTCTCGCTGGAGGATCTGGAGATGGAGCGTGGTGTGATCCTGGAAGAGATCAGGATGGTCGAGGACACGCCGGACGATCTGGTGCACGAGATGTTCGTCACTTCGTTCTGGCCGAATCATCCCCTCGGGAGACCGATTCTGGGAACCGAAGAGACGGTCAACAGGCTCGCCCTCGAGCAGATCGTCGCCCATTACTCCGAGACGTTTCATCCTTCGAACATCATCTTCTGCGCATCGGGCAACATCCGGCCGCAGCAGATCCTCCCCTTCCTGGAAAAGGCGTTCGCCACCGACCGCATCGCTGCGCCACGGCGCGAATGGAACGCTCCTCTCCCCAGCCAGCACGTCGTCCTGCGCGAGAAGCGCGAGCTCGAGCAGGTCCACCTCTGTCTCGGGACGCGCGGCTATCCTCAGCAGCGCTCGGAGCGCTACGCCGCAGCCCTCTTCAACACCGTACTCGGCGGTGGGATGTCCTCACGCCTCTTTCAACGTGTGCGGGAGAAGGAAGGTCTGGTCTACACCGTCCTTTCGTATCATACCGGGTACCTGCACGGCGGATACGAGGCGATCTACGCCGCCTGCAACCCGAAGAATCTTCCCCGTGTGCTCGATCTGACTCTCGAGGAAATGCGCGGGATCAAGCGCGACGGCGTCACGTGCGACGAGCTGCTCGACGCAAAACGGCATCTGAAGGGATCGATCCTGCTCTCGCTCGAATCGACCGTCAGCCGGATGTCGGGCATCGCGCGGCAGGAGTATTACTTCGGGCGCCAGTTCTCGCCCGACGAGATCATCGCCTCCATCGATGCGGTCACGCTCGACGACATCCAGGAAGTCGCCGAGGCGATCGTCGACCCGGAATCGCTCTCGCTCACCCTGCTGGGAAACATTCGCTCTCCGGGAGTGTCGACCGAGTCCCTGCGCGCCGCGATCGCCGCGTGAGGGAAGGGGCGAGAGACGAGAGGCGAGAGGCTGGGGGCTGGCAGGTCAAGAGCATCGCGGGCGGGGACGAAACCTGAAACCTGAAACCTGAAAACGCCAGGCTGCATCAAAGCGAGTGAAACCTCTCAATGGTCGATGACGTCGCACTGCGCGGGTTACCAAACCAATCAACGCTTCCCTCTTCAGGTCTTTGGCGCCTCAGGTCTTCAGGTTTCAGGTTTTCTTGCCGTCCGGCGGCAGAACAAACAGCCTCTCGTCTCTCGTCTCTCGTCTCTCGTCTCTCGTCTCTCGCCTCTCGCCTCTCCAGCCTCCAGCCTCCAGCTAGCCTCCAGCTGGCCTCGGATCGACGAACGCCACGCTCATCCCGCTGCGCACCTGATGGGCGAGGTCGTGCGCATCCCAGTTCGTCAGGCGGACGCAGCCGTGTGATGACGCATATCCGATCGACGCGGGATCGGAGGTACCGTGGATTCCGTAATGACGCTTGCTCAGGGCGATCCAGACGACGCCCACAGGCGAGTTCGGTCCTGGCTTCAGATGCGCTTCGGGATTTTCATCCGGCACCTCGTGGAACAAACGAGGCTGATAGTGGAAATGCGGATCGTGCGCGATTGCCTTGATGGTCACCGTCTCCTGCGGAGAGGGGTCGTACTCCGAACCGACGGTCGTCGGCGCGTGAAAGAGAACGTTTCCCGCCGCGTCGAGAGCGTGCAGATAGTTCCCTTCGACGGAAACCACCAGGCGCTCGATTCCGCGCGCAGCGGACTGCTGCAGCGGTGGACGGACATTCGGAGCAACGAGCACCTGTCCGGCAGATGGCGCATCCAGACTCATGTCCCGATTCAGCAGAGCCAGCAGCTCGGCGGACATGTGAGCCATCTCCGCCAGTTTTTCGCCCGGCGATTCGTAGCAGAGGCAGTCGAGCATTTCCTGCTCGTACACATCGGCCGGAATTTTGACGAATGGCCCCTTCACGTCGTCCTGCGTGAGGGGTCGCTGCACGAGCGTGGGAGCTCCGCCCGCCTTTCGAAACAGTGTCCGGAACGTCGGTTCATCGACGCTTCCCGTCGGTGCCAGCCCGTTCTCCCGCTGAAACCAGTAGAGCGCGATCTCCGAATTCTTTCCCCACCTGCCGTCGATGATCCCGGGAGAGAAGCCGACGCGGTCGAGGAGCACCTGGACTCGCAGCACCGAAGGGCCTGCCACGTCCCCACTGATCGGAACGAGAAGCGGAAGATCATCGATCCGCGCCGCCTCGAGACCTTCGAATGATTCTTTCGACTCTCCCCGGGGGAGGAACTGCAGGCCCCGCTCTGCCTCGATGCTCCCCTCTTCCCCCCGTCCGAGCCGTGCGGCGAGCGCGTCTCGAAACGACTGCAGCTCCCGCCAGCGACTGTTGAACCGTTCCCGCTCGATCTCCTCGGCGGTGGGCCCCTGCCCGAGCGGCACTTCCGCCTCCAAACGCTCCGACTTCGAGGGTTGAGGGGCATCCGGCTCGTGCTCCCGGCGCTCACGGTCACACGAGGCTAGGGCCAGAACGACAGCAATCCCAATGAGTTGTCTCTTCATGCCAATCTCCTGCCGTTTCCAGAGCAAACTCTCTGCCGGAAGGAGTTCGAGACTCTCGCAGGGGCGAAGCATTTGCGCGCAGGCCGCGGCGACAGGCTCGCATTACCGGAGCGCAGCGCAATAGCTTCGCCCGGGTGCTCGCGAGGCTGTGACATTCGCGTCGGGCGAATGCGCGCCACCTCCCACGCCGGGGGCGGGCGCGGGACGACCGCTCTCCCCACAGGCTTGGTTCGATCTCGCAAGCACGCGGACGAAGCTATTGCGCTGCGTTGCGGCGTCGCAAGCCCCTAACTCTGCCCCTCGCGCAAATGCTTCGTCCCTACGAGGGCCGCTTGCGAGGCTGTGATATTCGCGTCGGGCGATGCGCGCCACCCTCCCACCCGGCGGGCGGTCGCGGGACGACCGTTCTGCTCTTCGTTTGCCGTTGACAACGCGTATCGGTCGTGGGAGAATGGCGAATTAGATTGAGACTGAGTCTCAATCTAATTATAAAGGAGCCCATGAATATGGCCCTCAGCTCTTCTTCCATCGCCATCATCTCCCTCTCCGCTCTTCTCGTCCTTCCCATTTCCCTCCCCGCTCACGACACCTCCGCCATCCCCCCCGCCGAGTCCATCCATGAGCAGAGCACGGCGAATGCTCCTGAAGTTCCGGCTCCGTCACCGCCTGTTACCCCCCCTCTCGTTCTCTTCGACCGGCTCACCGTCACCGGCGGTCCCGGAAGCGTCGACGAGATCCCGGGCTCGGCGCATTACATCGGGAAGGAGGAGCTTCAGAGGCAATCGCAGTCCGACGTGGCGCGCGTTCTCCGCACTGTGCCCGGCGTGAACATTCAGGACGAGGAAGGCTACGGCCTTCGCCCCAACATCGGCATGCGAGGAACCGGAGTCGAGCGAAGCCAGAAGATCACCCTGATGGAAGACGGCGTTCTGATCGCTCCCGCTCCTTATTCCGCGCCCGCCGCCTACTATTTTCCGACGATCGGACGGATGGAGTCCATCGAAGTCCGCAAAGGATCGAGCTCCATTCGGCAGGGTCCCTACACGACCGGAGGGGCGCTCAATCTGATCTCGACGAGTGTCCCGTCCGACTTCGCCGCACATGTCAATCTCGCCGCTGGCGAGGACGCAACCGTGCGAATGCACGCCAGCATCGGCGATTCGATCGGACGGTTCGGATGGCTCATCGAGACCTATCAGCTCGATACCGACGGTTTCAAGCGCCTCGACGGCGGCGGCGACACTGGGTTCGAGCTTCATGATTACGTCGCCAAGCTGCGCTACAACTCACCATGGGACGCCCGCGTCCAGCAGGCATTCGAGCTGAAGCTCGGTCATACCACGCAATCCGGCCGCGAGACCTACCTCGGGATCAGCGACGCTGACTTCGCCCTGACGCCCAACCGCCGCTACGCCGCCTCGCAGGAGGACTTCATCGATGCGAACCACGAGCAGTATCAGCTCCGTCATTTCATTCAGCCATCGGCTTCGCTCGACGTGACGACCACCGTCTACCGCAATGACTTCTTCCGCAATTGGTACAAGCTCGACAGTGTGGCGGGCGTCAGCGTCGCATCGATTCTCGACGACCCGGAAACGTTCTCGACACAGCTCGCGATCCTTCGCGGAGCGCGCGACGATGCCGGTTCGCTGAAACTCAGGGCGAACCGCCGCGACTACTATGCGCAGGGAGTGCAGTCGGTCGTCGCGCTCCGACGGACGACAACGGCTCTCGACCATGAGCTCGAGATCGGCCTCCGCTACCATCAGGATCAGGAAGACCGCTTTCAGCAAGACGACAGCTGGTCGATGATCGGCGGGAGGATGTTTCTCGCGCAGGAGGGTGCACCCGGCAGCAATGCCAACCGGATCGGCGAAGCGAGTGCGCTCGCCTTCTTCGTCCAGGACCGGATGACCTTCGGCCGCTGGAGCGTGACCCCGGGCTTCCGGTTCGAGAGCATCGACTTCACCCAGACGGATTACGGACGCACCGATGCGCGACGGGAAGGAACGATGGCGCGCGTGCTCAGAAACGACGTTCGCGTCCTCATCCCCGGCATCGGTGCCAGCTACTCGATCGCTCCCTCTCTGAGTATCTTCGGCGGCGTGCACCGCGGCTTCGCCCCGCCGGGACCGGGAAGCGACGAGCGCACACGCCCGGAGGAGAGTATCAACTACGAGAGCGGCGTTCGCTACACGGGCAAGCCGATGACAGCCCAGCTCGTCGCGTTCTTCAATGACTATGAGAACCTTCTCGGAAGGGATACCCTCTCGTCCGGCGGAGGAGGGACGGGGAATCTGTTCAACGGCGGCAGAGTCGAAGTCAAAGGGCTCGAAGCGTCGCTGCAGAGCGATTTCCGTCAGCTCACTCGCCTGCCGGTCAGCCTTCCCGTGCGACTCGCCTACACCTGGACTCGGGCCGTGTTCGAATCGAGCTTCGAAACGTCCTTCGACGACTGGGCCCCGAGAGTCGAGAAGGGCGATCGGCTGCCATATCTCCCCGAACATCAGTGGGCAACAGGATTGGGAGTCGCCTTCGACCGCTGGAGCTGCGCTGTCGACATCACCTACACCGACTCGATGCGGACGGTCGCAGGTCGCGGCGCGACGGCAGCGAACGAGCGCACCGACTCGTATCTGCTGACCGATCTGACGACGAGCTATTCGATTCTTCCGCGTCTGCGCCTCTTCGCTCAGGTGCGGAATCTGACCGATGAGACCTACATTGCCGCGCGACGCCCTGCGGGCGTTCGACCGGGCCTCCCGCGTACGGTCCTGGCAGGCGTCTCCTGGGATTTCTGAGCCTCCATTCCTTTCGACAATGTTGAGACACATCACGCTCGTCTCCTTCCTCGCGGCGCTCCTTGCGACGGCCTGCCGTCGTGAAGCACCTCTGCCCGGAACGAGAGAGCAACCTGTCCCGGCTCCGAAGACCCTGAGCGTCTATTCGGGCCGCAGCGAAACGCTGATCGCGCCGCTGCTCGATCGCTTCTCGAAGCAGTCGGGCATCAAAGTCAACACACGCTATGGTGAAACCGCCGAGCTGGCGGCGATGCTGCTCGAGGAAGGCAAAAACAGCCGCGCCGATCTCTTCATCGCCCAGGACGCCGCGGCTCTCGGCGCCGTCGAGCAAGCCGGCCTTTTTCGCGCACTTCCCGACGAGGTGCGTTCACGAGTTCCTTCCCGCTTCGTCCACCCTGACGGGTCATGGATCGGTCTTTCCGGCCGCGCGCGAACCGTCGTCTACAACTCGAAGAGCATGACGCCGGAGGCGTTGCCGCAGGCTTTGGACAACGTCGTCGATCGACGATGGCGCGGCAGATTCGGCATCGCACCGGCGAACGCTTCCTTTCAGGCGCACCTGGCGGTCTATCGCGTGGTACACGGCAGAGAGGCTCTCGCCAGGTTGCTCCGGGACATGGCCCGGAACGAGCCGAAGCGTTATTCGAAAAACAGCGCGATCGTCGATGCAGTGATCGCCGGTGAGATCGAATGGGGCCTGGTCAATCATTACTACCTGTGGCAGGCGCTGAAGCAGCGCCCCGATGCACCGGCAGCGAACTTCTTCATGCCGAAGGGGGACGCATCCAGTTTCATCAATCTGGCCGGAGTGGGAGTCATGAGCCCGAAGCGGGACGCGATCGAGCTCGTTCGCTTCCTCCTCTCTGACGAAGCACAGCGCTACTTCGCCTCGGAAACCTACGAATATCCCGTCGTTCCCGGGATTGATGCGGCCGTCGATCTCGTTCCACTTTCCGAGGTCCGTACTCCCGAGGTCAATTTCGCGGATGTCTCGGCTGTGCTGGGGGAGACACTCACGATGCTGCAGGAGAGCGGACTGCTCGAGTGACCGTTGGAGATGGTGCCCTCGACTTGAATTCTGAATCGCTCGCCCCACGGAGCTCCTTCTCCCTTCGCGTCTCGGCGCGGCCGCACTCAGTCCGCCATGTTCCGTGGATCATCGCGATTCCTTCACTGGCAGCCGCCGCAGCCGTTTCGATTCCGCTCGCCTACATCGCGATCCGCGCGGCTGACGCCGGAGTGACCAGTTATCTCGCTGTGATTCTTTCGAGACAGACGGCAGTGCTGCTGGTGCGGACGCTTCTGCTCGTCGCCGGCGTGGTCGCCGCGTCGCTCGCGATCGCTCTGCCGCTGGCGTGGCTCGTCGTCCGGACGGATCTCCCGGGCCGCGCGGTCTGGGCGACGGCCGCTGCGATTCCGATCGTCTTTCCTTCATACATTGCCGCGTTCATTCTCGTGGCCGTCGCCGGGCCTCGCGGCTATCTGCAGCAGATGCTGTCGAGTGGTGGCGTTGCGCGACTTCCGGAGATGGCTTATGGCTACAGCGGCGCCCTCATCGCCCTTTCTCTATTCACCTATCCGTACCTGTATCTGCTTCTCGTTGTCTCGCTCCGGGCAATCGATCCGGCTCTCGAGGAATCGTCGCGAAGCCTGGGGATGGGACGCTGGCGAACGTTCGCCTTCGCCATCATGCCCGCGTTGAGGCCGGCGTTGGCGAGTGGCAGCCTGCTGATCGCGCTCTATACCCTCTCCGATTTCGGAGCGGTGTCGATCGTTCGCTACAACACCTTCACCGTCTCTATCTACAACGCCTATCGCGCGCTCTTCGACCGGACGGTGGCTGCCTCCCTCTCGACGATTCTCGTCCTCGTCACGTTTCTGTTCATTGCGACGGAGGCGTGGCTCGTTCGACGAGCCCGTCCCGTTTCGGCCTCCGCGCGCGCGGTCGCTTCCCCGGTTCCCCTCGGCCGGTGGCGCTGGCCCGCGATCGCCTTTGCTTCATCGATCGTCTTTGCGACGCTCGTCGTTCCGGTTGCGACCATCGGTTACTGGCTGCTCCACGGCGGCGGCCGCGGAGTCTCGCTCGCGATCTCGCTTCGCGAGATCGCCGGAAACTCGCTGCGCGCTTCCCTGGCGGCCGCCATCATCGCCGTGGCTCTCTCGATCGGGCCGGCCCTCTGGGCGACGCGGCATCCGAGCGCCGTCTCCCGATGGGTCGATCGGATCGTCTACGGCGGGTACGCCCTGCCGGGCATCGTCATCGCGCTCGCGCTCGTCTTTTTCGTATCCCGCTGGCTGCCTCTTCTCTATCAGACGGCGGCTCTGCTGGTGATCGCCTATGTGATCCGCTTTCTGCCGGAAGCGGTTTCGGCGACGAAGACGGCGCTCGCGGCGTTTCCGCCGTTGCTCGAGGAGGCGGCGAGAAGCCTCGGTGCCGGTCCGCTCGAGCGCCTTCGAACGATCACGCTGCCTCTGCTGCGACCCGGCCTTCTCGCCGGCGGGGGTCTGGTCTTCCTCACGAGCATGAAAGAGCTGCCGGCAACTCTGATACTTCGTCCGATCGGCTTCGAAACGCTGGCGACGCGGATCTGGTCGGCGACGGGGGAGGCCCTCTACTCGGAGGCGGCACTCCCGGCGCTCGTCCTGCTGCTGGCCTCTGCAGTGCCGCTCTATCTGCTCGTGATCCGCCCGGCACTGGAAGGAAGGAGCCGGGCCTGATGCGATCCGTTCCTATGGTCGAAGTCGAGCACCTCGACGTCCGCTACGGCAGCGTGGTCGCCGTCGACGACGCGAGTCTGGCGATCCCCAGAGGAGCGCTCGCGGCACTGGTCGGTCCGAGCGGCTGCGGCAAGACGTCACTGCTCCGAGCGATTGCCGGATTCGAGTCTCCGTCGTCGGGCCGCATCATGGTCGACGGAGCCGTCGTGGCAGGAGATCGATGGATCGAGCCGGAGCGTCGCCGGATCGGGATGGTATTTCAACAGGGGGCTCTCTTCCCTCATCTCACGGTGAAGCGGAACGTCCTCTACGGCGTTCGGAAGAGAGCCGATCGAGAAGAGATCGCCGCATCGGCGCTCGAGCTCGTAGGACTCGCTGATCATCAGGACCGCTACCCTGATCAGCTCTCGGGGGGGCAGCAGCAACGCGTGGCTCTCGCCCGAGCGCTCGCTCCTTCGCCGAAGATCGTCCTTCTGGACGAGCCGTTCGCGAATCTCGACGCCTCTCTCCGGCAGCGAGTGCGAGAGGACGTCGTCACGATTCTCGATCGGGCCGGCGTGACGGCACTCCTCGTCACCCACGATCAGGACGAGGCTCTTAGCATCGCCAATCCCGTCGCAGTGATGTCTCGAGGGCGGTTGCTTCAGCTCGGATCGCCCGCAGACATCTATCATCACCCTGCGACGCGCGAAGTCGCGGAGCTGATCGGCGAGGGGCAGCTCATCGATGCTGCGATCCACGACTCGGTGCTCACCTGTTGCATCGGAAGCGCGAGAATCGCGATCGACGACGGTCCCGCCCTTCTCCTGGTGCGGCCGGAGGACATCGTCGTCGTGGCACCGTCGGAAGGCCTCCCGTTCGGAAAGCGAGTGCACCGTCACTTCTTCGGCCACGACGCGATCGACGAAGTTCTCCTCGGCGATGGCCGCATTCTTCGCATCCGTCGCACCTCCTTCAGCGACGACGAAGCGGGGCCGCTGCACCTTCGACTCAGGCCGAAATCGTACGTCGTGTTTCGCGACGGGGTCCCGACGGGAGGCGCACTCGTCGAGTGAGACGCGCCCCTCTATTTTCGCAGCCGGTTCGGCGCGATCTGAAGGACGCGATCGGGAGCGAGAGGATGCTCTCCCTTCCGAGCGCAGGCGTCGCAGACTCCGAGGATCTGGAGATTGTGATAGGTCGGAGTGAACTTGAAGCGGGAGCAGATCTGCTCCTGCCGTTCTTCGAGTGAAGGGTCGTGGAACTCGATGACCGATCCGCAGGTCGTGCAGACGAGATGATCATGGTGGGAGTTCTTCCCGCTGATCACCCTCTCGTAATGGTAGTGATCCTCTCCGAGGTGCACGCGACGAACGAGGCCGGACTTCACGAGGAGCTCGAGCGTGCGATAGATCGTGGCGCGTGAGATCTTCACCTTCCCCTCCTTCATGCGGAAGAGGAGCTCGTCGGCGTCGAAGTGGTAGTGCGTGGCGAAGATCACCCGGAGCAGCGCCTCGCGCTCGCGCGTCAGCTTCTGTCCCTGTTCGCGCAGGAATGTGTCGAACCGCTCGATCTCTTTCTCGATGTGGGACATGGAGGCCGGTCATCCTTCGCACGTGGATCGTATCAGAGAACCATGACCCGGGATCGAGTATGCCCCGCTCGCCTCTCCTCCCGCCTACTCCGCTCGTGCAACCTTGCGCGAGCCGCTCCGTACTCAAAGGTGAATCGAGGAGGTCCGCATGGACAAGCATCATACGATTGCAGCCGTTCTGCTCATGGCGCTCGGAGTTCTCGGATCGACGTTCGCCGGCGTGCTGTTCGTCGCAATCGCCGGTGGCGGTCTGCTCTCCGGAGATTCCGAAGCGATCGCGGTCACCTGGCTCGTCGCCTCGGTCCTGGCGACCATCGTTCTCGTCTTCTCGCTCCCCGCGCTGCTCGGCGGCATCGGACTTCTGCGCGGTTCGCGATGGGGCCGCTTCCTCGCCCTCCTCGCCGGCGCCCTGAACCTGGTCGTCGTTCCCTTCGGGACTGCGATCGGAATCTACACGCTCTATGTCGTGGGGACTCGCGATGCCGCACCCTCCAGCGCGAACACCGCCGGATCGCTACCGGTCGTCCGCGAGTGATTCGAAGGTTGCCAGGAGGTTCTCCGACGGATAGGCGAGGAGAAATGCGACGGCGGAGACGACCCATAGCGGGAGCATCAGCACGAGATTCCCGGTGACCAGTGCGATCACGAAACCGAAGATCGCAATCGATTCGAGCAATGCATAACGGACGATGATCGCCTGGGAAATGCGTGGATCGGAGGGGGCGGGCAGAGGATCGGAGATCGTTGGCGGGTCCGGCCGGCTGCTGCGCATGATCATTCCCGGCAGAAAAAACGACGCCACGAGCATGGCGATGCCGGCGAGATGAAGCCCGGCGACGATCGGTTGTCGTAACCACTCGACCCAGCTCAGCTCCGCGACGATTCTGCCGCGGAGAACGAACCAGGCGATGCCCAGGTAGGCGAAGAGGCTGAGCAGCAGGCCGGTCCAGACGATCGCCAGGACGCGTCTGGATTCGACGGATGTCGACGACATGGTATCCCCTCGGAACTGCTTTTTTGGACCATGGTCATCATATCCGAAACCCCGCGCTGCGGCCGCCTTTTTTCACCATGCCGTTCGCGTGCGATCCGGCGCACTCGTTCTTCGAAATCGGTCACACTCCCTCCCTCATGGCAGCACCTCGGGATCAGCGGTCTGCAATCCACACGCCGCGCCAGGAGCGAGGCAGCGAACTTGCACGACGTGGTCGGCACAGAGCGCGCGTGTTGCGCCGCTCGCCCGTTGCCAGAGCCGATAGTCTGTGGAAAGGAGCACGAACATGTCACCGAAGCGTGGGGCGCAACCGGTCGTCCGCACGATGCTCACCCTCCTGCTCTTCATCGTTTTCTCTCACAGCCTTCAGGCGCAATACTTCGGGCGGAACAAAGTGCAGTGGGAGAAATTCGACTTCAGGATCCTCCACACCGACCACTTCGACATCTACTACTACAGCGACGACCTGGCGGCGATCGAGGACATGGGCCGGATGGCCGAACGCTGGTATGACCGCCTTTCGACGGCGTTCAACCATTCGTTCGACAGGAAGCCGATCGTTCTCTACGCGAACAGCCCCGACTTCCATCAGACCACCACGACCTTCGGACTTCTGGGAGAAGGGACGGGCGGCTTCACCGATGCCTTTCTCAACCGGATCGTCATGCCGATGACCGGCGACTACGCCGAGAACGACCACGTACTCGGCCATGAAATGGTGCACGTCTTCCAATACGACATCGCCAGCCGGATGGCGGAGCGCCGGCGGAGATTCGCCCTCGAGATGCTGCCGCTCTGGCTGATCGAAGGAATGGCGGAGTACTTCTCGAAGGGTCGCGTCGATCCGCTGACCTCGATGTGGATTCGTGATGCAGCAAACAACGACCGCCTTCCCGATTTCAGGCGCCTCAATCGGGATCCCCGCTACTTTCCCTATCGCTACGGACAGGCGATCATGGCGTACATCGGCGGAAGCTGGGGTGATGACGCAGTCGTTCGGTTTTTTCTCAATGCCGGCAACGTCGGGCTCGAACAGGCCTTCCCGCGCACGTTCGGTGTCTCCCACACGCAATTCTTCGTCGACTGGCACGCATCCGCGCGCCAACTCTACGAGCCGGTCCTCGTCCGTCGAGCCGAGACGCTCGGAGAGCCGCTTCTCGGCCGCCAGCGGACGCGCGCCGATGTGAACATCGCTCCGTCGATCAGCCCCGACGGTCGATGGATCGCCTTTCTATCGACTCGTGAGCTCTTCTCCATCGATCTCTTTCTCGCCGACGCGGCGACCGGACGCGTCGTGCGTCGACTCGTCTCGGCCGACGCGAATCCTCATTTCGATGCGCTTCGCTTCATCGACTCGGCCGGAAGCTGGTCGCCAGATTCGCGACGCCTCGCATTCGTCGTCTTCGAGCGAGGAGACAACCGGCTGGCGATCGTCGACGTCGAATCGGGTCGCATCGAGCGGATCGCGATTCCCGGAGTGGAGGCGTTCAACAATCCTGCATGGTCGCCCGACGGTCGGTCCATCGCCTTTTCGGGGCAGACCGGCGCATCGAGCGATCTGTTCATCTTCGACCTCGAGAGCCGTCAGACGCGACGCCTCATGCAGGATCGGTATGCCGACCTTCAGCCGTCCTGGTCTCCGGACGGCAGAACGATTGTCTTCGCCACCGACCGCGGGCCGGAAACCGACTTCGAGCTGCTGCATTTCGGCGACCTGAAACTCGCTACGATCAATGTGGCAACGAACGCAATCCGACTGCTCCCCCTCTTCCCTGCTGGAAAGCACATCAATCCGCAATTCGCTCCCGACGGAACGAGCATCTACTTCATCGCCAATCCCGACGGAGTCTCCGATGTCTACCGCTACGATCCAGCGACCGGCGATCTCGCCCGAATCACTCACGTCCCGACGGGTGTCGCCGGCATCACAGCGATCTCTCCCGCCCTCTCGGTCTCGTCGCGCAGCGGGACGCTGGCCTTCTCGCTCTTCGAGAACGACCACTACAATGTGTATTCGCTCCCTGCCGCGACGGCCGGCGAGCCGGTGAGCACTGCCATCGCCAGCGCCACGCCGCGCGCGGCGATTCTTCCGCCGCTCCAACCTGCCGCGCCGCGAGCCCTCACTGCCTATCTGGACGAGCCGACGAGAGGACTTCCTCCCTCGTCCATCGATTTCGAGACCTCCCGCTACAAGCCTTCTCTCCACCTCACCTACCTCGGTCCGCCGACCGTGGGAGTCGGCGCCGACCGCTACGGCTTCGGCGTCGGCGGAACGATCAGCGCGTATTTCAGCGACGTGCTGGGAAGACACAATGTCGGGCTGACGATTCAGGGGGGAGGGAGCAGCGGCAGCGGGCTGTCGACCTCGATCGGCGGCGAGCTCATTTACCTCAACATGGAGCGGAGGATCAACTGGGGCGGCTCCGCGACGCACATTCCCTACGTGACCGGCAGCACGATTCAGTTCCGCGAGGTGATCGTGATCGACGGCCAGCAGGTCGTCGCCGATGTCATCGAGCAACGGCGTGACATTCTCCTGTTCGACGAGCTGAACGCCATCACCCGCTATCCATTCGGTCTGACTCGACGACTCGAGGCCCGCGGCGGCTATCAGCGCCTCAGCTTCCGCAGCGAGCTCGAGCGCCTGATCGCCGTCGGGGGACGGATCATCGATCAGAGCACCTTCGACCTGTCGGCACCCACCAGCCTCGACTTCTTCCGCGGCTCGCTCGCCTGGGTCGGCGACAGCTCGCGATTTGGATTCATCTCCCCCGTGCGCGGAACGCGTTATCGCTTCGAAGGAGAAGCGGTCGGGGGCGACCTGTCGTTCCAGACCGCGCTCGCCGATTGGCGCAGGTACCTTTTCGTTCGTCCGGTGACATTTGCCTTCCGCGGTCTTCACTATGGACGCTACGGCTCGGATGCGGAGGACAGCAGGCTGCGGCCCCTCCACGTGGGGCAGGCATCGCTGGTTCGCGGCTACGAGCTCGGCTCGTTCGATCTCTCCGAATGCGTTCCCACGGACACGCCCAATGCCTGCCCAGTGTTCGACCGGCTGATCGGCTCACGGGTCGCGGTCGCGAGCGCCGAAGTGCGTGTGCCGCTCTTCGGGACACGCGACTATGGATTGATCAACGCTCCGATTCTGCCGACCGAGATCGTCGGATTTGTCGACGCCGGAACCGCATGGACGAGCGCAGAATCACCCAAGCTTCGATTCGAGGAAAACTCGGTGGAGCGGATCCCGGTGGTCAGCGCTGGCATCGGCGCGAGAATTCTCCTCAGCTACATACCGATCGAGATCTACTTCGCCAGGCCATTCCAGCGTCCGGAAAAGGACTGGGTCTTCGGATTCAACATCACTCCCGGCTGGTAGGTCCGGGAAGAGGCAGCGCCTACTCTCGAGCTGATCCATTGTTCGACGACGCCTCGGCGGCGGCCTCTTCGTCGCTCCGGACCCGGTTCACGATCCAGCGTTCGAGCGTGTCGAAAACGCCCGGGACGTATCGCTTCAGCCTCGGGAACTCGCCCCCGCGAAGGCTGCCGCTCTCCGATTCGAGCAGGCAATGATTCGCGCGGGGAAACACGATGAGGCTGAAGTCCGGATGTCCCGCTTCTTCGAGCCCGCGGCGAAGCGAGTCGACGGTCTCGGGAACAGGAGTGAGCCGATCGTTGTCGCCGAAGAGGCCGAGGATCGGACAATCGAGCCGATCGAGAATCAGCGCCGGCTCGAAGCCGAGCGTGTTGAGCCACGCCCGGCGGGCGAATTCCTCCGAGCGCCACAATCCGGTGTATCGCGGAAACCAGCGCGTGCCCCGCGCCTCCGATCTCGCGCGCTCGTATTCGTCCCACGAGACGATGCTTCGGGCCACGTCGAACTTCACTCTCATGAATTCGGCGGCCCTGATGATCTCCGAGGAGCTGAAGCCATCGGCCTCGAGCTCGGCAGGAACGCGATACGACTCCTGAATCCAGGGAGCCACACCTCCGCCGGAGACGAGAATGAGGAACGCAGGATCGCGCATGTGCGAGGCCGCGAGCAGCGCCACCCAGGCCCCCTCGCTGAATCCGAGGAATCCGATCCGCTCGGCGTCGATCGCCGGGTGGTCCCGGAGAAAACGGGCGGCGGAGAGGGCGTCATTGGCGAGATCGACCAGCCCTGCCCGTCCGTCCAGCCCGATGGTCGAGTCGCCGGCGCCGCGTTTGTCGTAGCGAAGCACGGCGAAGCCGCTGCGGAGAAACGAATGCGCCAGCTCGCCGAACCCGGGCATGTCGCGCGTCACCACGCCCGATCCGTGCAGCAGAACGGCGACCGGATGAGGGCCGTCCCCGACGGGAAGCGTCAGAATACCGCGCAGCTCGAGCGACCCATTGCGAAACGTCACCCGTTCGGTTCGTTCTCCCACGCGGACCGCGCGCATGGAAACAGAACTTTCGTCGAGCACGAGCGCCGGACCGCCGGAGCTCTTCATGTCGAAGCGCAGGCGGAACTCCACCGGCCAGGCGACCATCTGCCCGCTGCCGGCAATGAAGGAGTACCTGCTTCGATGGAAGAGAGTCCTGACCCTTCCGCTCGGAAATTCGACGAAGCGGAGAGCAGGAGGGAGGCGTCGGGGATCGCGCTCGGCCAGCGTGATCGAGAAGAATCGCCCATCCGAAGCGTGGTAGAGACCGACGACCTCCTCGTAGAGAGGGTGGATGCGAAGTCGCATCAACTGGCTGGTGATGTCGCGCCGCAGATTCCGCTTTCCGATCGCCGAGAGCTGAGGATCGCGATCGAGCAGCGAGAGAGAGCGCCGGTATTCGTTCGCCGCGGCCGTTCGATCGCCACTCCTCATCAAAGCCTCGGCAAGACTGTCGCGCGCCTTCACCGAAGCGGGAAAAAGAGTGACGTTCAGCCGGAAGATCGCGATCGCGTCGCCGTACCGTTTCTCGTCGAGCAGCCGGTGGCCCACCAGATAAAGCTGTGCCTCGCCGGTGTCATAGGTGCCCCGCGGCATGCGCTTCAGTTCGTGATACTGCTCGATCGCCCGCGCTGAACCTTCCTGCAGCGCAGTCTCGAGGAGAATCGGAGCGAGTGGAACCGGGCGGTCGGCCGCCGGCGCAGGAGTGAGAGAGCCGACGAGAATGGACGACAGGAGTATCAGACTGCGCCGGATACGGTTCGGGCACATGATCGCCGCCAGGATTGCTACGACGCCATTATCACCCTTTCGCCGTGCTTCTGTGACAGTTGCTTTCCGGAGTTCACGAAATTCTCACATCGTGAAAACAAAAAGGGACGGCTGAGGCCGTCCCTGATCTCACCTCTCGAGGTTCGTTTCAGAGCATGGTGACGTTCGCCGCCTGGAGCCCCTTGGGACCCTGCGTCAGATCGAATTCCACCTGAGCGCCTTCGGCGAGGGTACGGAAGCGGGAAGTCGTCTGAATGGCCGAAAAGTGGACGAACACATCTTCTCCCTGGTCCGTCGTGATGAATCCATACCCCTTCGCGTCATTGAACCACTTCACAGTGCCGGTGCTACGCATTCGAATCTCCTTATGCTGTTGTTCGTGCTGCCTTTCGGAGATTCAAAAGCTCGATCGGGGGACCGACTCGACGACTTCCAACCTCGTACGGAGCAACAACTGCCGACAGACAACCACGGCCGTCAGCTGCGAATTTCCGCTCCGCTTCCGGATCAGCTCGGTTTCCAATTTTGACCGGATCGCGGGACTCGGGATTTGCATCTAAAACCTTCTCTCATATAGATAAATGAAGCTTCTGGGAGCGCAGTTCCGAATCGGCGGAGCGAAACGCGCCCTCCTGATCTCGCTCTCTGCCGCGGTCGCCAGCTCCGCCTCCCCCGTCGTATTCCGAGTCACCTTCGTTCGGACGACCTTTCCCGAGATATCGACCAGCGCTTCGACCGTCACGACCCCATTCCGCGGCTGATCACTGAACGACACCAACGGAGTCTCGATGAAGCGGAACTCGCGATCGGCGGGGCATCCTCTTTCAGTGCGCAGATATCGTGAGGCGACCCATCCGCGCTCGCCGTTCGGCACGCGAACCCGGGTCCAGCCCGACTCCTGACGGATCACACCGACGCGATCACCACGCCGCAGGACCGAAATGCTCGGTTGATCGATTCCCGGTGCTTCGCGGAGATTCAGCGTGGTTGCGGTGACTCGCGCCGAGCCGATCTCGCTCTCCTCCTCCTCCGCCACCGGCGACTGCTCGCTCTTTACGGTCTCGACTACCGCAACCTCAGGCTCCGGAATGTCGCCCGTCTGACAGCCCGCGAGAAGGAGCAGCCCGCTGGCTGCGAGACCGGAGCGCCAAATGTTCGTACGCATCGGAGCATTCTAGATCTCGAAACTCGAGTCTGGATAAAAAAACGGGCTCGGGCGTGAGGGTGGCGCACAATCTTCCGATCTTCTGAAATCACGACGGGCCGGCCGCTGTTCAAGGGGGCAGCTCGAAAAAAACCTTGGAGGAACCGATGCCCAGAAACTTCATCCATCACTCGCTGGCGGCGATTGCCATCGCCGGCGTGCTCGTCGCTCCCGCCGTTCTCGCACACGGGAATCACGACAAGACCCATGCTGAAGAGAAGAAGACCGAGAAGGCGAAGCTCACGAAGGTCGAGAACAAGAAGGTTTGCATGATCAACGAGGCCGCCTTCGAAAAAGACCAGATTCCCGTCGTCGTCGACGGCAAGATCTACTACGGATGCTGCGAGATGTGCAAGAACGCCCTGACCAATGATGCGTCACGTCGCGTGGCCACCGATCCCCTCACCGGCGAGGAGGTCGACAAGGCGCTGGCGATCATCGGAGTCAACTCCGATGGCAACGTCTTCTACTTCAAGAGCGAGAAGAACCTCGAGGCCTACAACGCGAGCCTCGCGGGCCGATGACGCCCTCGAAGCCGTCAGTATCGCCGTCACTCTGAGGAGAGTGACCCGGCTGTGACCGAGGAAGTCGGGGCGTCCGCCCGATCGCGGCGGCGACTCGGCCCTTTTGGCTTCGTCGCTGAAGCGACTGCCGCCACAACCGGAACACGGCCTTGCGAAAGGCATTGAGTGCATCGATGTTGCCCGGTACGCCGTGATACTGGTCGAACCCCAGAATCACGCTGCGTAGCCATTTCCCTTGTTCCGGAACCGGGTCGTGACGGCGCTTGGTCAGCTCCTCGCGAAGCTCGTGGAGTTTTCTGCTGCGAACAATCACCACGTCCCCGCTTGCCTGCTTGTTCCGCCAGTGATGTGCCCACCGGTCGAACGCGTAGTACAGGTACATGTTCGCCAACAGCGGCGAGATCGTCGCTCCCTGCGGACTTCCTCTTTCCGTCGCCTTCCACTCTCCCTCTTCCATCACTCCGGCGTGTAGCCACTTCAGTATCAACCGCACCACCCGTTGGTCTCCGATACGATGCTCCAGGAACTTGCGTATCCACTCGTGCCCGACCGAGTCGAAGAAGCTCCGAATGTCCGCATCCAGTACCCAGTTCACCCGCTTCCGCTTCAGAGCCACACTCAGCGCGTCCAGCGCATCGTGCTGGCTCATCCCGCGTCGGAACCCATAGCAGAACCCGTAGAAGTCTTCTTCGTAGATCGCGTTCAGCACCTCGGCCACCGCTCCTTGCACGACCTTGTCTTCGATCGTCGCAATTCCCAGTGGTCTTTGGCTCCCGTCCGCTTTCCGAATGTACGTCCTCCGCGTCGGCTTGGGCCGGTATGCTCCCCGATGAATCCGGCTGTGCAGCTCTCGGATCTTCTCCTCCAGCCCCTTGCCGTACTCGTCCCACATCACTCCGTCGACTCCTGCTGCCGCTCGTTTCCGCAACCTCCGGTACACGCTCGTCAGCCGTTCTTCCGTGATGTGGTGGAGCAGTCCCGTGAATTGCATCTTCCGGTCCCGCTTTGCTGCTTCCCGCACCCGATCCAGCTCATTCGGCGCACTTCCCCGGCTCTGCGTCCGGCGTGCGTTCTGCCCGATCAGGTTCCCCGTGGTTGCACCCCTTCCCTCCACCTCGTCCGCCCCCGCTTCCGCGGCTTTGTTCCGAAGCTTCGTCGGTACTATGGGCGCATGTGACTTCTCGCGGTCGTTCATCTCAGGATTGCGGCCTCAGCCTTCCCCTCGCGGCTGGTTCGCGGTTCGTCCGCTCCAGCGACCACGAGATCTCTCGGTTCTCGCGCATGGAGTTGATTGTGTACATGCCCTCGTTCTTGGACCGCGCCAGTCCGTCCGGCTCTCGCGCATAACGATCCGTCCGTTGTTGCCTTCCGCCTGGATCCATGACGTCGGCATCTGGTTGCGCTGTTTTCGCGGCTCGATATCGCGGCCTGTACACCCCCTGCTAACGCTTCGACTTGGCCTCGCGGTTTCGCCGCATAGCTCGGGGTCGAGATGGTTCGCTACTCCTTTCTCGGATGAGACTTTCACTCACGACTCCATGCCGGTTTATCCCGTCATTCCCTCTTCAGCGGCGCACGGCGCGGTTTTCGAGCTCAGGATGACGGAGGATGCATCGTCTCTTGTTCTCAGGCTCCGGATGACGGCATGGAGGGTTTCTGCCGCATAATGCTTCGCCGTGATCGTGAACGACGACGCCGGGAGGAGCGAGAGCCGCGGCCTTGCTTCACTCGTTCTCGTGGCATCCGTTCTCTACTTCTCCGAGGGGCTTCCGTTCGGCTTCATCACGGAGCTGCTTCCCCTCTACCTCCGGGCCAACGGCGTCAGCCTCGCCGAGATCGGGCTGCTCAGCACCGTGGGGCTGGCGTGGACGGCGAAACTCTTCTGGTCTCCGCTGCTCGACCGCTTCGGAAGCTATCGCGCATGGATCATCGGATGCCTTTCTGTCCTGACGCTCACGTGGGTCGTGTTCGCGGTGGCAACGCCGCTGTCCGGCTATCTCTTCTGGGCAACGGTGACTCTGATGGCGATCGCCTCCGCCACGCAGGATATCGCCATCGACGCGCAGACGATCACCATCACGCCCCGGCCTGCTCTGGGGGCAGTCAACTCGGCGCGTGTGGCCGCCTACCGTATCGCGATCATCGCGGCGGGCGGTGGACTGGCAGCGGTGGGCGGAGGCGACCGGTGGTGGCTCGCCTTCGCCATCGGCGCAGGGGCGACCGCGCTGCTCCTGCTCTGGGCCACGACACTTCCATCGCCGGTGCGAGAGCTTCGAGAGCACCAGCCGCTCTTTCGAGGACTCAGGGCATGGCTCGCCCGCCCCGGCGCTGGATCGTTGATTGCGGTCGTTCTTCTCTACAAGCTCGGAGACGCCGCCCTCCTGCCGATGATCAAGCCCTTCTGGGTCGATCGCGGTCACTCGCCGGCCGAAATCGGAACGGTCACGACGACGGCCGGCATGATCCTGACGATCGCCGGAGCAGTCGCCGGCGGCGCATTCATCACGCGCTTCGGACTCTTCTTCGGACTCCTCCATCTCGGAATCCTTCAGATGCTCTCAAATGCCGGCTACGCGCTCGCCGCGGTCCTCGGCGGAGGGCGCGCGCTTCTCTACCCGGCAGCATTCGTCGAATCGTTCTGTGGCGGTCTGGGAACCGCGGCCTTTCTCGCCTTCCTCATGGCGATCTGCGACCGGCGATATGCTGCGACGGAGTACGCGCTCCTCTCGGCACTCTTCGGACTCACACGATCACTGATCGGAATGGCCAGCGGAATCACGGCGCAGACGACCGGATACGCAGTCTATTTCTGGATCACGCTCGCGCTCGGATTCCCCGGGCTCGTGGTCCTGCTGCGCGCGCGCGCGAGGATCGAGGCGCGTAGCTAGTGGAGCTCCAATCTTGTTTTCGAGGGGGAGAGCGGGCGTCGAAAGCCCCGGCTCTGTCCCTTCCGCAATACTTCGTCCCTGCGGGTCCCCTGTTATGCTCCGCGCGTGAGGAATCGATTCTTCATCGAGTCTCCGCTCATTCCGGGGGAGATCGTCAGGCTCACGGGCGAGGAGCTCCATCACGCAGTGCGCGTCGCGCGATGTCGTGACGGAGAGAGCGTCGAGCTGTTCAATCAGGACGCAGTCAACGCGACCGCCGTGATTCGCGCCCTCGCGAGCGACCATGCCGAGCTGACAGTCATGGCAATCGAACCGAGTCGCGAGCCCGCGCGCTCGATCGAGCTGGCCGTCGCGCTCATCCATCCGGACCGTTTCGAGCTCGTTCTTCAGAAAGGATGCGAGCTTGGCGTCTCACGATTCATTCCGATGAGCACGGCCCGAACGGAGGTGCGCGCCGAACGCGTGGCCGGGCGCCTCCAGCGGTGGAAGAAGATCATTCTCGAGGCGACCAAGCAGTCGGGGCGCTCGCGATGCGCGGCGATTACTCCCGTGGTCCCGCTGGCCCAGGCGCTTTCGGTCGAAGGGATCAAAGTGCTCTTCGACGCAGAAGCGGGAGGAGACGCGGTGGTTTCCCCCACCGCGGGTGTCCGCCTCTTCATCGGACCGGAAGGCGGCTGGAGCGACGAAGAGCTCCGCCTCGCCCGTGACGCGGGCTGCCTGATGCGAAGTCTCGGTCCCCGGCGGCTTCGTGCGGAGACCGCGGCAATCGCCGCCGTCGTCCTCGCCGCCAGCGAAGGAGGAGACCTCTCTCAGGGCGTCTCGAAGAGATGAATCCGGCCCCTTGTCCTGCAATCCGCTGGCGCATATACTCGCTTCCCCTCGTCTGTTGCCTCACCTGAATGCGGGTCGGGCGGGCAGGCTCCCGGATCGATCGGGCGCCGGAGCCCTTCAGACGTCAAGCGGCCTGAAGCACGGTTGCAGGATCTCGCGCCCGGAGGTACCGCGTTGGCAAAAGACACCCTCACGATCACGGACAACCGAACCGGTAAATCCTACGAGGTACCGATCGCCGATGGAACGATACGCGCGCTCGACCTGCGGCCGATCAAGGTCTCCGACGACGATTTCGGGCTGATGACCTACGACCCGGCGTACATGAACACGGCGGCGTGCCGCAGCTCGATCACCTACATCGACGGCGACAAGGGAATTCTCGAGTACCGCGGCTATCCGATCGAGCAGCTCGCCGAGCAGAGCAGCTATCTCGAGACCGCCTATCTGCTGCTCTATGGCAGTCTGCCCAGCCGCGACGAGCTCGATCTATGGGCTCATCGGATCACTCATCACACGATCCTTCACGAGAACATTAAGAAGTTCATGGACGGCTACCGCTACGACTCGAATCCGATGGGGATGTTGATCTCGACCGTGGCCGCGCTCAGCACGTTCTATCCGGAGGCCAGAAACATCGACGATGCGGAGACTCGCGAGAAACAGATCCATCGGTTGATCGCCAAAATGATCACCATCTCGGCGTTCGCCTATCGTCACATCGTGGGAATGCCCTATGCCTATCCCGACAACGACTTCTCCTACACCGGCAACTTTCTGAACATGATGTACAAGATGACGGAGGTGAAGTACGCGCCGAACGCCGTACTGGAGCGTGCCCTCGACGTGCTGTTCATCCTGCACGCCGATCACGAACAGAACTGCTCCACGAGCGCGATGCGATCGATCGGCAGCTCGCGCGTCGATCCCTACTCGGCGGTCGCCGGGGCGGCGGCCGCGCTCTATGGACCGCTGCATGGCGGTGCGAACGAAGCGGTGATCCGGATGCTGATCGAGATCGGATCGGTCGGTAACATTCCCGACTTCATCAGGAGAGTCAAGAAGGGAGAGATGCGCCTGATGGGCTTCGGGCACCGCGTCTACAAGAATTACGATCCTCGCGCTACGATCATCAAGCGAATCGCCGACGAGGTCTTCGAGGTCACAGGTCGTAATCCGCTGCTCGACGTCGCCCTCGAGCTCGAGCGAATCGCCCTCGAGGACGACTACTTCGTCACACGCCGGCTCTATCCCAATGTCGACTTTTATTCGGGACTCATCTATCAGGCGATGCGGTTCCCGATGGACATGTTCCCCGTCCTCTTCGCCATTCCGCGCACCAGCGGCTGGCTCGCCCAGTGGCAGGAAATGCTCCAGGATCCGGACCAGAAGATCGCCCGCCCGCGACAGATCTACACCGGCGAGTCGCGACGCGACTACGTCCCGATCGAGCGCCGCTGAGCGCGAGCGCGCAGCAATCCTTCGCCACACCACCAGTCGCCGGCGACTGCCTCCCGCACGACATCGATTCCCTCGTCTGCAGCCGCGAAGACGACCTCATCCCGCCTCTCCCTCAGAATGCCACTCACGATCACCCGGCCACCGACCCTCATCCGCTCGCTCAGCAGCGGAAGCATCGGGATGATCACCTCGGGGATGATGTTCATGGTCACCAGATCGAACTGAACGTCGCGCAGCGCATCCAGCGTTCCACAGAACGGAAAGACCCGCCCCTGGTCGACTCGATTCCGGGCGAGATTCCTGTCGAGCACGGGAATCGCCTCGAAATCGCTGTCGAAGGCGATGACTCGCGGAACCCCGAGCAGGGCCATCGCCATCGCCAGAATCCCGCTTCCCGTGCCCACATCCGCAGCGAGTCGATCCGAAGAGCCGATCGACTCGAGCATCCGCAGGCACAGCGACGTCGTCTCGTGCGATCCAGTTCCGAACGCCCTCTCCTGCGGAACGACGATCGCGATTCGGGATGTGCCGGACGGAATGAGCGACTCCGAAGGAACGACCAGGAAACGCTCACCGATCTCCATCGGCTGCAGTGACTGCTCATAGTGCTCGAGCCAGTCGAAGCTCAGACGGTCTTCGGCCGTCACCTCAATCGACCCCAACGCGCGAAGCCGCCACGCAAGATCGTCCCGCGCAGCAGCGTCCTCGAAGTAGACGGTTCGAACGCTCCCATCGCCGCTCGGGCTCTCCTCGCTCCCCAGGGCCGGAGAGAGAAAGAGGAGCTCATCGATCAGCGTCTCCAGATCACCGCGGTCGCGAGGAATCGAGAGGCGGAGGAGGTAATCCATGTCTTGAAGGCAGAAGGCAGAAGGCAGAAGGCAGATGGCAGAAGGCAGAAGGCAGAAGGCAGAAGGCAGAATAGCAGATAGCAGATAGCAGATGGGAGATGGGAGATGGGAGATGGTAAGGGGTAGCAGAGGCTAAAGAGATGAAGGCAGGTGCCGCATTGCTTGCCCCATCTGCCATCTGCTATCTGCTATCTGCCATCTGCCATCTGCTATTCCCCCCTTCCCCCTCCCCCTAACCCCCGAAAAAATCCTTCACTTTGTCGAGCACTCCCCTCTCCTCGAGCGTCTCCCCATCGAGCTCGGCGAGCTTCTCGATCAGCTCGCGCTGCTCGCGGGTCAGCTGGGTCGGAACACGCACTGCGACGTGAATGTACTCGTCTCCCCTTCCGGTGCCGTCGACGAATGGAACGCCCTTGCCGCGGAGGCGAAAAACCTGATTGGGCTGAGTACCGGGAGGAATTCTCAGCGACTCTTCACCATGGATGGTCTCGACTTTCACTTCGGCGCCGAGGGCCGCCTGAGCGAAGGAGATCGCCTGTTCGACATGGATGTCATAGTCGCGGCGCTGGAATTTCGGATCGTCATCGACCGAGATGAAGACATAGAGATCGCCCGACGGTCCCCCCAGAATTCCCCCCTCCCCTTCTCCCGCGACTCGAAGTCGTGACCCTTCGTCGACTCCCGCGGGAATCTTCACCGAGAGCTGTTTCTCTTCGCGCACACGCCCTGCACCATTGCAGTCGGCACATGGGTCCTTGATCACCTTGCCGGCACCGCCGCACTGCGGACAGGTTCGCGCCATGGAGAAGAAACCCTGGGAGTAACGGATCTGACCGCGGCCACCGCATGCCGAGCAGGTCGCCGGCGAACTGCCGGGCCGGCTTCCCGATCCACCGCACGTGGCGCAGCTCGCGACACGAGGAACGTTGATCGATGCCTCGGTACCGAAGACGGCGTCGTTGAAGCTCAGGTGAAGGTCGTAGCGAAGATCGTTGCCGCGTGCCGGGCGCGTTCCTCGGCGCCGGCCACCGCCGAACAGATCGCCGAACCCGAACAAGTCGCCGAGAATGTCGGCGAAGTCGGTGAACTGCGAGGCGTCGAAGCCGGTTGCCCCCACGCCCTGATGTCCGAAACGGTCATAGCGCGCCCGCTTGTCCTGATCGGACAGGACGCCGTAGGCCTCCGCGGCTTCCTTGAAGCGCTCCTCCGCTTCGGGATTGCCGGGATTCTTGTCGGGATGCCAGGCAACGGCGAGCTTCCGATAGGATTTCTTGATCTCCTCGAGGGAGGCACTCCTCGAAACACCGAGAACCTCGTAGTAATCACGTTTTTGTGTGGTGGTCATCGCTGTGAGCAGAACCTCCTCGTCAGGAAGGGCTGTCCGCCGGCCCACCGGTCTTGAACGGGTTGTAGAGCATGACGCTGGTGAGGATGCGCGAGGCACTCTGCAGATCGAAAATCGCGTCGTTCAACTGCTGCTTGCTTTCCGACGCGAGCGCGCTCTTGCCCGACGCGATGTACTTCTGCACTCTCGCCTTGTCGTCATCCGACAGAAGCTTCCCGAATTCCCGGAAAACCTTCTCGTTGGTGTAGAGCATTCCCTCCAGTTTGTTCTGGAGAATGCGCAGCTCTCGCCGCGCCGCATCGGTCCGGGAGTATTCGCTCGCTTCCTTGATGATCCGATCGATCTCGTCGGCCGTGAGCCCGCCGGCAGGATTGATCTGCACTCCGGTCGACTGGCCGGTCGCCTGATCCATCGCCGTGACGCTGACGATGCCGTTCGAATCGATGGCGAAGGTCACTTCGACCTGTGGAACCCCGCGCGGTGCCGGAGGGATCCCGACGAGATCGAATTTCCCGAGGCTGTTGTTCTCGCGCGAGAACTCGCGCTCGCCCTGGAGGACGTGAACCTGAACTTTGGTCTGGTTGTCGCTCACCGTCGTGAAGATGAGCGAGTTCTTCGTCGGAATCGTCGCATTGCGCTCGATGATCTTGGTGAAGAGTCCGCCGTGAGTCTCGATTCCGAGCGACAGCGGCGTCACATCGAGCAGGACCATGTCCTTGATGTCGCCGCGAAGGATCGCTCCCTGGATGGCGGCGCCGACCGCCACGACCTCGTCGGGATTGATGTTCCGGTTCGGTTCTCGTTTGAACGCCTTCCCCACGGCCTCCAGCACCTTCGGCATTCTCGTCTGGCCCCCTACGAGAACGACCTGATCGATCTGCGCGGGGGTCACGCCGGCGGCCTGCATCGCGTCGCTGACCGGCCCGATCGTCCGCTGGATCAGATCATCGACCATCGCCTCGAGCTCGCGCCTGGTCAGCACGCGGTTCAAGTGCTTCGGTCCCGCCTGATCGGCCGAGATGAAGGGCAGCGTGATCCGCGTCTCGTCGGCAACCGACAGCTCGCACTTCGCCTTCTCAGCCGCTTCCTTCAGCCGCTGCAACGCCATCCGGTCGTCGTGGAGGTTGATGCCGGTCTCCTTCTCGAAGCCCTCGATCATCCAATCGACGACCCGTTTGTCGAAGTCCTCGCCACCGAGATAGGTGTCGCCGGACGTGGAGAGAACTTCGAAGAGTCCATCCTGCAGCTTGAGAATGGAGATGTCGAAGGTGCCGCCTCCCAGGTCGTAAACTGCGATCACCTGGTTGCCGGTGTTGTCGAGACCGTAGGCCAGCGCGGCAGCCGTCGGCTCGTTGATGATGCGAAGCACCTCGAGGCCCGCTATGCGCCCCGCATCGCGCGTCGCCTGACGCTGCGAATCGTTGAAGTAAGCCGGGACGGTGATGATCGCTTCGGTGATCGGCTCACCCAGAACCTCCTCGGCGAAGGCCCGGATCTCCATCAGGATGAAGGCCGAGATCTCTTCCGGGGAGAACTCGCGGTCGCGAATCCGCACCTTGATGTCGCCGTTATCGGCCGGCACGATCTGATACGGCAGCGTCTCTTTCGCCTTCGGGACCTCGTCGGAATCGTACTTGCGCCCGATCAGGCGTTTGATGGCATAGACGGTGTTGAAGGGATTGGTGATCGCCTGCCGCTTGGCGATCTGCCCGACGAGCCGCTCGCCGTCTTCAGTGAAGCCGACAACCGACGGAGTCGTACGGCTCCCTTCGCGGTTGGCAATCACCTGCGGCGCCGCCACGTCGACGACGGCAGCGCAGGAGTTGGTGGTCCCGAGATCGATTCCGAGGATTTTCGCCATCGCGCGCTTAGCTCGAGCCGCCCTCCTCGTCCACTGGTGTCGGGGGCTCCACCGAGACTCTGACCATCGCGGGACGAATCAGACGATCGTTCAGGAAGTAGCCTTTCTGAAGAACATCCATCACCGTGTGCGGCGGCACTTCCGATGTCTCCTCCCGAAGCACGGCCTCGTGAATGGTCGGATCGAAATGCTCTGCGGCCTCACCGACAGCGCGCACGCCCGACTTCTGCAAGACTTCGGCGAGCTGCTTGTAGATCAGCTCGACGCCTCTCCTGAAGTCCTCGCCGGCGTCGCCAGGACTTGCGAGTGCCCGCTCGAAGTTGTCGATCACCGGCAGGATCTCGCGAACGACGTCGGCGAGAGCATGACGGAAGTAATCGACCTTTTCGCGCTCCGAGCGCTTCCGGAAGTTGTCGAAGTCGGCCAGCTTCCGCAGGTATTGGTCCTTGAGACTGCGGATCTCCTCGCGAAGAGCCTCCTCACCCACCGCTTCGGCAGCCGGATTCGCCTGCGATGCGGCGGTGACCGGGCTCTCGTTCGAGGCATCCAGCTGATCGTCGAACTGAAAGTCGTCGAGTGTCTCTCCCGTGTCCTCGAGAACGTACTCGTCGCCGGCGAGCGGTTCCATGGCATTGGGCTGTTTTTCGTCAGTCACGATTGTCCGCTCCCGATTCCTCGATTTTTCGACTCAACGCCTTTCCGATGTAGTCGACGAGCGGCGCCAGCCGGCCATACTCCATTCGCGTCGGTCCGATGACGCCGACCATCCCCAGGGGCGAGCTCGCCGAGCCGCAGCGCGTCGCGATCAGGCTGAAGTTGTAATTGCGGGTGAACTGACTCTCGGCCCCCACGAGGATCTGAAGTCCGTCCTCGTTCAGGCAGCGATTCAGGATATCGACCAGTTTTTCCTTTTCCTCGAAGGCGAGAAACGTCTTGCGCATCGACTCGGCATCGGCAAATTCCGGCTTGTCGAGAATCGACGTCGCTCCCTCGAGGTGGAGCTCACGCTCGTGCGGGAGCACCTCGCTGACTGCCTCCGATCCGAGCCTCATCGTCCTCGCCAGCATCGTATCGTGTCTCGCCCGCTCGTCCTCCAGAATGTTCAGCATCCGCTCCCGTACGATCTCCAGCGCGAGACCGTGAAACTCGCCCGAAATGAAACTGCTGATCCTCAGAAGCTCTTCCCTGCCGGGAGGATCTTGGATCTCGATGATCTGATTGACGATCACGCCGTTTGTCCCGACGATGACGCAGAGGATCTTCCGTTCGCCCACCTGGACGAAGTCCATGCTCCTCATGACGAGGTGATGAAGCGTGGGAATGAAGGCCAGACCGACCTGATTGCTCAGCTGCGACAGCAGACTCGATGCATGGTGCATCACCTCGTCCAGCTCGTCGGCCCGCGATACACGCTCGTCGATCACATCTTTCTCGTGCTGGCTGAGCCTGCGAGATTTCATCAGATGATCGATGAAGAACCGGTATCCTCGGTCGGTGGGAACCCGCCCCGCCGACGTATGCGGCTGAGAGAGATAGCCGAGATCTTCGAGATCCGCCATCACGTTGCGAAGCGAGGCGGGAGAGAGCTCGAATCCTCCCCTCCTCGCCAGCGAGCGCGAGCTGATCGGCTCGCCGGTGGCGACGTATTGCATGACGATCTCGCGAAGCACATCGCGGGAACGCGTCTCCAGCTCGTCGAAATTCATCAGATCTCTCGCCATCTTGTTAGCACTCCATCCGGGAGAGTGCCAAGCTTCTTTTAGAACGACCCGGGGAGGGTGTCAAGTCTAACGGATCAGACATCGACCGCGATTCCCGCCGGCGCACAATCGATGCGGGGTGTCCGGCCGAGTTGAGACTCCAACAGCGGGCAGGGGCGCCGACTCGGAAGAAACGGTTGCCTGCTGCCTCATCGACGACGCTCGCCCGCCTCTCACCTCAGGCCTGCACGTTTCATTGGGTATACTCTGCGGATGCGGCGACTCCTGCTCACGCTGATGCTCGTTGGCGCTCTGCCAGCGGAGGGGGCGGTGATCGACCACATCGCCGCGACGATCGACCGCGACGTCATCACTCTGACCGAGGTCGAGCAGGTGGTCGCGGCGCGCATCATCCAGCGAAGTGCGGGAGAGACTGAGGAGGCGTATCGGCGGAGAGCTCTCGATACCTTGATCGCACAGGCCTTGCGCTATCGGGATGTCATCCGGTTCGGCGCCGAGGACGTCACGCGCGATTCCGTCGAGGCGAGACTGCTCGAGATACAGGCGAGATTCGCGTCGCCGGAGGCCTTCCTGGAGGTGCTCGAGCGCATCGAGCTGCCGCTCGAGAATCTGCGGAGTCTGATTACGCGACAGCTGCAGGTGAATGCCTACATCGAGGAGCGCTTCTCTCCGCTGGTGTTCGTGTCGATCGAGGAGATCGAGACGTATTACAGTACGACATGGCTCCCGCAGCGGCTCTCACGCGGCCTTCCCCGCGTTCCGCTCGGAGAGGTACGCGAGGAGATTCGAGCTCTTCTGAAGGCCGAACGCCTCGACGCCGAGATTGCCCGCTGGACGGCTCAGCTTCGCGCGCGGGCGAATGTCGACATCTACGTCTACCGGTAGGGGCGTCATCCAGTCGACTTCACTCCCCGATCATCGCCAGGAGCTCCCCTTCGCTGATCACGGGAACGCCGAGCGTTTTCGCCTTTTCGAGCTTCGACCCCGCATCCTCGCCGGCGACGACGAACGAGGTCCTGGAGGAGACCGACGAGGAGGCCTTCCCTCCATGTCGTTCGATCAGGCGCTGGATCTCATCGCGTGAGAATCGCTCCAGCGTACCGGTGACGACGAATGTCTTTCCCGACAACTCGTCGCCGAGCCGCGTTCGGACGATCTGCGGCCGCACTCCGAGCTTCCCGAGGCGGGCGATCCGCTCGCGGTTGGCTGGGAGCGAGAACCAGAAGAGGATCGCGTCGGCGACCTTCGGACCGATCTCCGGCACGGCAACCAGATCGTCGAACGTGGCTGAGCCGAGTCGATCGAGCGACTCGAATCGATCGGCGAGAAGCTTTGCTCCTCGCTCACCGACGAAGCGGATTCCAAGCGCGAAAACGAGCCGCGCCAGGTCATTGGTCTTCGATCGCTCGATCTGATCGAGAAGCTTCACGGCCGACAGATCTCCCATGCGATCGAGCGCTGCGACGCGGTCGCGCTCCAGCTCGTAGAGCGAAGTGAAATCTGTGACCATTCCTCTGGCGATGAGTGCATCGACGAGCTTCTCTCCCAGCCCGTCGATGTTCATCGCCTTGCGGGATGCGAAATGGAGCAGCGACTCACGGACGATCGCCGGACAGCCCGCATTGATGCATCGGACGGCGACTTCTCCTTCGAAGCGGTGAATGGGCTCGCTGCAGACGGGACAGACGACCGGAATCGCGACCGGGACGGAATCAGCCGGTCTCTCTTCGTAGAGGACCTGCGTGACTTTCGGAATGACGTCGCCCCCCTTCTCCACCAGAACCGTGTCGCCGACGCGAACATCCTTGCGCGCCACCTCCTCGTAGTTGTGCAGTGTGGCGCGTTGGATCGTCGAGCCAGCGACGAGGACGGGATCGAACCTCGCCACTGGGGTGATCGCTCCCGTGCGCCCGACCTGCGGGAAGATCTCCCGAATCACCGTGCGGGCGGCTTCCGGCGGGTACTTGAAGGCCACCGCCCACCGGGGCGCCTTCGACGTGGCACCGAGCTCCATCTGATGCTCTCGGCGATCGACTTTCACGACGATGCCGTCGATGTCGAACCCGAGCTCGTGCCGCCGATCCTTCCAGCCGTCGATGAACGCCTCGAGCTCGCTTCTGGTCGTGCAGAGAGTGCGAACCGGATTCGCAGGGAATCCGAGCCGCTCCAGAATCGCATACGCACTCGTTTGCGAGTCGACTCGCCGATCACCGGCCCGCACGACCTGGTAGATGAAGGCGCGAAGCCTGCGCGCCGCCGACTGCTTCGGATCTTTGAGCCGCAGTGATCCTGCCGCGGCATTTCGCGGATTGGCCAGAGGCGGCTGCCCTTCCTCTTCCATCTGCTCGTTCAGCCTGGCGAAGTCGCTCTTGTCGATGTAAATCTCCCCCCGCACCTCGAGAACCGGAAACTCCGGGTCGATCCGCAGCGGGAGGGAACGAACCGTCACGATGTTCGAGGTCACATCGTCCCCCCTCACACCATCACCGCGGGTCGCTCCGCGCGTGAGCCTGCCGTCGACATAGAGCAGATCGATCGAGACGCCGTCGATCTTCAGCTCCGCCTCCAGCTCGATGTCGCTCCTTCCGAGCCCCCTTTCGACCCGCGCGAGCCACTCGCGCAGCTCCTCGTACGAATAGACGTTGTCGATCGACAACATCGGCGGGTCGTGCACGACCGTCTCGAACTCCTTGATCGGCTCACCCCCGACGCGAACGCTCGGTGAGTCGGCTGTCTGAAGCTCCGGATGTTCCCACTCCAACTCGACCAGATGGCGCATCATCTGATCGAATTCGTAGTCGGTGATCTCGGGCCGATGATCGACGTAGTAGAGCCGCTCGTGACGGCGAAGCTCCTCACGCAATCGTTCGATCTCCGATGCTGCGTCTTTGTTCTTCATCTCGAAAACGCAGAGGAGAGGACGAGAGACGAGAGGCGAGAGGCGAGAGGCGAGAGGCGAGAGGCTGGAGGCTAGAGGCTAGAGGCTAGAGACTCGATCCACTCGTTTCTCGTCTCTCGTTTCTCGCCTCTCATCTTCCTTCGAGCGTCCAGCCTCGACCCCTAGCTCGACCCCCCGTCTCTCGCCTCTCGCCTCTCGCCTCTCGCCTCTCGTCTCTCGTTTCTCGCCAGCCTCCAGCCTCTAGCCTCTAGCCTCTCGTCCGATACAGCGACCGCTCGACGGTCTTTTCCACGAATCCCATCTGCTCGAGCTCGGCATCGAGCTGGTCCATGAATGCCCGCCGTCCCTTCACCAGGTTCAGATTGAGCGCGACAAAACGCAATCCTCGGGGGGTGTCATAATAAACGATCAGCCGGTCCCCTCCGAGCGTCCTCTCGGTCCCTCGCATGCGATCCCACGCGACTCTCGTCGAACGGAACTGATGCAACGGACGGATTACGATCGAATCATGGCGCAGTTCCGCCACGGGGCGCAGCGTGCCGGCGGAAATGCGGACCGCACCGACCCACAACACCAGAACGTAGATCCACGCAAAAGGCTCCTCCACCCAGCCGTATCGCGCTCCTGGAAAGAGCAACGCCGCGAGCATGACCATCGTCACGAGTGCCGCGACCAGCAGGATCGACAGCCCCGCGCGCCGGACCCAGGGGCGGAACGGAAACGACCCCTCATTGCCGCTGAGCCCGGGAATGGAGAGTGCATTGTCTTTCATCTGGAGCAATGAAAAAATGACACTTTGTTTCAATCAATAGAACTGGTAAGCTACGAATAACCTTCTCGAGAATCGCGGATTGTGAACCTGCGAGTATGACCTTGCCCAGCCCACTCGAGCTCAACGGCCGCGGCCGCCGGATCCTCGTCGTCGACGATGATCTTGCAATCCGCATCCTGCTCCAGGCCGTTCTGCGCAGGCTGCAATTCGATGTCGATCTCGCCGAAGACGGCGAGAGGGGACTTCAGCTCTTCCAGAAGAACTCCTCGTACGCGCTGATCCTGCTCGATCTCATGATGCCACGACTCAACGGCTACGAGTTTCTCGAGCGGATCGACCGCGCCTTCGGCGACAGCCACCCGCACATCGTGGTCTTCACCGCTGCCGGCGAGCGGGGCGTCCGGAAGATCCCTCCGGGAAGAGTCTGCACTTCGATTCTGAAGCCATTCGATCTCGAGAAATTCCTGGCGCTGGTCTCTGAGTGCGTGCTCGAGCGGCATTCCAGCGATGGAAACGGCGCGGTGCGACCTCAGTCCGGCAGGTGAGCCCTCCCTCTCGGACGCGAGACTCGTCGAGCCCGCGACGGGCATTCACCGAATGCGCCATTCGAGCTGCCGCACGATGCCGAGAACGATCTCGGCCTCGCGCTCGTCGAGCTCGAGCCGCACCAGCCATCGACGGATCTCGCGATAGATCCGGTCGGGATTCTCCTGATGGAGAAAGCCTGCTTCGAGCAGCAGCGCCTGGAGGCGCTCGTGGACACGCTCGAGCAGAATCGCCCTGGCCCGGCTTCGCGAGGTTTTCGCGATCCTTCCGCCGGAGCGTCCCGCGAGCTCGTATGCAAAAATCGCCACGGACTGAGCGAGATTCATCGTCGGAAGCGCTGTCGAGGTCTCGATGGTCGCCGTCCGATGGCAAAGCTCGACTTCCTCGCGCGCCAGGCCGTGATCTTCACGCCCGAACACGATCGCCAGGCGTTCGCTCTCCCCGAGCTCGCCGTAGAGACTCGCCACCTCCGCCGGCGTGAGCCCTCGCTCGCCATCGCGGCCGCGACCGGAGGTGGTCGCCACCGTCAGATGCGCATCGCCGATTGCAGCATGAAGCGATTCGTGAAACGTCGCCGCAGCGACGAGGTCGTCGGCACCGCTCGCCCACCAGCCGGCGAGAGGGTGGAGTTGCGGGTGTCTCCCGACGATTGCGAGGTCGGTGAGCCCGAAGTTCTTCATCGCGCGCGCGACGGCGCCGACGTTACCGGCCTCGCGCGGCTCGACGAGCACGATACGGATCACTTCTCGATCCGGTAGTTCGGCGCTTCCTTCGTGATGATGACGTCGTGGGCGTGACTCTCGCGCAGGCCGGCGGCGGTGACGCGAACGAATCGAGCGGAGGTGCGCAGGTCGTCGATGCTCTTCGAGCCGGTCAGTCCCATACCCGAGCGGAGCCCGCCGACGAGCTGCGGGACCATCGCCGACAGAGAGCCCTTGTAGGGAACTTTCCCCTCGATGCCCTCTGGCACCAGCTTGGACACCTCGTCCTGTTCTTCCTGGAAATAGCGGTCCTTCGACCCCGCCTGCATCGCTCCGATCGATCCCATTCCGCGATAGGCTTTGAACGTCCGTCCCTGATAGAGGATGGTCTCGCCGGGAGCCTCGTCGGTTCCTGCGAACAGCGAGCCGATCATCACGCAATGGGCACCCGCCGCGATCGCCTTGGTGATGTCTCCCGAGAACTTGATGCCGCCGTCGCTGATGAGCGGAATGTCGTACCGGCTCGCTGCCCGGGCGCACTCCATGATTGCGGTGATCTGTGGGACACCCGCACCCGCAATCACACGGGTCGTGCAGATCGACCCGGGACCGATGCCGACCTTGATGGCATCGATTCCCAGCTCGATCAGGTCGCGAGCACCTTCATAGGTTGCGACGTTACCGGCAATGAGCGGCGTATTGGGAAAGAGCCGTTTGAATTCCCTGATGGCGTCCATCACGCCGGCCGAGTGCGCATGGGCGGAATCGATGACGATGACATCGACCTTGGCATCGATGAGGGCACGCGCGCGGTCGAGCCCTTCCTTTCCGACGCCGATTGCCGCGCCGCAGCGGAGCCGCCCCAGCGGATCCTTCGCAGCCGAGGGGTAGCGGCGCGCTTTCTGGATGTCCTTCACGGTGATCAGCCCTTTGAGATCACCGTTGGCGTCGACCACGAGGAGCTTTTCGATCCGATGGTGGTGCAGCACTTCACGCGCCTGCTCGAGGGTCGTTCCGACGGGGACGGTGATGAGGTTGTCTTTGGTCATCCGTTCGGAGATCGGCAGATCGAAGCGCGTTTCGAAACGAAGATCCCGATTGGTGAGAATTCCGACCAGCTTCCCATGCTCGTTGGTGACCGGAAGGCCGGAGATCTTGTACTTCTCCATCACCTGCAACGCCTCGGAAATCCGCTGCCAGGGGCGCATGGTCACCGGGTCGACGATCATTCCCGCCTCGGAGCGCTTGACCTTGTCCACCTCTTCGGCCTGCTGCTCGATGCTCATGTTCTTGTGGATGACGCCGAGACCTCCCTGCTGCGCCATGGCGATTGCGAGCCGCGCTTCGGTGACCGTGTCCATGGCTGCGGAGAGGATCGGAATGTCGAGCCGGATCTCGCGAGTCAGACGCGTGCTCGTATCGACGAAATTGGGATGAAGATCCGACTTCGATGGAACGAGAAGCACATCGTCGAACGTCAGACCGACATTGAGCGACTCGAAAACACGATGCGGCGCCCGATCTGCTGCCTCGCCGCTCTCCTCGACTTCGATTCTCCCGATGACAGCCTGCTCGTCACTCATGCGCGGTCCTCTCGATTGGGAGTATAGAACAGCACCGCCGGACCCGTTATTGCGGTCAGGCTACCCGTTCCTGATGATCTCTTTCAGCAGCTCGTCCTGCAGGTTGTACACGCCCCACACGCCGGTGCGATAACTGTTGAAGAGAAACGAGAAGGCGTAGACCTTGCCGCTTCCGGCATGGACATAGCCGCTCAGTCCGATCACCCCCGAGATGTAGCCGGTCTTGGCGTAGACCTGCCGCGCGTAGGGCTGTTGTCCGAGCCGGCGGCGAAGTCGTGAATCGGATTCCCCCGAATAGGGCATCGAGCTGACGAATTCGCGCCGATGCGGCGTTTTCCACACGTGCCGCAGCACGGCGATGAAGGCACTCGCGGTCGCCTGGTTCAGTCGCGACATTCCGGAGCCATCCGCCTGGCTGACGTGCGCCGGATCGACGCCCAGCTTGTCGACGAGCCAGTGGTGAATCGCTGCACTTCCGCCGGCGAACGAGCCATCGTTTCTCGTCTCGGCCCCGATGGTCTTGAGAAGCTGTTCGGCATAGTGGTTCTGCGACTTCTTGTTGATCACGAAGTTGACGATCGCCAGGGGCGTGCGGTGCTCGGAGACGGTGCGCCAGTCGCTGTTCGGATCGCGCGGTACGAGCTGAACCTGCCCGAGAACGCGAATGCCGCTCCGTTCGAACGTGTCGTGCGCGACGTTGGCGAAGTAATGCAGAGGATTCATCACGGTCACGAATACTTCCGTAGCGCCAGAGCGCGCTGGAACGTTGCCCCGCACGATGATGTCGTTGCTAGAGAGCTTTCGCGTGATGAACACGCCGCGACCTGCTCCCGTGACGCAGCTGTTCTCGACCGTCATGTAGCGATTCGGCGGCTCCATCCGCACGATGGCGCGTGCTCCCGGTTTGCTCGGAAGAACGCGCACCATCACGCATCCCTCCTGCATCGACAGCGCGGCGACGGGTGCCTCGTACCAATTTACGAGCTGATCCTTCGGCCAGCTCGGATGAACGTATTCGGTGTCGAAATAGCCGTGCTCGAAGATCAGATTGCCGCCGATCGTCCTGACTCCGCTCCTCTTCAGTTCCTCGGCCCAGCGCTGGATGACCGCGGTTGCCTGTCCGTCGTGGAATCGGCCGCCGATGGTCGGATCCCCGCGACCGGTGACCTTCACGTCCCCGCGCAGGGTTCCCTGGGAATCGACCTCGCCACGCACTGAAACAGTCGTCCGGAACTCGAAATCCGCTCCCAGCAGGTCGAGAGCCGCCGCCGTGGTGAACAGTTTCATGTTGGAGGCGGGGGTGACCGCCTGGTGGGAATTTCGCTCTCCTACCACGCGACCCGTCTCGACCTCGACGATCTGAATACTCGTCGTGGAGGTGACTGCGACCTGGCTGCGGAGCAGCGATGCAAGCCGTTCCTCCAGAGTGTTGCCGCTCGCAACCGGTCTGTCGGGTGAGGCGGCGATCGTCTTCTTCGCCTGCGCCTTCTTCTTCGGCGCAGCTGCGTCGGTCGACTGGACCAGAATGAAAAGGAACGCGGCGAGCAGAGCGCAAAGACGCCTGGTAGAGGTCGGGGAAAATCGGTGTCCAGTCGTCATCCCCCCGGCACAGGACTCGACACCGATTTCCGGGGAACTGTATTGGGTCGTATTCAGCATCTTCGGCTCTCGAAGTCCTCTGTCGCGGTGCAAGTCCGATGCGCACCGGCACCGGAGCCGTTCATCACTCGTTCGCTTCCTCCGGCTCGATCCTGTCGAAGGGCTCCGGCAGCGCCAGACGAAGTCTGGATCTGAGCCCGGCGGGACAACGGGAGGCGATCGTTCGATGAATCTCCGATGGAGTGTAACGGAGACTGAAGTGAGTCAGCACGATCATCGCGTTCTCGAAGCGGTCGGACACCTCGAAGAGGTCGTCGATGTGAATGTGACGATAGCGCATCGCCAGCTCTCGGTGCTCCGGAGCGATGAACGAGCACTCGATCATCAGCACTTCTGTCCGATAAAGCTCGTCGTTCTCTTCGAGGATCCGGCGATCGGTGTCTCCCGTGTAGAAGAGAATCGGATGGAGCCGTTCGACATCGATGCTCTCGCCGGAACGACGACGAAGAGCCAGCTCGCCGGCAGGCAGCGAGGAGAGCTCCGGACGAAGCTTGTGCCGGCGCTCGAGAAACTCCCAGGAGCATGCCACCACCCGATGGCTCGATTCGTGAGCACGGACGACGAGGTTTCTACGAAGAGGCAGTGATTGTCCCGGGCTCATCCCCACCAGGATCAGGTCGTATTCCGTCCCCTCGAGCTTCTCGTGAAGGCGCATCAACTGCCGGAAATCGGGGATCGTCTCGGCTGGAAGATAGACGGTCCCGGGCGGAAGCCGCTGGAGCCGCCGCTGGCCGGCGTAGAACGGAATTCCGACGGCGTGGTCGAGATGCGCGTGCGTGACAAAGATGTGGGAGAGGCCGACCAGCGAGTCGGGACAACGCCCGATGTCGAGCCCGATACCGAGCTCCCGTATCCGAAAGTACGTTTCGTTTCCTGCGCGTGATTTCCCTTCGATGGTGAAGCGATCCGTGGGGATCGTGACCGGGAAAACACCGTGCCCGCTCAATTCAGGTAGCCGCTCACGACGGCCGGCAACTGCGCGAGGCTTCGGATCGTCGCATCCGGAATGATCGTCAGGCCGTGCTCGATCGGACGGGCGACGGCAACACCCTTCGATTCGGGCATGAAGTGCACGGCCTTCATGCCGCACCGCTGTGCACCGAACACGTCGGCATAGAGGTCATCGCCGACGAAGAGCACATCACAGGGCTCCACCTGCAGGTTTCTGCAGAGCTCTTCGAAGATCGACCCACGAGGCTTGCATGCGCCATGTTCATTCGAGAACACCATGGCATCGAGATACTCGCCGAGTCCCGCACGACCGAGCACTTCTCGAAGCACCGAGCCCGGCGTTCTTCCCGTGTTGCTCACCAGGCCGATCGACAACCGCAGCTGCCTGAGCGCTTCGAGAGCTTGATGTGCGCCGGGAACGACCTCAGGCAGCACGTCGAGCGCCGCAATCGAGTAAGCGGATTCGATCTCGTCGAGAACCTCTTCGCTGAATGCGCCGGGATCGAGCCCGAGCGCCTCGAGAAAATGGATGATGTGCCGGCGCGTGGGAACGTCGACATCGACTTTCCAATAGAGCTCGTGGCAGCGATGCCACAGCGCCTTGTAGGCGTCATGAATCTCGAAGGCGGTTGCCTGGTGACCTCGGCGGGCCAGGACCTGCTCGATTCGGACGAGGCGCAGCGTCTCCTGTTCCCTCGTCTGACCGGGCGTTCCGGTGATCAGGGTTTCCCACAGGTCGAATGCGATGGCCTTGAGCATGGAGATCGACAGTCTGAGAATCCAGCGACGGACGGGCGGACGGAACGAGTCGCCGTCGCGGCTCGATCAGTTCAATCGGATCCTTCCTCCGAACCCCTCCTCGTAGCCGTGAAAAAACTGAAGGGAGGGTTCCGGGTAGTGCCAGCAGTAATAGCCGCTGCCGCTGTCGAAGTCGATCAACCACAACCCTTTCACTTCAATTCCGAGATCGAGAATCGATTCGGCCCAGCGCGCCACGATCAGCTGATACGCGGAGGAGACTTCGTTTTCCTGGACGAGCTCTTCGCCCCCCTGCCGACTCATCAGCGACTCCAGCTCCGCGACCGCCTCTTCCGTGCGCCTCTTCGCCTCTGGAAGTAGCGCAACCGCCTCCTCGTAGGTGAAGAGTCGCTTCGTTCTCGCCGTATCCACTGCCTGCCTCGTTGAGTCCATCTCCGCATGATAGCGCAAGCCCCCTCGAGGCTGGTGCGTCGGAGAATGACGTCCTTCGCAACAGGCCCGCCCGCACACCTCCTCGCTCAGGATCACGGCATTCCAGTGATGAGCGATGCGCCATTTTGCACATCCTCTCATTCATCGAACCTCCCGATCCCGCGCCCGGCCTTCCGGAGAGTGGCACTGCCCGCTGCCTCCGCCAACTACTTCTGCTGCTCGATCCACTTCTGGAATCTCGCCTTCAAATCATCGGCCTCGGCGTCTTTTTTCGCCTCGCGGAGCTTCCGCTCCATCTCGGCGACCTTCTCCTTCAGCGTCTCCAGATTGCGTCCCAACACCTCGTCGCCTTCACGCTTCCATTCCGGCAGCTTCTCTTTCCATCGCTCGAGCTCGCGATTGAACGTCTCGGAGTCGTAATCGTGAACGATCTTCTCGGCACGCTGCTCGACGTCGCGGAGAAAGGCTCCCACCGCCGGCCCGTGCCGGGAGATCCATCCGCTGATCTTCTCCTCTCTGGCGCGCATCACCGCGCCGTCCCTGACCGGCTCGCCGAATGCCAGCATGTTCATCACTCGCAGGCGCGCGGAGTCTCCTTCGCCCTCGATCGAAAAGAGCGAGTCGGCGAGAAGCCGGTTGCCGTAGTCCTTCTGGATGGCGATGGAGACGGCGGTCCGCCCCTCTTCGCGTACGACGTTCGTCACGCGCCCGATGACCAGCGATTTCTCGACGACCTCACTCCCCTCCCCGAGGGGCACATCCGAGTCGAACAGAACGGTGGCATTGACTGCGGCTTCGCGCTCGATCCGTTGGATCAGGCGCCAGCCGGCCAGAAGAAGCAGGAGAACGACTGCGACGAAAAGAAGGTTTCGTATCACTGGATCTGCTCGGCGATCCCTCTGGAGAGGGAGTTGGACGTGAAGCTGACCTTGTGCTAAAAGGTCGATGCGCTAATTTTCTATTGTAGGGGCGGTGCGTGCCTCGTCCAACAGCACGGGTCGCGCGTGGCCCCTACAACGAGGAGGAACATTCGATGTCGGTTGAGGAACGGGTCAAGTCCATCATTGTCGAGCAGCTTGGAGTCGATGCTGAAGAGGTCACGCCCGAAGCTTCATTCGTCGAAGACCTCGGTGCCGACTCGCTCGATACGGTCGAGCTCATCATGGCGTTCGAAGAGGAGTTTGGCGTCGAAATCTCGGATGAGGATGCCGAAAAGATCCGCCGGGTCAAGGACGCCATCGAGTACATCGACAGCAGGGCAAAGGCTCAGTAGTCAACCCTTCTCGACGGAGAGGGGAACCATCGATTGTGCCTCGCCCTTCCCCTTTGCCGGGGTGGACGCGGCCCGCGCCGCACCGGGAGTATTGATGGTGCGCCCGATGTTTCCCCTCTCCGAATTCATTTTCGCGGGGTGATCTGTTGGACAACCGTAGAGTCGTCATCACCGGTGTCGGGATGGTCTCCCCTCTCGGGATCGGCAACGAGGCGAACTGGAGTGCTCTCGTCGCGGGCCGTTCCGGAATCGGGCCCATCTCCCGTTTCGACCCCGCCGCCTATCCCTGCAGGATCGCCGGAGAAGTCAAAGACTTCGAGCCCGAGACCTGGATCGAAAAAAAAGAGGTCAAGAAGTCGGACACGTTCATTCATTACGCCATCGCCGCCGCTCAGTTCGCCGTCGACGACGCCGGCCTGGTCATCGATCGATCGAATGCCGATCGCACCGGCGTGATCATCGGCTCGGGCATCGGCGGGCTTCCGCTGATCGAAGAAACCCACAAAAAACTGCTGGAGAAGGGACCGGGGCGCATCTCCCCCTTCTTCATTCCTGGCCTCATCGTCAATCTCGCAGCGGGACAGGTCTCGATCCGCTTCGGTGCCCGCGGACCGAACTCCGCCCCCTGCACCGCCTGTGCGACCGGGGCTCACGCGATCGGCGATTCCTTCAAAGTGATCCAGCGAGGGGCGGCCGATGTGATGATCGCCGGTGGAGCGGAGGCGGTGATCTCGCCGCTCGCGGTCGGCGGCTTCTCCGCGATGCGCGCACTGTCGACGAGAAACGACGAGCCCGAGCGCGCTTCGCGCCCGTGGGACCGTGATCGCGACGGATTCGTCATGAGCGAGGGTGCGGGAATCGTGATTCTCGAGGAGCGACAGCGTGCCCTCGATCGCGGTGCGAAGATCTACTGCGAGCTCACCGGCTACGGCATGTCGAGCGACGCGCACCACATCACGTCCCCTCCGGAGGATGGTCACGGGATGGCCCGCGTGATGGAGGTGGCGATCGAAGACGCCGGACTGCGCCGCGATCAGATCGGCTACATCAACGCCCACGGTACCTCGACTCCGGTCGGCGACCGTGCCGAATCGCTCGCCATCAGGAAGGTGTTCGGCGACCACGCCTCGAAGCTCGCCATCAGCTCGACCAAGTCGATGACCGGCCATCTGCTCGGTGCCGCAGGCGGTCTCGAGTCGGCAATCTGCGCGCTCGCCCTCAGAGAAGGCGTTCTTCCGCCGACGATCAATCATGAGAATCCCGATCCGGAATGCGATCTCGATTACGTGCCCAACGAGGCGCGCCGCGTCGAGCTCGAGCACGTCCTGTCGAACTCCTTCGGATTCGGCGGCACCAACGCCTGTCTCGTCTTTTCGAGAGGCTAGAGGCTGGAGGCTCGAGGCTCGAGGCTCGGGGCTCGGGGCTCGAGGCTCGGGGCTCGGGGCTCGTGATACTGCCGCCACCCAGTCGCTTCGCCCGCTCGGCATCAGTGACAAAATGCAGCCGTACATCGCCAGATTTCGGATGAAGCTGTTTGCCGCCTACTGCATTGCGCGCTCGGCGCACCGTCCCGTGGCGAACTGCTTCGTCCCTATAAATCTCGGGGCCATCCGCAGCAAGGAACGCTCCTCCAGGCTCCAGCCTCCAGCCTCTAGCCTCTCAAGCCAACCCATGCTGGTGCGCATATAGCGTCAGCCGAAGCCGGCCATCGACGCTGAGCTTCTCGTAGATCGCATGGAGGTGAATCTTCACCGTTCCCTCGGTTATGCCGAGTCTCTCCGCGATCTCTTTGTTCCGAAGTCCCTCGGCCACCATCCGGACGATCTGCAGCTCACGAGGCGTGAGCACATCGCGCGGATCGGGCGCTTCCTTCCTCGTCGTCAGACTCTGCGCCAGCCGGACCACCAGATCAGGCTCCAGCCATTGACCGCCGCCATGGACCTTGCGAATGGCATCGACGAGAACGCGCGGCGCGGCCTCCTTGAGGACGATTCCATCGATTCCGAGCGTGACCGCCTCGAGGATCTGACGGTCATCGATCGCCGCCGTGAGAATCACGATCCGCGTCGTCGAGCCCTCGCGGCGAAGAGCCCGCAACACATCGAGTCCGTCCTTGCCGGGCATGCGGACATCGAGGATCAGAACCTCGGGCTTCAGCTCGCGCACGACGGCCAGAGTCGTCTCGCCGTCGAGGCAGCGTCCCGCAACCTCGAAATCTGCCTCCAGCTGCAGTAGCTGCTCGAGTCCATTCAGGACGATCGGATGATCGTCGGCGAGAACAACACGGATTTTCTCTGTAGCTGCAGGCTGTGCGGTCATGGCCCAAGAATACCGCACTTGTCGGCAGAGACGAGGCTCGGGGATCGAGGCTAGAGGCTAGAGGCTGGAGGCTCGAGGCTGGAGGCTGGAGGCTTGGAGATCCGTCGGATTTCTCGTAGGGGCGAAGCATTTGCGCGCCGGACGCGGCGACAGGCTCGCGTTACCGGAGCGTAGCGCAATAGCTTCGCCCGCGTGCTTGCGAAGCTGTGACATTCGCATCGGGACTATCTGCACGCTGCGGTTCGCAATTTCGCGACAGGGGCGGGCGCGGGACGCCCGCTCTCCCCTGAGGATGGTGTAGCTCATGGCAAGCACCCGGACGAAGCTATTGCGCTGCGTTGCGGCGTCGCAAGCCTTCGCTCTGTCCCTCGCGCAAATGCTTCGTCCCTACGAGGAGCCGGCCGCAAGATGAGGGCGGTGCTCAGTGGACTTCGCCTGAGCCCTTGTCACCTCGCCACCACTCGGAGCTCTCTTCCTGATTCGCCGGCTCCAACTGTTCCTCCGGCTCAGGCCGCACCGGCGGTCCTTCCCGCGTCGTGCTTCCACCACCGTGCGCGCTGCGAGGCGTGTCTCTCTTTTCCTTCGATCTCGGCATGGTCATCCTCCAAACGACGCGATTGAACGACGAGAGGATGCATGGCAAGAAGTGCGCCCGTTCACAGCGTGAGACGCCGCAGGCGCAGCGAGTTCGCGATCACCGAAACGGAGCTGAAGCTCATCGCCGCCGCGGCGATGATCGGACTCAACAGGATTCCGAAGTACGGATAGAGAGCCCCGGCCGCGATCGGGATGCCGACCGTGTTGTAGATGAACGCCCAGAAGAGGTTCTGGCGGATGTTGCGCATCGTCGCGCGGCTCAGTCGCCGCGCGCGCACGATACCCCGCAGATCGCCCTTTACCAGGGTCACGCCAGCACTCTCGATGGCGACGTCCGTTCCCGTGCCCATGGCGATTCCAACGTGTGCCCGGGCGAGCGCAGGAGCATCATTGACCCCGTCGCCCGCCATGCCGACGATGCGCCCCTCGCCCTGCAGCCTCTTGACGATCTCAACTTTCTGCTCGGGCAGCACCTCGGCGATCACTTCATCGATGCCGAGTTTTCGCGCCACCGCCTCCGCCGTCGTCCGGCTGTCGCCCGTGAGCATGACGATGCGGATCCCCTCACCGTGCAGCGCCCTGATCGCTTCGTCCGTCCCCACCTTGATCGGATCGGCAACGCCGAGAAGTCCTGCGACACCGCCGTCGACGGCGACGAACATCACGGTCTGACCATCATGTCGCATTCGTTCAGCTTCGCCGGCCAGATCCCCGGGATCGACACCGAGCTCGTCGAGGAGCGCGCGGTTTCCCAGAGCGACGTCACGGCCATCGATTCTGCCGGCGACGCCTTTCCCCGTGATCGAGCGAAACTCCTCCGCGCGGGTCAATGAGATCGTACGTTCCTCGGCTCCCCCCACGATCGCGGCCGCGAGCGGGTGCTCGCTTCCTCGCTCGAGAGAGGCGGCGAGACGAAGAAGATCCTCTTCGCCGAACGGCGCCGCAGGCCTGACCGAGATCAGCTTCGGCTTCCCGAGGGTCAGCGTACCTGTCTTGTCGGTGACGAGCGTATCGACCTTCCGCATGACTTCGATCGCTTCGGCGTTTCTGAACAATACGCCCGCCGAGGCTGCCTTCCCCGTGGCGACCATGATCGACATCGGCGTTGCGAGTCCGAGAGCGCAGGGGCAGGCGATGATGAGGACCGCGACTGCGTTGACCAGCCCATAGGTCATGGCCGGCGGGGGACCGAACAGGGCCCAGATGAGGAACGTCACGATCGCGATGACGACCACGATCGGAACGAAGTAGCCGGCGACGATGTCAGCGAGCCTCTGGATGGGCGCTCGGCTGCGCTGCGCCTCCGCGACCATCCTCACGATCTGCGCGAGGAGGGTATCGCTTCCGACCCGTTCCGCGCGCATGATGATACTGCCTGTGGCATTCACGGTGGCCCCGATGACGCGATCGCCTCGACTCTTCTCGACGGGGATGGGCTCACCCGTGACCATCGATTCGTCGATACTCGTCATCCCCTCGAGCACGACCCCATCGACAGGGACACTCTCGCCTGGACGAACGCGCAACCGGTCACCCTGGCGCACCTGATCGAGCGTCACGTCGTGCTCGCCGCCATCGTCCTCGACCTTGCGCGCCATCTTCGGCGCGAGACGGAGAAGCGCCTTGATCGCTGCTCCAGTGCGACTGCGGGCGCGCAGCTCCATCACCTGGCCCAGCAGGACGAGCGTGACGATCACGGCCGCGGCTTCGAAGTAGACGCCGACACGGCCCCCTTCTCCCCGAAAGGACGCGGGAAAGAGATCGGGCGCCAGCGTGGCTACGATACTGTAACCGTACGCGACGCCCACGCCGAGCCCGATGAGCGTGAACATGTTGAGACTGCGATTCACGAGCGACATCCACGCCCGGTGAAAGAACGGCCATCCACCCCAGAGAACCACCGGAGTGGCGAGCAGCAGCTCGATCCACGGGCCTGTCCGACCGGCCATGAGAGTCTCGAAGAGCCGTAGTCCTGGCACCATATGGGCCATGACCAGGACCACGAGCGGAACGGTCAGAATGGCGCTCACCAGGAAGCGGCGCGACATGTCCTTCAGCTCCGGATTCTCCTCCTCAGCGGCAGTAACGACCCGCGGCTCGAGAGCCATGCCGCAGATCGGACAGCTTCCCGGGGAGTCGCGGATGATTTCCGGATGCATCGGACAGGTCCACTCGGTCTTCGACGGGAAAGCCGCATCGGAGCGCTCGAGCGCCATGCCGCACTTCGGACAGGCACCGGGTGTCGTCGTGCGCACCTCCGGATCCATCGGACAGGTGTAGACGGCACCGTTCGCTCCCGCGCCCGCGTCTGCAGGCGCATCGGCAACCCTGCCGGCGAACTGTTCGGGATGCGCGTCGAACTTCTCTTTGCAGCGCGGATTGCAGAAGAGGTACGTCGTTCCGCGATACTCACTCTTTCCAGCAGCCCTCGCCGGATCGACCTTCATTCCGCAGACCGGATCGATCGTCTCAACGCGCATAGTGGCCTCAACGCGATTCGATCCGGCCGCACTTCCGCATCGAGGAATCGTACGGATTCCCGATCTCTCCGTCCGGCTGGACCCACGACTTCTTCAGCATCGGGCAGTAAGCGACGGAAGGCCTGTCGCCCTTCACGGCTGCCCGGTACTTGATCAGCTCATCCGAAAGGGAAGCAAATGCGTCGCGGGCTCCGGCAAGATCTTTCGATTCCGCCAGCCCGGCGGCGCGCTCGTAGATCGCGCTCTGCCCTGCACTTCGAGCAGCGCCGCCAATCTCCTTCGCCGCCTTCTGAACTGCACCGAGCGAGTCCTCGAGCAGCGCCTGTCGCGCCGCTTCGTAGCTCACGAAAATCGGATTCGTGCTGGCCGGAACCGAAGCGGCCAGCAGCACGATCACCAATGCAAATGCCGATGTTTTCATCGAAGTATCTCCTCAAGTTTGATCTCTCCACACGAGCGCATCGCCTCGCTGTAGGGATTCGTGATCGGACCCTGCGGCTGCAACCATGAACGCCTGACCATCGAGCAATACACCACCTCCGGTTTCGGCGTTTCAGCCGAGGTGTTCCGATACTCGATCATCGCATCGGAAAGGCGGGCAAAGGTCTCCCTCGCCGTTTCCAGATCGCCCGCCATTCCCAGCTCTGCGGCACGCGCAGCAATCCGAGCCTGCTTCGCCTCGCCTGCGGCGATTCTCAATTCCTCCGCCCGAACCGTCACGCTCGACAACGACGCGTGGAGCAGACCCTGTCGGACACTCTCATAACCCGAGAAGAGCGGCGGGGCTTCCGCCGTCCGGAAGTGGAACGCCCCGAGAAGCAGTCCGATGATCGCCACCACACCCGCCGATCCAAACAGCCACCTCGGCCTGAGCGCCGCGGACGGTTCCACAGAGGCGAGAGCCCGCCGGCGCCAGAGGAAGTAGATGGCCGGATAGACGAGCAGCTCCATCAGGAACGAGGTGAAGAGGCCGCCGACCATCGGCGCGGCAATCCTCTGCATCACGTCGGCACCCGCTCCGGTCGACCAGAGAATCGGCACGAGCGCGAGGAACGTCGTCGCGACGGTCATCACTTTCGGGCGGACGCGCTGGACGGCGCCATGAAGGACAGCCTCCTTCAGCTCCTGCTCGTTCCGCAAACGCCCGCGGGCTTTGGCGTCGTCGTGGGCCAGGTCGAGATAGAGGAGCATGAAGATTCCGGTCTCGGCATCGAGTCCCAGCAAGGCGATCAGACCGACCCACACTCCGATCGACATGTTGTATCCGAGCGCGTAGAGCAGCCAGATCGCACCGATGGCGGAGAAGGGAACAGCAAGCAGAACGATCGCCGTCTTCGGAATCGACTTCGTGTTCATGTAGATGAGAAAGAAAATGACGAGGAGCGTGATCGGCAGAACGACCTTCATCTTCTCTCGCACACGCGTCATCGCTTCGTACTGACCGCTCCAGCTCAGAAGATATCCGGGCTCGAGCTTCAGCTCGGCATCGACCACGTTCTTCGCTTCCTCCACATAGCTGCCGATGTCCCGCTCCTCGGTGTCGACGTCGACGTAGACGTAGCCGGAGAGGCGGCCATTCTCGTTGCGGATCATCGCCGGACCCTCGACGAGCTGCACCGTTGCGAGCTGCCCGAGAGGGACCTGCGCTCCCCCCATGGCCGGCACCAGCGTTCGCGCCAGCTCGTCCAGATCATCGCGAAGCTCACGCGGATAGCGGATGTTGATCGGGTAGCGCTCGCGCCCTTCGATCGCCATCGCGACGTTCTCGCCGCCGATTGCGGTCATGATCACGTCCTGCACCTCGGCGATGGTCAGGCCGTGCCGGGCGATCGCCTCACGGCTGATGTCGATGTCGACGAAGTAGCCGCCCGCCGTACGCTCCCCGTACACGCTCCGCGTTCCGGGGACCTTCTGCAGAATGCCCTCGAGATGCTGGCCGATCTCTTCGATCTTCTGGAGGTCGGAGCCGAAGATCTTGATCCCCACCGGCGTGCGGACGCCGGTCGTCAGCATGTCGATCCGGTTCTTGATCGGCATCGTCCAGGCGTTGGTTTGTCCGGGAAGCGTCAGCTTCTCGTTCATCTCGTTGACGAGCTGCTCCCATGAGATGGTGTCGGGCCAGAGTGGACGGAACAGAGGCTTCGTGAATTCGGGCCAGCCGGAGTACCACCGCTCGCGCGCCCGCCACTGATCCTTCGGCCTGAGCACGATGACGGTCTCCATCATCGAGAAGGGCGCGGGATCGGTCGAGGTCTCCGCCCGTCCCGCTTTCCCGAACACCCGCTCGACCTCGGGGATCTGCTTCAGAATCCGGTCCTGGCGCTGAAGCAGCGCTCCGGCCTCCGTGACCGAGATTCCCGGCAGCGTGGTAGGCATGTAGAGGATCGAGCCCTCGTTGAGCGGGGGCATGAACTCGCTGCCGAGTCTTCGATACGCCGGGATCGTCGCGAGAACGAGCAGAACAGCGATCATGACGACGAGCCGCGGCCGCCGCAGAACGACGTTCACGGCGGGAGTGTAAATGCGATGCAGGATCTTCGAGATCGGATGCTTTGCCTCCGAATGGATCGATCCGACCGCAACTGCATTCACGGTGCGCGACAACCACCGCGGGCGGAGCTCGAGCTTCTTCACCCGGACGAACAGCATCATCAAAGCCGGCGCAAGGGTGATCGCGAGCACGGCGGCGACGGCCATCGAGAAGTTCTTGGTGAACGCCAGAGGCTTGAAGAGCCGTCCCTCCTGCGCTTCCAGTGCGAAGATCGGCATGAACGCCAGTGCGATCACCAGGAGCGAGAAGAAGCTCGGCCGTCCCACCTCCTGCACGGACTTGATGAGAACCTCCCGGTAGTCCCCTCTCTCCCCTTCCGACCGCCATCGCTCGAGCTTCTTGTGCGCGTTCTCGACCACGACGATCGAGGCGTCGACGAGCGCGCCGATCGCCACGGCGATGCCGCCGAGGGACATGATGTTTGCGTTGATCCCGAACAGCTGCATCGGAATGAACGAGAGAATCACCGCCGAGGGAAGCGTGATGATCGGGATCATCGCGCTGGGAATGTGCCACAGGAAGAGGAGGATGATGAGCGAGACGATCAGCATCTCCAGCAGCAGCTCGTGCCGGAGTGTTCCGATCGATTCCTCGATCAGGATGGAGCGATCGTACGTGGTGACGATCTCCACGCCTTCGGGCAGGGTCTTCTCGATCGCTGCGAGCCGCTCTTTGACACGGTCGATCACGGCGAGGGCGTTCTCGCCGTGGCGCATCACGATCGTTCCGGAGGCGACTTCCCCCTCTCCGTCGAGATCGGCGATTCCGCGCCGCATCTCCGGACCGAGCTCGATCGTGGCGACGTCGCGGAGGCGAACCGGCGTTCCGCGATCATCGGCCCTCACCACGATCTCCTCGAGATCGCGGGTGTCCTTGACGTACCCACGCGCCCGGACCATGTACTCGGCGCCGCTCCACTCGACGAGCCGGCCGCCGACCTCGTTGTTCGACGCGCGCACCGCCGCTGTCAGTTCCATCAGCCGGATGCCGTACGCCGCAAGCCGGTTCGGATCGACAGTGATCTGGTACTGCCGTACGAATCCGCCGAGGGAGGCGACTTCGGCGACTCCCGGGACCGACTGCAGCTCGTACCGGATCGTCCAGTCCTGAAGCGAACGGAGGTCGGCGAGCGAGTGCCTTCCGCTCCTGTCGACCAGGGCGTACTGAAACACCCAGCCAACGCCGGTCGCGTCGGGGCCGAGCTCGGTCTTCACCCCCTCGGGGAGCGAGGACTGGATCTTCGAGAGGTACTCGAGCACGCGGCTGCGCGCCCAGTAGAGATCGGTCCCTTCTTCGAAGATGACGTAGACGTAGGAGAACCCGAAGTCGGAGAAGCCGCGGATCGTCTGAACCTTCGGCGCTCCGAGCAGAGCGGTGACGATCGGATAGGTCACCTGATCCTCGATGATGTCGGGGCTGCGGTCCCACTTCGAATAGATGATGACCTGCGTGTCCGAAAGATCGGGGAGCGCGTCGACGGCGATGCGGTTGATGCTCCATACCCCGAGCAGCAGGAGTGCCGCAGTCAGCGTCAGGACGACGAACTTGTTCGTGGCGCAGAAACGGATGAGTTTTTCGATCATGTTCGTAAGGCAGAGGTCAGAAGGCAGAAGGCAGAAGTGCTCCGCCTCGCTACCTTCCTTTCCATTTCTTGATCAGCGATACAAAGATTGCAATGAGATCGTTCGCCTCTTTCGCGATTGATTCGAGCTTCTTTGAAGTCATGAGGCCCGCGCCTTCAACAATCTCGAGCCAGTAGAGCGTTTCCTCCAATTCCATGAGACCGCCGTTGAGCTTTGCGACGTACTCGGCCTTGGATCGGGCACGAAGGGGCCTCTCTGAAGTGCGCGCCGGGCGAAGTTCCAGCCTTGAGGATTTGACGCGCGATGACATCAGTCGTGCGGTTTGAGGGCAGTGCGGCGCAAAGGCGGATGATTCGCAGGGAAAACTCACGAGTTCGTTCAGATAGATTCATGTCGTGGCTCCTTCAGCAAAAGGCTAATGCACGTGCTCCACTTCTGCCTTCTGCCCTCTGCCTTCTGACTTCATCTGGGCCAATGCCGCCTTCAGTCTCGACTCCGAGTCGATGAGGAAGTTGGCCTGCGTCGCGACCTTCTCGCCCGGCTCGACGCCGCTGCGGATCTCGACGAAGCGATCGCTCCTGACGCCCGTTTCGACCTCGCGCGGCTCGAACGTGCCTCCTTCCCCGATGACGAACAGCACCGATCGTTTCCCCGTGGACATCACAGCCGACTCGGGAACCGCCGTCACCATGCGCGCCGGCTCCTCGATCAACACGTCTGCGAACATGTCGGGCTTGAGCGAGTGGTCACGATTGTCGACCTCGATGCGGACCTTCGCGGTTCTGGTCATCGGATCGACAGTCGGGGTCACGAACGTCACCTTGCCTTCGAATGTGCGACCCGGCAGGTACGAGAGCGTGACCTTCGCCGCTGCGCCGATGCGTGCGAATGCGAGCTCCGACTCGTAGACATCGGCGAAGATCCAGACCCGGTCCAGGTCCGCGATCTCGAACAACGGCTCGCCCGCGGTGATCCGACCCCCTTCGATGGCGTTTTTGGTCATGACGAAGCCGCTCGCAGGTGAGGCGATGGTCAGCGACTTGCGCGTCGCTCCTGTCTCTTCCAGGCGCCGGATGTCGCTCGCGCTGATGTCCCAGAGCTGCAGGCGACGGCGTGACGACTCGAGGAGCGACGGCGACTGCTTTGCCGCCCTGAGCGCCAGGAGGTACTCCTGCTGCGTTGCGAGCAGATCGGGACTGTAGATGGAGAAGAGCGGCTGGCCGCGACGGACCTGCCTGCCGGTGTAGTCGACGTAGAGCTTCTCGATATAGCCATCGAACTTCGTAGTGATCGTGTGAAGCCGCGTCTCGTCGACGGCTACCCGGCCGACCGCGCGCACTGTGCGGCCGATCGAGCGCGTCTCAGCGAATCCGGTCTGCACGCCGATCAGCTGCTGGCGCTCGGCGCTGAGCTTCACATTCGAGTAGCCTGCGACGTCCGACTGCGCGCCCTCGGCCACCGCTTCGCCCGCATACACCGGCACCAGATCCATGCCGCAATCGGGCGCGATTCCGGGCTTGTCCGACTTGTAGGCCGGATGCATGGGATCGACCCAGTAGAGGACTTTCTTATCCGCCGTCTTGTGGTCCGCGTGCTGGTCTGCCGCCACGGACGGGCTGTCCTTGCTTCGGCCGAGCACGGCGACGCCGAGGGCGATCGCGAGGACGAGAGTGAGGATCCAGGGAAGTTTCGTTTTCATCGTCATCACCTCATTGAAGGCTGGCTTCATCGATCGCAACGCGCCACTTCGCGCTCTCCGTGAGGCGACCTGCGTAGATTGCCCGGTCGCTGTAGAGCGTGTTCAACGCATCAAGCACCGTGATGAACGGAACCCTGCCTGCCTGGTAGCTGGCCAGCGCCGACTCCAGCGACACCTCGTCGAGAGGAAGAATCGTGTCGCGATAGAGCGCCGCGATGCGCAGCGAGGCATCGAGCTGCGCCGCGCGTTCCCTCGTCCGCAGCTCGAGCTCGCGTGCAAGCGCGTCCCGGTCGGCCGTTCGTCCGATCACGATCGCCTGCGCTTCGCCGAGTCGATTCTGCTGCCGCCGCTCGATCCACAGTGGCAGCGTCACGCCGATCCCGACCTGCCACATCGGCCCCATTTCGAACGAGCCGCGATCCATCGAGCCGGCGCTCACCACGAGGTCAGGCAGGAAATCTTTCTTCGCAAGATCGACGCGCAGGCGTCCCGTCTCGATGGCATGACCGCTCGCAGCAAGCTCGGGACTGCGAGCCGCCGCGGCTGACAGCAGCTCCTGCAGTGGAGCCACCGCAGTGTCCTCGGGAAGGGCCGCGGCGGTTTCAACGGCGCGGTCCTGCGGAGCCGATACGAGCCGGTTCAGCTCAGCGATCCGGCTCACGATCGTCGCGGACTGTGCGATCCTCTGTTCCTCGAGGCGCGCGAGCTCGATCTGTGCTCGCAGCACGTCCTGCTGCACTGCAAGACCGACGGCATACCGCTCTCGGACGGAGGCTTCGATCTGTCCGGCAGCGACGAAACGATCATCGAGGATGCGATCGATCGCACGAGCCAGGACGAGATCGTACCAGGCGTTTCGTACGCGCGCTTCGATTGAGAGAGCCGATCGACCGACGAGCTGCGATTCGATCTCCTCCGCCTCGCTTCGTGCCATGTCTCCAGCGAGCCCGAGCTTCCCGGGCCACGGAAATGTCTGGCTCGCCATGATGCCGATGAAGCTTCCCTCTCGGTCACCGAGCGACAGTGAACGACCGTCGTTCTGGTAGCTCGCCGACACGAAGGGATCGGGAAGCGTCTCCGACGGAGTAATCCTGAACTGCGCTGCCTCGAATGACGAACGCGCTGACACCATCTCCGGTGCCCTGGCAATTGCCTCGGCGACCAGGGCGTCGAGCTTCTGATCGGGGAGGCTCGCACGGACTGCCGCAGCCGGCTCCGACGAGCTCGCATGAGCGACGAGCGCGACGGACATCAGAAGCACGGTTTTGAACGAAATGATTCTTTGAAACGAGATCACGATTGCAGTCTCCATGGACGAGTGCACAGGGGACACCCCTCTTGTGAGGGGAGCGGAGGTGCGAGGAGAGACTTGCAGCTAGATCAGGAAGGAGGAATTGACGATGTAGAGAGGGATATCGGACGCAGCGTGATCGATCCCGTCCGGTGGCCCGGTGGCGGTTCTCGACGGGACATCATTCGCAGTCGATGGGACGAGCGACAGAACGACAACGACACCGCTCGTACCGGTGACCGCCGGGGTGGATGAGGAAACGGGGGTTGGCTGCGCCGCCGCGAGTGCGCAGTCGGCACCGCACTCGCCCGTCATCTCGACGATCATGGGGGGCGGATCATCCTGTGGGCAGCACGGCATCGCACACAGGGACAAAGAGCTGAGAAGAGGGGCAGCGATCGCAGCGACTATGAACAAACCGATCGCGCCTGCGGCGACCCGCCGCCGCGCTTCTCCGCGCGTGTGCCGATTCGAAAGAGACCTCATCATCATGCTGGTAAGCACGATAGGCCCGCCAATCATTCCCCGCCGTATCAAGAGTTACCCGCGCGTGTGATTCTCGTCACAATCCATTCACACGGTGGCGAATCAGTGGGCGAAGTTTGTCCGCTTCGGCCAGACGCTGAAGGACTTCCTCACCTCTGGCCGCCGAAGCGGACAACTTCGGCCCTGGTACGAGTCCGTGACGACGAAGTATGCCGAGGGCTCGGCCGAACTTCTCGCGCAGCGGAGCGACGGACCGGTTGAAAACCCGCCCCCTGCCGCCCTCACTCGTCGATCGCCGCGTGCTTGATGACCTTGCCTTCCACGAGATAGACGACCATCTCGCAGATGTTGGTCGCGGAATCGGCCATCCGCTCGAAGTACTTCCCGACGAACGTGAGCCGGATCGCGCGTGAGATGTTCGTCGGATCCTCGAGCATGTAGGTAAGCTGGCTGCGGAACGACTGCTCGGTCAGATTGTCGACCTCGTCGTCCTGCCGGATCACCTCGCGCGCGAGGGTGGCATCGCGCCGCGCGAAGGCCTCGATCGCCTTGTGGACCATGTCGCGCGCGCTCGCCGCGAGACGTCCCATGTCGCCCATTCTGTTGATGCTCTGTTCGCGGCTCAACTCCAGCGCCCGCTCAGCGACATCCTGGGCCAGATCGGCGATGCGCTCGAGCTCGGGCGTGACCTTCATCAGGGTGGCCAGAAAGCGGAGGTCGACCGCGGCCGGCTGCATCGTGGCGATCAACTCCATCGTCTGCTGATCGATCTCCAGCTCGACCTGATCGATTGCCTGATCGTTTGTGATCACCTCTTCGGCCAGAGCGGAGTCGCGCTCCAGCAGCGCTCGAACCGATTTCGCGATCGCCTCTTCCACCATCCCGCCCATCTGGACGAGCCTCAGGGTCAGCTGTTCGAGATCTCTGTCGAAATGTCGTTCCATGCGCTCCTCAGCCGAAGCGGCCGGTGATGTAGTCCTCGGTCATCTTCTCTTTCGGATTCATGAAGACGTCCTTCGTGTCGCCGATCTCGATGAGAGTGCCGAGCATGAAGAACGCCGTCCTGTCAGAGATCCGCGCGGCCTGCTGCATGTTGTGAGTCACGATCACGATCGTGAAGGAGGCTTTCAGCTCGTAGACGAGCTCTTCGATCTTCTGCGTCGCAATCGGGTCGAGCGCGGACGCCGGCTCGTCCATCAGCAGTACCTCCGGCTCCAGTGCGAGCGCCCGTGCAATGCAGAGGCGCTGCTGCTGCCCTCCGGAAAGGCTCGAGCCCGACCGGTCGAGCACATCCTTGACCTCGTTCCAGAGCGCTGCCTGAGTCAGCGCACGCTCGACGAGCTCGCCGCCACGCCCCGGACGGATTCCCTGCAGTCGAAGACCGGCGAGAACATTCTCTCGGATGGACATCGTCGGAAAGGGATTGGCCTTCTGAAAGACCATGCCGACGCGCCTCCGGAGTCGGACGGGATTGACGCGAGGATCGTAGATGTCCGTCCCGTCGAGATGCACCCTCCCCTCCACACGGGCGCCCGGCACGACCTCGTGCATCCGGTTGAGGCAGCGGACGAAGGTCGACTTGCCGCATCCCGATGGGCCGATGATCGCGGTGACCGCCTTTTCGGGGATCGAGAGAGAGATGCCCTTGAGCGCGATCGCGTCGCCGAACCACGCCTTCAGCTCCTCCGACCGCAGCTTCTCGCGAAGCGACGGCCCGGCGTCCGGCTGCTCGCGATTCCGGGCAGTTGAAAAGAATGCATTCATCAGCTGGTTCTCCGCTGCAAGCGGATCCGGAGAAAGATCGCCAGGCCGTTCAAGAGTAGCATCAACGCCAGAAGCACGACGATCCCCGCCGAAGCATTCACGTGAAAGCCCGCCTGTGGCCGCGATACCCAGTTGAAGATCTGAATGGGCAGCGCCGTGAAGGGACTCTTCAGCGAATCGGGAAGGAAAGCGACGTAGGTCAGCGCCCCGATCGTGATCAGCGGCGCCGTCTCCCCGATCGCCCGCGCCACCGACAGAATGATCCCGGTAAGGATCCCCGGAAGACACATCGGCAGCACCACACGCCGGATGACCTCCCACTGATCGGCTCCCAGAGCATACCCCGCTTCGCGAAGCGAGAGCGGCACGGTCCGCAATGCTTCCCGCGATGCCATGATCACCATCGGGAGCAGCAGCAGCGCCAGCGTCGCTGCGCCCGCAATCAGGCTTCTTCCCAGTCCGAAGCCTCGAACGAACAGCTCGAGTCCGAGCAGCCCGTAGATGATCGACGGGACGCCGGCGAGATTGCTGATGTTGATCTCGATGAGCTGAGTCAACCTGTTGGGGCGAGCATATTCCTCCAGGTAGATCGCGGCGCCGACTCCCAATGGAATCGCCATGAGCGCCGTCAGGAGCATCAGATAAGCGCTTCCGACCAGCGCCGGCAGAATCCCCGCGGATGCAGGCCGGCGCGACGGATAGCCCGTCAGAAAGTTCCAGTCGAGCCGCGGCAGCGCGTCGCGCAGTGCGTCGCCGAAGAGCACCGCCAGCAGAACGAGCGGAATGAAGAGAGCCAGCAGAGAGAGAAGCGAGAAGAGCCGCTCGACGAGCGCCCCTTTCTCCTTCATCGTCAGATCCGCCGACGGTCCTGCCGTCTGTGCCGCGGACGTCAATGCGTTCCTCCTTTGAGCACGCGCTGCCGCAGTCGGAACGAGGCGAGATTCAGAAGCAGCGTCATGGTGAAGAGTGCCGTCCCGACGGCGAAAATCGTCTGGTACTCGATCGTCCCCGTCGGCGTGTCGCCCAGGCTGACCTGGACGATGTACGCCGTCATCGTCTCGATCGGAACACGCGGATCGAGAGTCAGACGAGGCTGCTGGCCTGCCGCGATGGCGACGATCATCGTCTCACCGACCGCGCGCGAGATCCCGAGGATCACCGCCGCAGCGATGCCGGAGAAAGCCGAGGGGAGAACGACGCGAAAGATCGTCGGCAGCTTCCCGCCGCCAAGGGCGTAGGCGCCCTCGCGAAACGACGCCGGCACAGCGAAAATCGCGTCCTCGCTCAGCGATGCGATGACCGGAAGGATCATGATGCCCATCACGATGCCCGGGCTGAGAGCGTTGAATCCGGCGAGGCCGGGAACGACCCGCTGGAGCAGCGGTGTGACGAAGCTCAAAGCGAAATAGCCGTAGACCACCGTCGGCACTCCGGCGAGCACCTCGAGAATCGGCTTGAGGATTCTGCGCGCGCGCATCGTCGCGATCTCGCTCAGATAGATCGCGGCGAGGAGTCCGAAGGGAACGGCCACCGCGAGCGCAATGACTGTCGTCAGAAATGTTCCCGCCACCAGGGGCCAGATGCCGAAGTGCTTGTCTTCGAAAAGGGGAGTCCACTGGCTGTCGCCGAGAAAGCTGCTGATCGGAACGGAGCGAAAGAAGGCGGCCGTTTCGAAGAGGAGGACTCCGACGATCCCGATCGTCGTCCCGATCGAGAGGAGCCCGCAAACGAGAAGCACCGCACCGATCACCCGCTCGAACGGATGCCGCGCGCCGTGCAGCTCGCGCTCGAGAGGCTGGAAGCCTCTTCGCATCACCGACCCTGCGCCGACTGGCGCATGAGATCTTCGATGGAGACTCCGACCTGCGATCCGGTTCCGCCGAAGAGCGAGCCGGTTCTTCGCGCCGTGACGCGCTCCGAGGCCAGCTTGTACGCCTCATCGGGCAGAGGCACATAGCCCACCTCCTCGATGAGCCCCTGCGCATTTTCGAGATAGAAGCGAACGAATGCAGCGACCTGCGGTTTGTCCAGACTCCTCGCCGCGACATAGATCAGGATCGGTCGGGAAAGAGGCTGATAGGTGCCATTGCGGATCGTCTCGACGGAGGGAAGGATCGGACCCTCGCCGTTCGCCGGATTCCCGTCGTCGACACCGAGAACCTTCAGCTTGTCGGTGTTCTCGGCGTAGTAGGCGAAGCCGAAGAACCCGAGAGCGAGCGGATCGGTGGCCACTCCCTGGACGATCACGTTGTCGTCTTCGCTCGAGGTGTAGTCACCACGAGTTCCCTGCGCCCGGTGGATGATCGCTTCCGAGAAATAGTCGTACGTCCCCGAATCGACGCCTGGTGCATAGAGATGAATCTCTCGATCAGGCCACCCGGCGCGCACCTGACTCCATCGCATGATCCTTCTTTGTGCCTCCGCCTCGAACAACCGCTTCAGCTCCTCGGCCGTGATCGAGCCCGCCCAGTCGTTCTGGCGGTTCACGATGATCGCAATACCGTCGAAGGCGACCGGCAGCTCGACGTACTCGATTCCATTGGCGGCGCAAAGCTCCACTTCCGTCGGCTTGATCGGCCGTGATGCGTTCGTGATGTCGGTTTCGCCTCCACAGAACTTCTTGAATCCACCACCCGTCCCCGAGATCCCGACGGTCACGCGCACCTTCCTGTTCTCCCGCTGGAACTCCTCCGCGACCGCCTCGGTGATTGGAAACACCGTGCTCGACCCGTCGACGGTGACGGGACCCGTCGCCGAGGTCTCACCTCCCGGCGCGACCGCCTCGGAATCCTCCTTCTTCCCACAGGCAGGAGCAAAGAGAAGGGAGATGACCAGCAGTAGCGAGAGAAAACGAGATCGCATCGCAGAGTCTCCTTGATGATCGTGTCGTGTCAGTCGGTGCGTGCTGAATCTAAGCCACGCCTCTCGGTGGCGTGTGCAGTCGAGGTAAATTCGGTGTGAAGTCCGCGGAACGGGACACGGCCAGAATCACGGCAGGCGTTGGGGACACTTCCAGTCCCGGAGGGACGGTTGAGAATAGCCCGGGACGGAGTCCCGGGTTGCGTAGCGTGCGGGGACGATCCAGTCCCGTAGGGACGGTTGAAGCTACCAGCCACCATTTCCGGGCGTACCATAGTGTGTGTCCTCGAATCCTCTTCACCGGCGCGGAGCGCCGCTCTTTCGCTCAGAGGATGACGAAGGATGCGGGCGCCTCGCCCCCGAGTCGAAGCAGAATAAAGCGCCCTTGAACGGGCGTTCCGAAGGTGAAGAATCACTTCCGTTCCATGGGGAGCTTTGATCGAAGGAGTGTCCTATGCCGTCGCCCTACGGTTTCGATGTTTTCGAGAATTGTCTGACCTGCAAATGGAAGGCGGACCGGTTCTTCTGCAACCTCGAGGGGAAGGCGCTCGAGGCATTCGATCATCTCACCTTCACGAGCGTCTACCCCGCCGGCTCGGTGCTCTATGCCGAGGGGGAGATGCCGAGAGGTGTTTTCATGTTGTGCAAGGGGCGGGTCAAGATGAGCGTCTCCTCGAGCGAGGGAAAGACGCTCATCACGCGGATCGTCGAGGCGGGTGAAGTGCTCGGGATGAGCAGCACGATCGCCACGTCGGCATACAAAGCGACCGCCGAAACGATCGAGCCGTCTCAGGTCAACTTCGTCAAACGGGACGATTTTCTCCGCTTCATCAAAGAGCATGGAGATGCCTGCTTCAGCGCCGCACAGCAGCTCAGCGAAGAATGTCATTCGGCGAACGACCACATCCGCTCGCTCGGACTCTCTCACTCGGCGGGAGAAAAACTCGCCCATCTCATTCTCTCCTGGTGCACCGAGCAGGGGAAGGAATCGGATCAGGGCATTCGGGTCAAGCTGCTGATGACCCATCAGGAGATCTCGCAGATGATCGGAACCTCGCGCGAGACCGTCACGCGCCTCTTCGGAGATCTCAAGGAAAAGAAGATCATCTCCATCAAGGGATCGACTCTTCTGGTGCACAACAAGCCGGCGCTCGAGGCGCTCGTCCTGCTGTGATTCCGCGACGTACGCGTTGAATCCTCCGCGCTCCCGAAGCCGGCACGAAGCGAAATCTCCCGGCTTCCGGGAGTCGTTGCCGGTATCCGATCACAATCGCTTGTGCCTGCGGTCACCCGACTCGGCGGCGTCACCTCGCATCATGAACAAAGCTCGGCCAGGGGATGAAACCACCCGCATGGACGTGAGGAGGCATCCGAAATGAACATCGAACCGTCGTCGACAGTGAGTGAAGTGGCCATCGAGATCCCGGGAGCGATCGATCTTTTCGAGCGCATGCGGATCGACTACAGTTGCCGGGGAGGCCGGTCGCTGGCGGAGGCATGCGATCTCGCGGGCGTGGACGCGAACGAGATCATCGAAGAGCTCGCGCGGCTCCGCGCCGCCATGCCCGAAGAGGCCCTCGTAAACTGGTTCGAGAAGAGCCTGACCGACGTGATCTCATATATCGTCGAAACCCATCACCATATCGAGGAAGAAGAAATTCGGAAGCTCGGCGATGAGATCGTGCGTCTCCGCGACGAGGAGCAGGACTCGCCGGACCTCAAGCGAATTCATGCACTCTTCACCACGCTCACGGACAACCTTGCGCGTCACATGCTCCACGAGGAGCGCGAGCTGTTCGGACGAATCGCCCGGATGGAGCGCGCGGCACACGATTCGGGGAATGAAGGATCGTGGCGCATCAGCGTGCGCAACCTCGTTCTCACCGAGTTCGTCGAGCACGATCTGATGGTGGAGCGCCTCCGGAACATGCGCGAGCTCACCTCGTCGTTCACGCCTCCGCCCGATGCATCCGCAGGAGTGGTCGCCCTCTACGCAAAGCTCCACGAGCTCGACTGCGAGCTGAACCGGCACATGCATCTCGAGAACAACGTGCTCTTCCCTCGCGCCCTCGAAATGGAGAACCAGCTCAAACAGGCGAGGTATGACTCCGTCGCCGGATGAAGAGTGAAGAGTGAAGGGTGAAGGGTGAAGGGTGAAGGGTGAAGGGTGAAGGGTGAAGAGTGAAGGGTGAAGTGTGAAGTGTGAAGTGTGAAGTGTGAAGTGTGAAGTGTGAAGGGGGTGAAGAGTGAAGTGTGAAGTGTGAAGAGTGAAGTGGACGGTACGGAGGTCAGGGGCGGGTGATCAGGTCGGCGAGGTGAGACGGGATTGCAGCGCCGGGTGGGATGAGGACGGTGTTGTCGATGAGGCGGGTGTTGGTGAGGTGGGCTGCGAGGAGGGCGAGGGCTGGGCGGTCGATGGTGTCGAGTTCTTCGAGGGTTTGTTCGTCTGTGATGCTGATGTAGTCGAGGGTCACGCGGGGTTCCGTCTCGATGAGGTCTTGCATTCGGAGCTTGATTTCGGTGGCTTTGGTTTCGCCCTGGCGGACGAGGTCTTCGGCAAGGCGGAGGGAGCGGGAGAGGACGAGTGCGGCGCTGCGGTCTTCAGGCAACAGGTAGACGTTGCGGCTGGACATGGCGAGGCCGTCCGGTTCTCGGATGGTGGGTAGGCCGATGACGTTGACGGGGAGCGCGAGGTCGTTGGCCATGCGGCGGATGACTCGGAGTTGCTGGGCGTCTTTCTGGCCGAAGTAGGCTCGGTCGGGCCGGATGATGCGGAAGAGGCGGGCGACGATGGTGGTGACGCCTCGAAAGTGGCCGGGGCAGCGCCGGCCTTCGAGGCGGTCGACGACGGGGCCGGTGACTTCGACCCAATCGTCGAAGTCCTGCGGGTACATCTCGTCGACGGTGGGGACGAAGACGATGTCCACGCCGGCGGCTTCGAGGAGGTCGAGGTCGCGGGTTTCGTTGCGGGGGTAGCGTTCGAAGTCTTCGTTGGGGCCGAACTGGGTTGGGTTCACGAAGATGGTGACGATGGTGTGGTCGTTCTCGAGTTTGGAGCGGTGGACGAGCGACAGGTGGCCTTCGTGGAGGTAACCCATGGTTGGCACGAGGCCGACCGGGCCCGTGAGGGCGTCGCGGGCGGCGAGCATCTCGGTGACGGTGGCGACACTTAGGGTCATGTGCATAGCGTCCGAGGTAGCAGCGGCAGCGGTCAAGTATGTGGGTTGCGGCAGGCCGACTGCTTTCTCGGACGTAGCCACCCGCGCCCCACCCCGTCTGACAGGCCTGAAGGCACGTCCGTACGAAAGGGAGCAGCGCGGGCGAGTATGTGGGTTGC
>DATKDP010000113.1:0-86242 GCA_035546335.1 Thermoanaerobaculia bacterium | reverse complement strand
ACACTAGTACCAGCGCATCTCGAACGTGCAGCTGCGATCTCCGAAGCACTGACACTCGGTTTCTTGGACCTGGGCTCGCTGTGCTCCGTGGGATTTGATCGTCGCCTCGTAATATCCGATCGCGCTGGCGCAGAAGATCCGGCTGAAGCAGGGATAGTCGCTGTGCACGATTCTTCCCCCTCCGGCACCGCGTTCGTAGGCGACCGTTCCGAAGTCCTGAAACTGGCGATGGACGAGGGCGGAATGCTCGAAGAAATCGTGGTTGGTATCGCGGTCGAGCGCCTTGTACGTCGTCGACAGGTTGATCCTGGCGGAATGGCGGCCAAGTTCACGGAGCGTCTCATCACCGCCGAACGCGCCGGCAATCGCCCGGTCGAAGTGAATCAGGGTCGCAAAGGGGTACCAGGACGAAACGAGGAGGACCGCGCCGATCTCGCGCGAGAGATCGGCGGGAAGCGTCCCGAGAATTCGATCGACATCGTCGGGATGGTGCTCCTGGAGCCAGCGAAGATGCGAACGGAGCATTCCACCCTTGAGCCGGCCTCCCTCGAGAACCTCCCGAACCGGACGTCCTTTCGCGAGCTCGACCAGTGGTCCTCCTCGTTGGAAGTCGATGCTCGATGATAATGACACGAGCCGTGCTCCGTCACTCACTTTCGGTGATTCAGTACGCAATCTCCTGGATCGACTCCACGATGTGAGAAACATCTGGCATAATCTGCCTCCTCCGGGCGTCGATCGCGTCCTCTGCTCATGCACGTACCGAAGATGTATGGACCGCTGAAAGTGTTCTCGGGTCGAGCGCATGCAGCGCTCGCCGGCGAGATCTGCAGCATCCTGGAAGTCGCTCCAGGACGAGTGGCTCTCTACAATTTTTCCGACGGGGAGAACTACGTTCAGATCGACGAAAACGTCCGCGGCGCGGACGTATTCGTGATTCAGCCGACCTGCCCGCCGGTCAACGACACGCTGATGGAGCTGCTGATCATGCTCGATGCATTCAAGCGCTCCTCGGCGAGTCGCGTCACGGCGGTTCTCCCTTACTACGGCTACGCCCGGCAGGATCGAAAGGACAAGCCGCGCGTCCCGATCACTTCGAAACTGGTCGCTGATCTGATCACTGCTGCCGGCGCGGACCGCGTCCTGACGATGGATCTGCACGCGGCCCAGATTCAGGGCTTCTTCAACATTCCGGTCGATCACCTCTTCGCAGCGCCGGTTCTCATTCGTCATCTCAAAGCGCTCGAGCTGTCGAACATGACGATCGTGTCGCCCGATGCGGGGGGTGTGGAACGGGCCCGAGCCTATGCCAAACGGCTCGGGGCCACGCTGGCCATCATCGACAAACGGCGCATCGCCAAGAACCAGACCGAGGTGATGCACATCATCGGAGAGGTGGAAGGACGAAATGTCTTCATCGTCGACGACATCATCGACACGGGCGGTACGCTGATTCACAGCGTGCAGACGCTCAAGGAAAAGGGGGCGGAGTCGATCTCCGCCTGCGCTACGCATGCCGTTCTGTCCGGACCGGCTGTCGAACGGATCAACGGATCGGTTCTCGATCATGTGATCGTGACAAACACCATGCCCACTGCGGAGAAGGCTGCCGCCTGCAAGCGACTGGTCACGCTCTCGATCGCGGACCTCCTCTCGGAAGCGATCAAGCGGATCCACAACGAAGACTCGGTCAGCTCCCTGTTCGACATGTGACCCCGCGGAATCGGGCCATTTCTGGAATTTTTGTTCCTCCCGCGGCGATTTCCATCTAGCTGCATACCGTGGAAGGAGAAGTTCATGGCTGAGTTGGTGGTAGAGGTCTCGCGTCGCGAGGGAACGGGGAAGGGCATCGCCAGGAAGCTGCGTCGCGACGGGCGAGTCCCGGCCATCGTCTACGGTGGTCATCGTGAAGCGGTTCCGATCACGGTCGATCTCAAAGTGATCTCCGAGATCGTCACGAAAAGCGAGCATGGCGTCCGGTCGGTGTTCCTGCTGAAGATGGCCGGAACCGACCAGCAGCGGCATGCGATGATCAAGGACATTCAGATCGATCCGATCAAACGGTCGGTGACCCACATCGATTTCGTCCGCGTCGTCATGGACGAGGTGGTGCGCGTCACCATCCCTGTTCACCTGAGTGGAACGGCAGTCGGTGTGAAGGTGGGTGGAGGCGTGCTGGACTTTCAGGCGCGCGACCTTCATGTGGAGTGCCTGCCCGGGGCGATTCCCGATACGTTCGACATCGACGTCACGCCTCTTCAGATCCATCACTTCGTCCGCGTGTCCGATCTGCCGATTCCCCCCGGCGTCAGAATTCTCGACGATCCCGATCGCGTCATCGTGAGCATCACACTTCCGCGCGCGGAGGTCTCGGCCGAAGCAACTGCCGAAGCCGAGGAGGAGACTGCGGAGCCGGAGCTCATCAAGAAGGGCAAGACAGAGGAAGAGTCGTAAGCGCACCATCGATCGCCGAACCGGGAGGCCTCGCTGTGCGGGGCTTTTTCGGTTTTCGGGCGCAGGATGACGGAGGTTGGACTCCCATTTTGAAGTCGACACGAAGGCAACGACTCGGCACGCCATGAAACCTCTCGCGACAGCCGTCGTGACAACTGTCCTGCTCATCCTCTCCCTCGGATGTACGCCCGAGACCGGACAAGGGGAGTCCGGAGGTGAGGCCGGCGACTCGGTACGTAGCGCACTCGCAGCTCCAAGAGCTGTCGATTCGCCAGCCGGCCCGGGGAGCGCCCAGCCATTCCTGACCACGATGCGCGACGGAACGCTGCTGATGTCGTGGTTCCAGGCGCGCACCGGCAGTGACGGTCACGCGCTGATGATTTCGAGCTTCGACGGTGTCGCCTGGTCGAAGGCGTCGACCATCGCAGAAGGGAAGGATTTCTTCGTGAACTGGGCCGATTTTCCTTCCGTCGTCGAGACCGGCGATGGTCGCCTCGTCGCACACTGGCTGCAGAAAAGCGGCACTGCGACCTACGCTTACGACGTTCGAGTTGCACAGTCGGTCGACGGCGGAGCCACCTGGAGCGAATCGTTCGTGATTCATGACGACGGGACGAAGACCGAGCATGGGTTCGCGAGCCTCGTCGCTCTCCCGAACGGCGGTGTCGCGGCGCTCTGGCTCGATGGCCGGCTGATGAGCGAAGGGGAAGAAAGCGGACCGATGACGGTGCGCTTCGCGGAATTCGACGCGAGTGGGGTTCTTTCCCAGGAGGCCATGCTCGATGCCATGACGTGTGAATGCTGCCAGACGGCGATGGTGCTGACCGACGCTGGCCTGCTCGCCGCGTATCGGGATCGCAGCGAGGGGGAGGTGCGAGATATCGCGATCGTGCGCCGGATCGACGATGGATGGACGGAGCCTAAGCTCCTCCACGCCGACGGCTGGAAGATCACCGGATGCCCGGTCAATGGCCCGCAGATGGACGCGCGGGGGCGTGACGTCGTCATCGCCTGGTTCACAGCCGCCGGAGAGGAAGCCCGCGTCAATGTCGCCTTCTCTTCCGACTCGGGTGCGAGCTTCACCCCTCCCATGCGCATCGATGGCGGCAGTCCCAAAGGGCGTGTGGACGTGGTGATGCTCTCGGATCGTTCCGCGCTGGTCACCTGGGTCGAGCAGCGTGAGGGAGTCGCCCGCGTGCTCGGGCGTCATGTCGGGCTCGATGCGACGATGGGCGAGCCATTCGATCCGGGAGGAGCCGGAGCGTCAACGACTGCAGGATTCCCGAGACTGGCGCGTACGGATGATACTCTGTACGCTGCCTGGCCGGAGCCGGGCGAGAGCGGCGGCGTTCGCCTCGCCGCCATTCCAGTCGTGAGGAAGCGATGAGCCGGTCAGCCCTCCCTTTTCTCCTTCCCCTCTTTGCTGCTGCGCTTCTCGCAGGCTCGTGCGGGCGCGAGCGGCAGAATGAGCCGCCCGAGCAGGTGGTACCAGCAGCGGCGCCGGCACCGGAGCCGTCAGTTCCGTTTCCTGCGGTTGGCAGCAGGATGCCGTCCTTTGTTGCAAACACGCTCGACGGGCAGCCGGTGGATCTGTCGCGGATGAAGGGGAAGGTCGTTCTCGTCAACATCTGGGCCACCTGGTGTGGCCCGTGCCGCGCCGAGATTCCCGAGCTTCAGGCGCTGTACGAGAGGGAGAAGGAGCACGGTCTCGAGGTGGTCGGCATCAGCATCGATTCGGCGGCAGCGAAGGCCGTGGTCAGAGCGTTCGTCGACTCCTACAAGATCGGCTACCAGATCGTCCTCGATCCGGACGGTCGAAGCGCGGAAGTCTTCGCGACGAACGTCATTCCGACCTCGGCGCTGATCGATCGGACGGGGAAGGTCCTATGGTACGAACGAGGAATGTTCCGGACATCGGATCCTCGCTTCGCGTCGGCTCTGGCTGCAGCGTTCTAGTGGAGGCAAGGCCGGCATCACATGACTTTCCGGCGATCGGGTGTTTCTCGCCGGGCGCGCCGCCGCTCGCGCTGGCGCTCGATGTAGTTTCGGATCGGAGCGACGATGTTCCGCCCGATGACATAGGTGATCGCCCGGAGGGGAAGATACGCCAGGGCGATTGCTGCTACCATCGTGGCGAGTGCCACGAGCAGGACGGCAAGGGTCGAGGTGATTTCCATAGGAATGTGGAACGGGCTGCAGCCGTTCGGGCTCTGGCAGGGATAGGAGCAAGAAGCAGGCCGTCGCGCGGCGGCGCGCAGGGATAGATCGATGAGCATCTCGGGCAGACTGATCCGCAACTGCTTCATCCTCTCGCTGCTTCTCCTTTCTTCGAGCATCCTCGTCGGCTCGCGGCGCAGAGCCGTCGATCTTCCTCGTACTCCCACATTCAATCGCGAAGTGATCCGGATCGTTCAGGAGACGTGTCAGTCGTGCCATCAGACGGGAGAGCTCGGACCGTTCCCGTTGATCACCTACCAGGATGCCGTGAAATGGGCGGGACGGATTCACTTCATGGTCTCGACCCGCCAGATGCCGCCGTGGAAGCCCGAGCCGGGCTGTGGCGAATTCGTCGGGAATCGCAGACTGACCGACCGGGAGATCAGCCTCATCGTCGACTGGATCGAAGGCGGGATGCCGGAAGGGCGCGCTGAAGACCTTCCGCCCCCGCGCACCTTCGAAACGGGATGGCTTCTCGGCCCCCCCGATGCCGAGATCGCGATTCCGCAGCCGTATACACCTCCGGACGAGCGCGACATGTTCCGCTGTTTCGTCCTTCCGGTCAGCTTTCCCGAGGATCGCTATCTCCGCGCGATCGACTTCCTGCCGCTCGCCCGCGAGACGGTCCATCACATCATCGCTTACATCGATACGAGCGGAGAGGCCGAACGACTGCAGGCCGCCGATCCGGATCCGGGCTACGAGTCGTTCGGCGGCCCCGGGTTCGATGCTGCAGGCCTGCTCGGCGGTTGGTTTCCGGGAGCCGCACCTCCGCAGCTTCCGGACGAGGTCGGAATTCTCCTGCCGGCCAATGCGAAGATCGTTCTGCAGATCCACTACGCACCGCATCATGGTCATGCGATGGTCGACCAGACTCGGATGGGTCTGTACTTCACTCGTGCACGGCCCGATCGGCTCTTCCGATTTCTGTCGGTGGAGAATCGCGACTTCACGATTCCTGCGGGAGCGACCGACTATCGAGTGACCGCGTCGATGACGCTTCCGAGCGCCATTCGCGCGATCACGGCGGGAACGCACATGCACCTGCTCGGCAGGCAGAACCGGATGATCGCGACACTTCCCGACGGTGAGGAGATGTGCCTGATCCGGATCGATGACTGGGACATTCACTGGCAGGGGATGTATTCCTACGCCGATCCACCGCTGCTTCCGGCGGGCACGGTGATCCGCATCGAAGCGGAGTACGACAACTCAGCTGCGAATCCGAAGAATCCAACCTCACCGCCACGCGACGTCAGCTATGGGGAAGAAGCGGCGAGCGAGATGTGTATCGGGTACATCGGATATGTCGAAGAGTGAATGGCAGGTAGCAGATAGCAGAGTGAGATCCCTTGCCTGCGCTCCCCATCTGCCACTTCCATCTGCCATCTGCCATCTGCCGTCTGCCGTCTGCCATCTGCCATCTGCCATCTGCGGTGTGCTATCTAACCCCTCTTCACCCTTCCCTCTTCACCCCTTCCCTCGCCCTCTTTCAATCACCGCACGTACGATCCTCCGTTCGCGTCGAGAGTCGCCCCGTTGAGATAGTCGGCGAAGGGGGAGGCGAGGAAGAGGATGATGCCGGCGATGTCGGCGGGCGTGCCGACGCGTCCGAGCGGAATCTCCGCGACGATCTCGTCGCGGCGCAGGGCGAGATCCGCCGTCGCCATGTCCGTCTCGATCCACCCGGGCGCGACACAGGTGGAGATGATGTTGTAGCGGCCGCAGGAGCGAGCAATACTCTTGGTCAGGTTGACCAGCGCGGCCTTCGACGCCCCGTAGTCGGCGAATTCCGTTTCTCCTCGAAATGCCGCACGCGACGCGACGTTGATCACTTTGCCCCCGCCCTGGCACTTCATCAGTGGAAACGTCGCATGAAAGAGATTCGCCGGACCGAACAGATTCACTTCGAACGTCTGCTGCCACCCGCGCTCCCACCCGTCGGAGTCGTCCCGATCGAAGCGGTTCTCCGAGAACGTCGCAGCGTTGTTGACCAGGATGTCGATGCGTCCAAAATGCTCGACGAGATCATTGATCATCGTTCTCGCTCGGTGCGGATCTCCGACACTGCCTTCGAGCAGCAGCGCGCTCTCGCCGAGCTCTTCGGCCAGGGAGCGCGCCCGAGCCTCGTTCTGAGCGTAATTGATGCCGACTCTCGCGCCGGCGGCGGCCAGAAACCGGGCTGTTTCTCGCCCGATCCCCCGCGAAGCACCGGTGACGAGCGCCACTTTCCCTTCGAGATCGATTCCAATCATCGCTGCCTCCGCGTGGAATCATAAGGGAGTTAGAATCGTCAGGTGGTCGAGATCGTCATCTACTCCCGCCCGGGATGTCATCTCTGCGACGAGGCAAGGCTCGTCATCGACGAGGCGATCCATGATCACGATCTGGCGGCTGTCGTTCGCGAAGTGAACATCGATGACGATCCCGAGCTGCAGGCGCGTTACACCTGGGATGTGCCGGTGATCTTCGTCGCCGGCCGAAAGGCGTTCAAGTATCGTGTGGAACCAAAGGATCTGGTCGCGCGCGTCGAACGGGCGATGCGTTCGTCGACCTGATTCACGACAGGAAAAGGAGGCGAGATCGATGGCGCTGGCGCAGGAGCAGTGCATACCGTGCAAGGGAGGAGTCCCCGCGCTGAAGGGAGAGGATTTGCGAACCGTGGCTCGCGAGCTCGGCGGAGAATGGGAGGTCATCGACGAGCACCACCTGAAGCATGAATTCCGATTTCCCGATTTCCTACAGGCGCTCGCCTTCACGAACGAAGTCGGCGCCCTCGCCGAGGAGCAGGGACATCATCCCGACATCCACCTCGGATGGGGTCGGGTGGCGATCGAGATCTGGACTCACAAGATCGACGGCCTCACCCGCAGCGATTTCGTTCTCGCAGCGAAGATCGACGAGCTCGCCGCATCGACACAGTCATAGTCGCGGAGCGGGCGCGGGACGCCCGCTCCCCCCGGGAGCTGAGCGTTGAACGCCGTGGGGGTCGGGCGTCCCGCCCGATCGCGGCGGCGTCCTCGCCGCCGCAGGCGTGGTGCGCCCTCTCAATGAAAATCGTGACTCGGCGTCGCAGAGAAGTCGTGAATGGGCCAGAAGCGCTCGGCGCGAACCGAGGGATTCCCCGACTCGTTCTGCAGGATCCCTTCGACGATCAGGCCCGGGGAGCCGACGATGATCGAGCGCTGCTCACGGAAAAGATCGGGATGGACGATGGCCTGTGCCATGCCGCTCTCGTCTTCGAGGGTGAGAAAGACGAATCCCTTCGCCGTTCCCGGCCGCTGGCGGACGATCACCGCACCCGCTGTCGTCACACGCTTGCCGCTGCGCATCGTTGCGAGCTCGGCCGCCGATCGCACACCCTTCAGCGCGAGCTCTTCCCGGATGTGCTGCATCAGATGCGGTCCGGTCGTCATGTCGGTCGCCCGATAATCGGCCATCGTCTCTTCGGAGGGCGACATTTCGGTGAGAGGCGAGTCGAGAACTGCCGTCGTTTCCTCGAAGAGCGGACCCGCCGGCCTGGCCGCCAGATCCGCCTGCCATAGGGCGGCGCGGCGCGTCATTCCGAGTGATGCGAGGCTCCCGGACCAGGCGAGCCGGGTCAGTTGATCGTTGTGGAGCCGGCAGCGCCGTGCGAGATCATCCGCACTTCGGAAACGTCGTTGCTCCTGCTCCTCTTCGATCCGCCTTCCGCTCTTCTCCAGCAGTCCCTTCACAAACCGCAGTCCCAGACGCACCGCACCGTTCTCCCAGCGACACTTCCAGGCGGAGCGATTGACGTCGATGGGGAGAACCGTCACGCCGCGCCTCTGCGCATCCTTGACCAGCGTCGCCGGATGGTAGAAGCCCATTGGCCAGCAGTCGAGCAGTGCGATGTAGAACGCCGCCGGGTGATGCGCCTTCAGATACGCGCTGGCGTAGGCGATCAGGGCGAAGCTGGCAGCATGCGATTCGGGGAATCCATAGAGCGCGAACGAGGTGATCGATTTCACGATCTCCTCCTGCGCCTTTCCGACGATCCCCCGCTCGGTCATTCCATCGCGAAGCTTCTTCTCGATGTGAGACATCCGCTCGACCGAGCGCTTGAAGCCCATGGCGCGGCGCAGCTCCTCCGCCTCGCCGCCGGTGAATCCCGCCGCCACCATCGCGATCTTCAGAAGCTGCTCCTGGAACAGCGGAACCCCGAGGGTGCGTTTCAGAATCGGCTCGAGGGAGGGATGGGGATATTCGACCGGAATCTTCCCCTGGCGGCGGTCGAAGAAGGGATTGACCATACCGCCGACAATCGGCCCTGGACGGATGATGGCCACCTGAATCACGATGTCGTAGAAGTTCTCCGGCTTGTTCCTCGGCAGCGATGCCATCTGGGCGCGGCTCTCGACCTGAAAGAGTCCCACCGTGTCGGCTTCGTTCAACATTTTGAAAATCTTCGGATCGTTCTGCGGCAGATGTGCGAGATCGACGTCGACCTTCTCGTTCACCTTGATCAGCGGGATCGCCTCTTCGATCGCCGAGAGCATTCCGAGTCCGAGCAGGTCGACCTTGATGATTCCGAGATCGGCGCAGTCGTCCTTGTCCCACTGGATCACCACGCGTCCCGGCATCGAGGCCGGCTCGAGCGGCACGACCTCGTCGAGACGGCCTCCGGCCATCACCATTCCTCCCGAATGCTGTCCGAGGTGGCGCGGGAGGTTGTGGATCTGAATCCAGAGGCGAAGCAGATGCCGCACGCGACCTTCTTCGACGTCGAACCCGGCGGTGCGGAGCTCTCCCGGCAGCTCGTCGGTCCTCTCCTGGATCTCCCCGAAGCTCCACTGGCTGACCTGCTTCGACAGCCTGCCGACCTGTTCCTCCGAGTAGCCGAGCGCCTTGCCGACCTCGCGTGCCGCCGATCGATCGCGATAGGTGATCACGTTCGCGGTCATCGCGGCGCCATGAGCACCGTACCGCGTGTAGACGTACTGGATGACCTTCTCCCGCTGATCTCCGGAGGGAAGATCGAGATCGATGTCCGGCCATTCCCCCCGCTCCTCGGAGAGAAATCGCTCGAACAACAGATCCATCCTCACCGGATCGACCGCGGTGATCGAAAGGGCGTAACAGACGGCGCTATTCGCCGCCGAGCCGCGCCCCTGCACCAGAATCTTTTCGCGAAGGCAGAACTGAACGATGTCCCATACGATCAGAAAGTAGCCGGCGAGATCGAGCTTCTCGATCATCGCCAGCTCCTTCTCGAGCTGGGCCTGCGCCTTCGCCGTGAGAGGGCGGAAGCGGGCGCGCGCGCCGTTCCAGGTGATCTTCCGCAGAAACGAGTCGCGCGTCTCGCCGTCGGGGAGTGGGTAGTCGGGAAAGCGGTATCCGAGATCGGCGAGTGTGAAATCGAGACGCGATGCCAGCAGCAGCGTGTTGTCGAGCGCCTGAGGAAGATCGGCGAATGCCGCGGACATCGCGGCGGCATCCCGGATGTGACGCTCGCGGTGAGCGTCGAGAAGCGATCCGGCCCGGTCGAGATTCGTTTTCGCGCGGATGCATGTGAGAACATCGTGAAGGTCTTTGTCGGAACGGCGTGCGTAGCGGACGCCGTTCGTCGCCACCAGGGGAATCCGCATCGAACGTGCGAGATCCACGAGCGCCTGATTCCGATGCTCCTCGGCGCGCAGACGATGTCGCTGCAGCTCGACATGAAGGCGGGATCCGAAGATGCCGGCCAGACGATCGACGCGTCGCCGTGCTCCATCGATTCCGCCGGTGACGAATGCGCGTGCGACAACCCCTTCGTCACCTCCGGTGAGGCAGAAGAGGTCGCCGGCGTACTTTTCGATCAGATCCCACGAGCAACGCGCCTCGCCCTTCGGCCGTCCCAGCGCCCCCTCGGTCGACATCCGGCAGAGATTCCGATAGCCGTTGCGGTTGCCGACGAGCAGGGTGAGGCGTGATGGAGTCGATGGGGCGATCGGATCAGTCTCGGGAACGGCATGGAGACCGCTCGCGCGCGGTCCGGCATCGATCGATTCATCGAGCACGACTTCCGCGCCGACGAGCGCGCGGAGTCCGGCTTTCTTCGCCGCCGCGTAGAAGCGCGGAGCACCATAGACGCCGTTCGTGTCGACGAGTGCCATCGCCGGCAGATCGAGCGCCGCCGCCTGCTCGGCCAGATCCTCCGGAAGGGACGCGCCGTCGAGAAAGGAGAAGGCGGAGGCGGCGTGCAGTTCGATGTAAGGACGTCTCGTCATGGGGTCATGAGGTCAGATAGCAAATAGCAGATGGCAGATAGCAGAGGCGAGGGGCGAGAGACGAGGGGCGAGAGACGAGGGGCGAGGGGCGAGAGACGGGAGGCGAATGGAGTACCCTTCACTCTTCACTCTTCACTCTTCACTCTTCACTCTTCACTCTTCACTCTTCACCCTTCACTCTTCACTCTTCACCCTTCACCCTTCACTCTTCACTCTTCACCCTTCACTCTTCACTCTTCACTCTTCACTCTTCACTCTTCACTCTTCACTCTTCACCCTTCTGACCCTCGTCTCTCGTCTCTCGTCTCGCCCCTCGTCTCTGCCATCTGCCATCTGCTATCCCTCAGTCGTACATCCCATCCACATACCACCCCCCCTCCCCGCGCTCTCGGTAGATGCGGTAGACCCCACCGGAGCTGAGCTCGACGTCCCAGTAGTCGCGATCGACCGGTTTTTCGCACCACCATCCTTCCTCGAGGCTCCAGGGGCCGGAAGCGACGCGGATGGAACCTTCGATTTTCATCCGTTTCGATCCATCGCCGGAATCATTCCGTACAGCCAATGGCTGTACGGAGTGCAGCTCATTACCGCGCATGATCACTTCGACCGGCACCGGCGGACGGAGAACGCGCACCGCCAGCAGTCCCCGGCTCCTGCGAGGACGGCGGCGCAGCTCGGGTGGGGGAGGGGGATCGTGCGCGACGATCGCGAAACGCTCCGGGGCGTGACCATCGACCGTCACCGGCGTTCCGACGCGGTCGCTGCCGATGAGCGCGGCGAGCCGCGCGATCGTCGTCGCCAGCTTGTCGGGTGACAGCGCAGGCGATCCGAACAGAGAGAGCTGAGCGCGACGTGGGCGGTCAGGATGGGCGACGAAGCTGAAGCCGGCCACCGGCGCTCCCGGCGTCCGCGCTTCGAGGCCGAGACGGATGAGCGTCAACATCGTCTTGACGTCGCGCGTCGGCGCCGGCAGATCGATTCCACGGCTGTCGTAGCCGTCCGGCTCGAGCTTGAGCAGTAGCTCGAGCCGGCGGCAGGCGAATCCCTGAACTTCCATTCGCCTGGCCAGTCGGTCGAGTGCGGCGTTGGCGATGAAGAGGAATGGCTCGAGCGAGACGAGCGGCCATTCGAGATCCATCCCTTCACGAAATTCGGGTGGGGGCAGCCGCGGAGTCAGCGGGCGGGAGTCGACACCGCGCGCCGCCCAGTGCAGCGCGCGCCCTGTCTCTCCGAGGCGGCTCGCGACTTCCGCTTCGGGGAGGCGAGCCAGCTCGCCGATCGATCGGATTCCCCATCGCCCGAGGGCATCGCCGATGGCGAGCTCGGGGAGAAGTCGCGTGAGAGGGAGCGGTGCGAGAAATGCGCTCTCTTCTCCCGGAGGGACGATGACCGGAGATTTCGGAAGCTCTGCGGCGATGCGAGCGGCGAGCTTGCTCGCGGCGATTCCGACGCGGGTCGGAAGACCGGCGGTGCCGGCGGCCTGGATGATCGCTCTGGCGAGCGTCGTCTCGTGATCGGCCGGTCCTTCCTCCGCGGTCGTTTCCTTTTTGTCGCGGAAGAGTCCTTCCATGCCGCTGACGTCGAGATGAGCGACTCCCTCTCCGGCGTCTTCGATGCGCGGAGAGAACCGTTCGGCGATCTCGAGAAGTGCTTCCTGCGAGGTCCGTTCGCATTCCGCATCGCGGCCGCGCGCGATCAGCTTCGGAAGAAGGGCGCGCGCCTGAGGGAGTGTCATCCCGGCGCAGATCGTCTCCCTGCGCGCCCGCCGGCTCGCCGCGATCACATGTGCGGCATTGCCGTTGCCTTCGACGATCACGACCGCTTCTCCGGCGAGCTCCGGCTCGCTCCGCAGCCGCGCCGCGAGAGGAAAGAGAGGAACGAGAAGAGAGGCGATGCGAGCCATGGGATCTCGTCATTCACTTCGAGTCTGTCCATGCGCCGGGACCTGTCACCGGATTACCTCTTTCATCAGGAGCCTGAGCATCACTGCGTCCCCCGCCTTGCGGTGGCGATGCTTCTCGAGACGAAGCGTCGTCGAGAGTCCGGTGAGGAGTCGCGGCGTTTTCTTCTCTCCCTGCCAGGCGGCCCGTCCCCGCTGGCCGCTGATCACCGCTTCCGAGATCGTCCCGCTGATCGGATAGGGGCTGCAGACCAGAAGTGCGGCTCCATGTCCTTCCGCCGCGCGCGCCAGCCGCACCCACGACGCCTCGGCGACTCTCCGGCCGGGAAGCGGATGGACCCCGAGCTCGGCGACGACCAGTGGAAAGCCGGTTGCGATGAGCAGCTCGGCGCTCGTGACCGCTTCCTTCACCGTGCGCGGCCGGATCCAGAGAACGCGCGACAGTTCCGCACCGGCAATCTCCAGCGCGGACGGATCGAGATGATCGCCGAGGTCGATGAAGGCTGCAGCGTCTCCGCTGCTGGTTGCCGATGCGACGGTCGAGAGCGCGATCGAGAAGCGGCCGGTGGACCGGCGTGCCGCGATCTCGATCAGCCTGCCGCGGGGGAGACCTCCCTCGAGAAGACGATCGACCTCGGGGATCGTCGTGGGGATCGCTTCATCGCGGCGGCGGCGTTGCAGAGTGCGGGCGAGCTCCGACGCGCTCGAGATGCGCGCGGCGAGCTCCGGAGCGAGACTCGCACGGAGACGGGCGAGATCGTCGCGGAGAGGAGGCGTGATTTCCGTCTCCGAATCCGCCGGCGGGCGCGTCTCCCGGGGGAGAAGCGGCATCTGGAACAGCAGTGCGCTGGACATGAGTGATTCCACCGGCAGCAGGAGGCTGCTGGTTCCAATAACATAGGCGGTAACGAGGCGTAAGTCAAGGGGGGTGGCCGTGATCAACCTTGCGCGGTCCTCGTAAGGGACGAAGCATTTGCGCGAGGGACAGAGCTGGGGGCTTGCGACGCCGCAACGCAGCGCAATCGCTTCGTTCCGGGTGCTTGCCCATGAGCTACCCAAGCCTGCGGGGAGAGCGGGCGTCCCGCGCCCGCCTCAGGTGGGAGGGTGGCCCGCGATCACCGACGCGAATGTCACAGTTTCGCCAAGCACCCGGGCGAAGCTATTGCGCTGCGCTGCAGTCATGCGAGCCTGTCGCCGCGGCCTGCGCGCAAATGCTTCGCCCCTACTCTCGCACCGCCTGCCAGCGGGCCCGTGTACCGTCGCTCGATTCGATCGTTCCCTCGATCGTCGTTCCCTTGACGCGTCCTTTGTAGCGGTCCGTCACCCTTTTGTCGCTCGCGTTGCGCACGAGCTCGAAGCTGATCTCATCTTCGGCGACACGCCCGTTGCGCAGGGCGACGGACGTTCCTCCGATGCTCGCCGAACCGTGCACTTTCTGGAATTCCTGACTCAGATTGGCGAGGTGTGCGACGCCGCCCGGACCGGACCAGCGCCACGTCCCTTCGACTCGCGCCGGGATGATCCAGAGGAAAAGCCGGTCGCCTCCCACCTCCTTTGTCTCTTCGGGAGCCCAATCACCCATGTCGAAGTCGTGTGATACGACCGGAGTTCCGGGTCGCAGCTCGGCGAGCAGTTTCGGCCGGAGCCGGAGGTTCACGGTGGGCAGAAGGTAGAGGGTCACGGCGGACGCCTCGCTCAGATCGGCATCGAAGAGATCTCCCTGAATGAACTTCACTCGTTCCGTCACGCCGGCCTGGCGGGCATTCGCATTCGCTTCGCTGATTCGTTCGGGATCGAGGTCGTACCCCACGCCGCGTGCGCCATGATCGCGCGCGGCAGTGATGACGATCCGTCCGTCGCCCGATCCGAGATCGTAGAGGATGTCGTCGTTCGAGATCCGGAGCATCCGGAGCATTTCGTCGACCGTCGCCTGCGCGGTCGGGACGTAAGGGACATCGAGCTGGACAGGCGCCGGTCCCATGTTCTGGTCGGTGAAGAACGGCAACGCCTCGGCGGCAGAAGCGGTGCGGCTGTCGAAAGCGCATCCGGTGGACAAAAGGAGTGCAATCAGTGAAAGCATGGCAGGGAACCGGTTTTTGATCATGATCTTGCCTCTGGCTGGCAGCGACCTCCACGGTCATTGCTGCGTGATTCAGTCCGAGCTTCTGAAGAGAATGACCATACCGTCATCCATCACTCACACCCTCCCATCCGCCTCGGATCTGCGACCGGCAACTGTTTAAGAACGCAGATCCTTCGCTCACGCCCATCCACCACGCCTCGCTCAGAGATGACGGCCGGCGCAGGGCTCGGCCGGAATGGCTTCACGGTACATGCCAGGCACTACGACGGTCGCACCTTCGTTTTTCCCGGCCGGCCCGTTTCGACGAAAAGCGAAGGTGCGAACGTCATGAGGTTTACAATCATCGTGTGATGAGTGGCAGATCGAATCTTCCGAGCGACTCCGTCGTCGAGGTCTATAAGCAATCTGTCGACCGCTCGCTCATTCGCGAGAATCTGAGAAAGACGCCGGAGGAGCGGCTCCTCGCACTCGAGGAACTGCAGCGGTTCGCAGAAGAACTACAGCGTAGCGGGAAGGCGGAGCGGCGGAGACGTGGTTGACTTCCGCGGTCTGCTTTCGGCGCTCGTTGGTGCGGAGGTGGAGCTCATCCTCGTCGGGGGTGTCGCCGCGACTCTTCATGGTTCGTCGCGACTCACTACGGATGTCGACGTCGTCTACCGTCGCTCCTCTGAGAATCTGAAGAGGATCGTGGCCGCACTCGCTCCCCACGAGCCATATCTGCGCGGGGCTCCTCCAGGGCTTCCATTTCGGCTCGATGTCGAGACTCTGCGGCGTGGCCTCAATTTCACGTTGACGACGAAGCTCGGCTCGATCGATCTCCTCGGTGAGATCGGCGGAGGAGGAACATACGAAACGCTGATCGATCGGACGATCAGCGTCACACTCTTCGGCCTGCAATGCCGCTGTATCGATCTCGATGCGTTGATCGAAGCGAAGAGGGCTGCGGGCCGGCCGAAGGATCTCGAGGTTCTGGCGGAGCTCGAAGCGATTCGCGAAGAGACAGAAAGACTCTGACCGGTGGACAGGGACGCGAACGATGGATCGCGACCACCGCCCTCATGGGTCGCCAGGGACCAGACCGTTCACGGCGATCACGTAGTATCCCGGTGTGATCAGATCCTCGCGCGACCAGGCGATTCCGGAGCCGTCAAGCCGCTGCTCGAGTGCGAGGTATTCCGGCGTGATGAACGACTCCTGAGGCGTGATCGAAGCGACTCCCCACCCTGCGATCTCCAGCATTTCCTCGATCGTCCGGCGGGTGAAGAATCGGAGATGCCCCGCGCAGGTGATTCCCATGTAGACATAGTCGAAACGTCCGCGCAGCAGATCGGCGACGATCGGCCAGCTTGCGATATTTGGAATGCTGAGGAGCAGATGCGCTCCGGGATTCGCCACACGCCGAAGCTCTCGCAGAAAGGTCCACGGATCGTCGAGATGCTCGAGGATGTCGCCACCGACGATGTAGTCGAAGCGCTCGTCGATCGCGCCGATCAGCTCGCGCACATCCCCCGAGAGCACCTCGTCGATACGCGATCGCGCGACGACCGCCGCCTCCGGATCGAGCTCGATCCCCACCACGCGGCACGGCTGGCGCGCCTTGAGGGCGGCTCCGAGAGATGCCTCACCGCATCCGAACTCGAGCATCGAGGTGACCTCCGGATGGATGCGCTCGAGAAGATCGCCGCGAAGCTGCCCCCGGTGCGAAGAGAAACGGTGGATGTATGCATTCGTCACGACGACGACGGTTTCGCCGGCGAGCGCCCCGGGCGCGAGGCGCTCCCTCGTCTGCAGGTCGCGCGTCCGGCAGAGAAAGACTGCGGGATCGGACTCGTCCCACTCGATCTCGAATCGGAGGGCAGGCTCCTGAGCGATCGTCTCGGCTGTCTCCTCGAACTGTCGAAGCGTCAGATAGGGTTGGGCGGGGGAGCGTCTCTGGTGCTTGTTCTCGCTTTCGTTCGCCAGCGGCACCACGGCGAATGCCGACGGATGGTCGTCCAGTGCAGTCACCAGCAGATCGATCAGGCGAGGCGAAGGGACGAAGATCGGATCCGTGACCACGAGCACGAAGTCGCTCTCAATCGTCGTCGCCGGGTCCTGCAGCGTGTGGCTGGCGTCATAATCACGGACGGGCGCGCCTGGTTGGCTCGCTCGAAGGAGCAACCGGTTCTGCCAGCTTCCATAGCGCTCTTCGATTGCCGGGTGGTCGAACGAGGGGAAGAGTAGCGTGACGCTCATCGAGTCGGCTGTTTCGCACAGGGACGGGGGGAAGTCAAGCGAGTGCTATCCAAAAATATTTGAAGTTTGAGAAAGAAAAGCCGGGCTCGGGCGCGGGCTCGGGCACGGGCTCGGGAAAGGCGCGTTGCCTGCCGCGGGACATTGGAAGGGTGGCCGGGTTGAATACCTCGATCCTCCCATCGGCCGAGGGCGCCGGCAAGTGCCCGTGCTTCGGCTACCGAAAGCACAGCGGCTCTCGACGGTCTGTCGAAAGCTGAATCTGATCACGCTTCCGCGATCGACGAGAAGAAAGCCCTTCTCGAGCCCATCGCATGCTCACCAAATTCATCAAATCCCGACATCCCGCTGAAGGAACACTCGACCCCGGGCCCGGGCCCGCGCCCGAGCCCGGCTTTTGACTCTCGAGTTTCAAGGATCTAGTCCAGATTCAGTTTTCCCCAGATCGCATCGATCCGCCCCCTGACCTCCGCGCTCATTTCGATCTCTTCCGGCCAGACACGCGTGAAGCCCTCTTCCGGAAGCTTCTTCGTTCCGTCGATGCCAATGTGGCTGCCGTAGCCGAACGCGCGCGACGAATGATCGAGCACGTCGATCGGCCCCATGACCATCTCCGTGTCGCGCTCCGGGTCGATGTTGTTCAGTGCATACCAGGCGACCGTCCCGAGATCATGCGGATCGATGTGATGATCGACGACCACGATCACCTTCGTGAACATCGCCTGCCCCAGCCCCCAGATCCCGTGCATGATCTTCCGCGCGTGCCCCGGATACCGCTTCCGGATCGCCAGAATCATCAGATTGTGAAACACCCCCTCGGGGGGCATGTGCATGTCGACGATCTCGGGGAACTGCTTTTTCATGATCGGAAGGAAGAGTCGCTCGATGGCGAGCCCCATGTGCGCGTCTTCCTGTGGTGGCTTGCCGACGATCGTCGTGAGATAGATCGGATTCCTTCGATGCGTGATCGCGTCGACATGAAAGACGGCATACGGCTCGCGCGGTGTGTAGAAGCCGGTGTGGTCGCCGAACGGGCCCTCCATCCGCCGTTCCGCGGGATTGACCCACCCTTCGAGAACGATCTCGGCGTTGGCCGGAACCTCGAGATCGTTGGTGATGCACTTGACCATTCGCACCGCGTCGTTGCGCGCGAATCCGGCGAACATCATCTCGTCGATGTCGGGTGGAAGAGGACAGACTGCGGAGAAGACCGTCACCGGATCGCTTCCGATCGCCACGCTCACCGGAATCCGTTCGAGCCGGCCCGCCTCGGCGTCCTGATGCTGCCTGGCGGCGTCCTTGTGCAACTGCCAGTGCATCCCCGTTGTGTTGCGATCGTAGACCTGCATCCGGTACATGCCGCAGTTTCGTTTTCCCGACTTCGGATCTTTGGTGAAGACGAGCGGCATGGTGATGAAAGGGCCGCCGTCTTCCGGCCAGCAGGTGATGATCGGCAGTCGCCCGAGATCGACCTCCTCTCCCCGGAGAACGACTTCCTGGCAGGGGGCGGAGGAGACGATCTTCGGAAACACTCTCGCCAGCTCGCCGAGGGTGGGAAGCATCCGGATCTTATCGACGATTCCAGTGGGAAGCTTCGGGTCGAGGAAGACGTCGAGTCGTTCGCTCCATTCCTCCCACGCTTCGATCCCCAGCGCCATCTTCATGCGCCGCTCGCTGCCGAGGAGATTGATGACGACGGGGATATCGGACCCTTCGACGTTCTCGAAGAGCAGGGCCGGACCGTGGCGTTTCGAGACTCGATCGGTGATCTCGCTGATCTCCAGACGGGCGGAGACACGCTCGCGGATGCGAGCCAGCTCGCCCGCTTTGTCGAGTCGATCGAGAAAATGGCGCAGATCCCTGAAAGCCATCGCAAGCGAAGAATACACAAAGTCACGGCCGGTCATAGCACCGGTGCAACTTTTGCTCTAAATTGTAGAGATGACCGAGATTCCGTCGGGCGAGCTGATTCTCCCTCTCTTCCCGCTGCCGAACGTCGTTTTCTTCCCAGGCACGCGTCTCCCGCTGCACGTCTTCGAGCCGCGCTATCGCCGGATGGTGACCGATGCACTGGCGGGCCAGGAGCGCCTCGGCGTGATCCTGCTGAAGCCCGGGTGGGAGGCCGACTATTACGGTACACCGGCGATTCACGACTACGGGACCCTCGGGACGATCGAGCAGGCGGTCTCGCTCGACGACGGGCGGTACAACGTCCTCCTCAGAGGCGACGTTCGTTTCCGGATCGTCGAACCGCTCGAGGAGGCTCCGTACCGCGTCGCACGGGTTCTCGCCGTCCCCGAGCTGAATGGGGATCCGATGGCGAATCTCGGCCAGAGGGAGTGGCTCGTCGAGCTCTCCCGCCGTTATCTCGATCTGGTCCAGGCGGACGACAAGGAGGTTCCGGAGCTGGAAACGGCGACGCTCGATTCGCTGACCAACGCGCTGATCATGTCGCTCAACCTCCATGTCGAGGAGAAACAGCAGCTCCTCGAGATCGACGAGCTGATCGAGCGCGCCGATCGCATCGCCGACGAACTGCACAAGCGCATCGAGAACCTCTCGTTCCTCGCCCCCTTCCGCCGCACCGGAAACGATCCGAGCAGGAACTGAGCAGGCTCAGCTCTTTTTCGGCGGCAGATCGCGCGCCTGAGGATCGTCCTGGAAGCCGTGGTGTTTGTGGCTGCTGTCGCAGAAGGGCTTGTTGCCCGACTGGCCGCAGCGACACAGCGAAACGACCGTGCGACCCGCCAGGCCGTAAGCGTTCTGGTTCGGGTCGAGGATCGTAATGTCCTCTCCTTCGAGCCGGAGGGGACCATCTTTGATGACCGTGATTTTCATTTTCGTCTCCAGTGGACCAGCGCGCCCTTTGCAGCTCTGTCCGAGGCAGTGCTGATTCTAGCGGATTGCCGTGTGCAGCGCGCTGACCCTGGCAGATCTCGCCGTCCCCGCGAGCGCCGTCATCCTGAGCGAGGAGGCGCGGGAGGGCGTGAGCGAAGGATCTGCGTTCTTACACAGTTGCCGATCGCAGATCCTTCGCTCACACCCGACCCCCACGCTCGCTCAGGATGACGCGCTACGTGGCGAAATGCTGCGCAATGCAGCACAGATGACTCGATTTCGCGCGGCCCGGCCCTGCTCACCGGACGCGCCGGGCCACGATGACGGAATCGGGACAGATGGTATCCATCAGAGGAATGACCGAGAGCCTCTCAGCAAGGCGGATCAGCCGAGGCGGCAGCGCGTCCGTATCAGCGAACCTGTATCGGAGGTACCAGATGGCGATCCCGTACGACCGCACGATCTCGAATCCGTGGGCGCCCAGAATGCTTTTGAGCCGCCTCTGGCTGATTCCCGCTCCCATTCGGTGGTTACGGGTGAGAAGGCGATGGAGTGACCATAAATTGCGGTGGTTGTTCAGGATCAGGTACCCGCCGATCCGGAGAAGCCGGCGAATCGCTTCCAGTGCAGCCAGCCGTAACTCGTCCTCGGCGTTGCCGAAGAATCGGAACGCCGTGACAAGGTCCACCGGTGCCATGGGCAGTGGCTCGCGCGTCGCATCGCCGACGACGAAGCGAGCGCGGGAGCACTTGCGCTTTGCCTCCTCGATCATCGTCGGAGAGACGTCGAGCCCCCATGACTCGTCCGCCATCGTTTCGACCAGGCAGGTGATTCGCCCGGTGCCGCAGGCGAAATCGACGTAACGAGGGACTCCGGCCGGGAAGAGCCCGGGAATGATTTTCGAGAGAAGCGCCTGCTCACGATCGCTGAAATAGCGGTCGAGACCGACCGCCAGATCGCGGTCGTAGTCGACCCCTTTGCCGAGATGAGAATATCGATAGTCGGTCAGCACTGGTCAGCTCGATCGTGGAACAGGCAAAGAACGCGCCGGGTATAATGCAGTGCATCAGAATCGTCGAGAGCGGCACCCGCCTGGGCCCCTACGAGATCGCCGGCCGCATCGGCGCCGGCGGGATGGGTGAGGTCTATCGCGCCATCGACACGCGCCTCGACCGCACCGTCGCGATCAAGATTCTCCCCCTCTCCCTTTCCGAGGATCCGCGGCGCCTGGCCCGTTTGAAGCGTGAAGCGAAGGCCATCTCGTCCCTCACGCATCCCAACATCTGCCGGCTGTACGACGTGGGGCGGGACGACGGCATCGAGTTTCTCGTCATGGAGCATCTCGATGGGGAGACGCTGGCCGACCGTCTGGTGAACGGTCCGCTGTCGCTGGCAAAGGCGTTGAGGACAGGAGTCGAGATCGCATCCGCTCTCGCCGAAGCGCACCGGCAGCAGATCGTGCACCGCGACGTGAAGCCGTCCAATATCGTGCTGACGCCGTCCGGAGCGAAGCTCATCGACTTCGGTCTGGCTCGCGACGATGCCCCCTCGGATACGACCGAGACGCAGCGCGCGATCACCGAGGAAGGGTCGGCACCAGGCACACTCGCCTACATGGCCCCGGAGCAGCTCGAAGGAAGACCCGCTGATTCGAGGAGTGATCTGTGGGGGCTGGGAATCGTGCTCTTCGAGATGGTCGCGGGAAGACACCCGTTCGAGGGAACCTCGCGCGCCGAGCTGATCTCGGGAATCCTCACGCGAGATCCCGATCTCGATGCGATTCGGATTCCGGCGTTGCGCCACGTCATCGCCCGGTGTCTGGCCAGGGAGCCTGACGATCGCTGGCAGTCGGCGCGCGACGCCGCGGAGCAACTGCGATGGATCGGCGAGGGGGGTGCGCCGAAGGACGTGCAACCTGGGCGCCGCCGGGCAACCCTGATCTCGCTGATCGTCCTGGTCTCGACGCTTGCGGGCTTCGCCGTCTGGAAGATCTCACGTGCGAAACGACCCTCGCTCCCATCGAGCCTGTCGATCGCCTTTCCGGCTGGTGCCCGCCTGCGCGGCTTCGACATCCCTCGTCTCGCCATTTCCCCCGACGGCCGGCAGGTTGTCTTTTCGATTCTCCGGGAGAGGATCGAGTTGGTTTCCCGCCCTCTCGATCGATTCGATCAGATTGTTCTTGCCAGAGGGGGGGACAACCCTGTGTTCTCGCCCGACGGGGAGTGGATCGCCTTTGCGCACGGGCTCAAGCTGTTGAAGATTCGTGCAGCGGGCGGCCCTGTAACCGAGCTCGGCGATCTTCCGCAGAATCCTCGCGGAATCGCCTGGGGTCCCGATGGAAGTATTTACTTCGCTCTCGGATACTCCGGAGGCCTGGCCAGAATCTCCGCCGATGGTTCGGGCTACAGAGAGCTCACCACGCCCGACGAATCTGCGGACGAGAACAGTCATCGCTGGCCCGATGTGCTGCCGGACGGAAAGCATGTCTTGTTCACGATCCGTACGAGCCGCATCAGCTCGTTCGATGAAGCGCGGATTGCGGTGCTCTCGCTCGAGACCGGCCGGTGGCGCACGGTGCTCGAAGGCGGCTACAGCGCCCGCTATCTCTCCACGGGACACCTCGTCTACGTGCAGAGCGAGTCGCTGACCGTGATCCCTTTTGACCTGAAGACGATGTCCGTACGCGGGCCTGCTGTTCCGCTGATCAGGGATGTCATGTGCGATGAAACAACCGGTGCCGCGCAGTACGCCGTCGCAGATCAAGCGGGAAGTCTGATCTATGTTGCCGGTGGGAGTCGTACGTACGACTCTGAATTCCTGATCGTCGACCGGCAGGGGGCCGTCACACGATCACTGGCGATCCCGCGGTTCGTGACGTCATTCCGCGTTTCCCCCGATGCAAAGCAGCTCGCGATCCAGGTCGCGGCGGCGAATGACGATGTCTGGACGTGGGATCTCGAGCGAGAGATTCTCACGCGGGTGAGCTTCGAATCGGGAGACGAGTGGTATCCGAGCTGGACCCCCGACGGAGGAAGCCTTTTGTTCAACGGACGGAGAGGACTCCTCCGGAAGCCCGTTGACGGGAGTGGGACGACGGAACTGCTCGTCGAAGCCCGGACCACGAACTACCCGTCGCCATCACCGGATGGGCGACAGATCGCCTACGGAGTGCGCCATCCTTCGACCGGCAACGACATCTGGATCCTGCCGCTTGACGGCGAGCGCCGGCCACGCGTCTTTGCGAACACCGTGTATGACGAGGTGTCCGCAATGTTTTCTCCCGACGGGAAGTGGGTGGCCTACTGGTCGGATGAATCGGGAGCGCCAGAAATCTACCTTCGGCCGGTTTCCGGAAGCGGACGGATTCAGGTATCGTCCGGCGGCGGGATGCTTCCGCTCTGGTCGCGTGATGGCCGGTGGCTCTATTACAGATGGGCAGCTGAGTTCTTCGCCGTGCCAGTCGTTCCGGGCGAGCGCCCGTCGATCGGCAAACCGCAACTGATGTTCCGTATCACCGAGCCCACGCGGGAGTGGGACGTTCTTGGTGAGCAGTTCATTCTTCTCAAAGCGGCCGAACAGCCGGCACTCGCCTCGGGGATCAACATCGTGCCGAACTGGTTCGATGAGGTGAAGGCTCGCGCGCCGCGCAAGTGATCGATGCGCAGCGTGCGGACAAGACGGACCAGTCCGACCGCGACAAAGCAAACCGCCGGCCTGTTGGCCGGCGGTTCCTATTGGTGCCGCTCTAGGGATCTATGCGACGTTCCTCCGCTTCACGCGTGGCCTAGCCGCGGTCACGAACCTGTCGGACGGCGCGTAGACGGAGCTGCAGGCGGAGGACTTCGCGATCCGCCCGAGGGGCGGGACGTTCAGAGCTGTTCGTTGAACAGGTAGGCGAAGCCGTCGATGAGCTTGTGCCCGATGGGGCGCTGTTTCCATGCGTCGAGCTTCAGCTCGATGCAATGCTCGAGATCGCGTTCGAACGCCTCTTCCAGCTGTCTCGCGATCTCTACGTCGATGATTCCGAGGCTCACTTCGTCATTGATCTCGAACGATCGATCGTCGAAGTTCGTCGACCCGACGGAGGCCCATTCCCCATCGATGACCATCACTTTCTGATGCAGGAGTGTCTTGTCGTATTCGTAGACTTTCACTCCGCGCTCGAGCAGCGAACCGAAATGATGATGGCTCGCGTGCTGAACGAGCGAACTGTCAGTCGCCCTGACGGAGGGAAGCATGACCCGCACCTCGACTCCCCGCCTGACCGCCTCGGCGAGCGCTTCGAGTGCTTCCGGGTCGGGAAGAAAGTAAGGGTTCTGAATCGTGATGCGCTCACTCGCCGACTCGATGGCGAGATAGTAGAGGATCTGAACCGCCGAGACGGTGCCGGAGGCCGACACATAGGCGAGATGTGCCGCCGTGCCGCCCGCCTGCCGGGGCGGGGGAAAGTAGCGCGCGCCTGCCAGGACATCTCCCGTTTCCTCGCTCCAGTTTTCCGTGAATGCGGATTGGAGCGAGTTGACGATGGGCCCCTCCGCGCGCACCGAAGTGTCGCGGTAGTGGTTCTTGTCCTGGGCATTCCCGGTCCACTCTTCGCTGATGCAGTGGCCCCCGACGTAGCCGATCCGGCCGTCGATGACGACGATCTTCCGGTGGTCGCGATTGTTGATCAGGCCGAGGTTGCTGAGGCGATGGGGATGAAAGCGGCGCACCTCGCATCCGGCGTCCTGCATCATCGTGAGCAAGCGACGATCCATCTTCCGCGAGCCCGAAGCATCGAGCAGAAGGCGCACTTCGACGCCATGGCGGGCCCTGGCAGCGAGCGTCGCGGCGATCTCGTCGCAGATCGCTCCTTTCTCCCACAGAAAAGCTTCGAAGTGGATCGTCTCCTTCGCGCTGCGGAGATCTTCGAGCAGGCGGGAGAAGAAGGCGTCACCGTTCTGCAGAATCTCGAGGTCGTTTCCCTCGTGCACGGAGCCGTGTGTGAGGCCGGCGAGCGACGGGACCAAGTCCGCGAGGCTTTCATGCCGCACGACGTGCATTTCGGCGTCGCGCCGCCGCTTGACCGACCAGAGAATCAGTATCAGGACGATCATGAAAACGATCATCCCGACGAAGAGCGCCAGGGGCACCGCGACGACCGTGTCTCCGTCGTCGTTCTTCTGCAGAAAACTCGTGGTGAACCTCAATTGCCCGCCTCCGTCCCGGCGGCCGCGATCCAGCGAAGCTCGGCGATCAGCGGCCAGTGGTCCGACGGCCCTTCGCGGACGACGCGCGCGCTGCGCGTCTGCCAGCCGTGGTCGGAGAAGATGTAATCGATGTGTTGCCGCGTGAGCCGGTGCGTCGGATGGTCATGAGCTCCGCAGGCGCGCAGGTGATCGCTGCGCAGGAGCTCGACCATTTCCGGCGTCGAGGGGGAGGCATTGAAGTCTCCGACGAGAATGTAGGGACGCTCACTACGGCGCATCAGCTGCATCAGACACTCGATCTGCTCGGCGCGCATCCTGCGGCGCAGGCGTCCCCAAGTCGTCAGATGCGTGACGAAGAAACTCAGTTCGTTCTCGCCGATGCGAATGCGGCATTCGGTCAGAGAGCGCGGCTCTCCGAGACTGGGCAGCTCGTGAACGAGGCAGCCGCCGATCTCCCATCGCGTGAGAACGGCATTCCCGTATTCACCACCCCAGGAACTGAAACTGCGGCCGAAGAACGCCTTCATACCGGTCAGATGCGCCAGTCGCTCCGCCTGGTCCTCGAAGCGCGATTGCCACGTCCTGCGGTGAACCTCCTGCAGGCCCACCACATCGGGGTTGTGTCTTCGAATCACCTCTGCGATCTCCTCGAGATGCTGCGCATCGAGTCTGGCCGCGTGCCCTTCGATGTTGTACGACATCACCAGCAGGCTCGGTGCCGCGTGCGCCGCCGGGCTGCGCGGCGGGAAATAGGCGACGCGATCTCCATCGACCGTGATCGACCGTCTGTCGGATGGTACGAGCAAAGTGCCAGGTGGGGCGCATTCGCCGACGCGGACCGTGTAGACGCCGAAGACGCGATAGGTCATGAACGCGGCGAAGCTCAGAGCGAGGATCGCCACGATTCGTTTTCCGCTGACGCGTCGGGCCGGCTCACCCGGCTGCCTCGTATCGTGCGACATCCTCCTTCGAGGTGACGAACCGAAGCGAAAATGATGCCGCCCGGCATTCGACCCGGGGGTCGTCGTGAGGGGTCCCCGGGCGGTGCCCCTCTCCGCACGACGGCCCCCACGAGCGGGATACGTGACCATGGGGAGAGGGATCTTCGTCCCACGGACGACCGGGACGAGACACCTGGGCTCCCAGTCGTCTCGGTCGAGCTCGTCCCCGGACCCGAAAAAAAAACTTTGCATTTACTGAAACCTGAACTAGTATTTGAGCAAATTTCGACAATGGATCAGGAGGATTGCATGATTCCTCGTGTACTGAAGAGTCTCCTCGTACTTCTCATTGCGGCTGTTCCAGCCTTCGGGCAGGCCTCGGACGTGGGGGTCTGCTGCCTCGAGCCCACGGGAGATGCCCGGTCGTACGCGGCCGCTTCGAAAACCCTCTTCGTGGAGCCGAATGCGGCGGTCGTGCTCGATTTCGAGGGCCTCGGCAACCAGGAGCAAGTTCTGAATTTCTACAACGGCGGGCTCGGTGGATCCGGGAGCGGTCCGGGTCCCAACTTCGGCATCACCTTCTCTCCGTCCGCTCTGGCCCTCATCGACGCCGACGCGGGGGGATCGGGCAATTTCGGAGGCGAGCCATCTCCCGACACGGGATTGTTTTTCCTCAGCGGAACCGCGGTGATGAACGTGCCGGCTGGATTCGATACGGGGTTTTCATTCTTTTATTCCGCGGTCAACAACCCCGGAATCGTCAACGTCTACGACGGGTTGAATGCCACCGGGAATCTTCTTGCAACGGTCAACCTGCCGCTGACGCCGTTCAACGGGGCACCGGATCCCACCGGCACTTTCAGTCCCCTGGTGCCTGTCGGCGTGACGTTCAGTGGTACTGCGATGTCGGTCGATTTCGGCGGCACAGCCAATCAGATCGTGTTCGATGACGTCACCATCGGATCGGAGATCCCCGGCAGCGGCGGCAATCTCACGATCACAAAAACCGCCTCATCGACCACGGTCCCGTTCGGCGGGACCATCACCTACACGATCGTGGTCACCAACGTCGGGGAGGATGACGAGACGAACGTCGTCGTGACCGACGAGCTTCCTTCTACACTGAGACACGTCTCGAGCTCCTCGACCCAGGGAACGTGCTCCGAGAGCGATAATGTCGTGACCTGCCAGGTCGGCACGCTGGAGCCGGACGACAGCGCCACGATCACGATCGTCGCGAGAGCGATCGGGTCGGGAACCGTGGACAACGTCGCGGTTGTGGAGTCCGATCAGAGCCCGCCACGCGCATCACTCTCCGGGCAGCCGGGAAATCGCATCGAGATTCTCCCTGAGCCCATTCCCTCGGCATCGACTCTCGGTCTGATCATTCTCATGATTCTTCTGCCCGCTGTTGCCTTCTTTGCGATCAGGATGCGCTAACCGCGCAGAACAGCCGCGCGCCCCGCGGATTTTCCGAGGGGCGCGCGGCAAGGATCGCGCTCGGATTCTCATTTTTCACGCTCTTGATCACGCGGCGGCTCCCGTTGTGTGCACCCTCGTGCACGCGCCTTGCTACAGCCGGGGCCGGAGGCAGCAACATGCGATGGCGCCAGGCTCCCCGAAGCTCGAACGTGTCCGATCGGCGCGGTATGGGGCCGATGCTGGCGGGAGGAGGGGGGATCGGCGCGGTCGTGGTCGTCGTCCTCTATCTGCTCCTCGGCGGTGATCCCTCGGATCTGCAGCAGCAGGGCCCGGGTGCAGCAGGCGGCGGCCAGCCACTCGCGCAGGGATCCGACGAGATGGCCGAGATGGTCGCGCACGTTCTCGGAAGCACCGAACAGGTGTGGCGCGAACAGTTGCCCGCACAGGCGAAGACGGCGTATCGGGAGCCGGAGCTCGTGCTCTTTTCCGGCGCGACGCAGTCGGCCTGCGGAGTCGGCCAGGCAGCGATGGGTCCGTTCTACTGTCCACTCGATCGTAGCGTGTACATCGACCTTTCGTTCTATCAGGAGTTGCGCGACCGTTTTCAGGCTCCGGGAGACTTCGCTCAGGCCTATGTGATCGCGCACGAAGTGGGACATCACATCCAGACCCTGCTCGGGATCTCCGAGGAGGTGCGCTCGGCCCAGGGTCAACTGCCGCAGGCGCGCGCGAATGAGCTTTCGGTTCGCCAGGAACTGCAAGCCGACTGCTTGGCCGGCGTCTGGGCTCATCACGCACGACAACTGCTCGAGCCGGGTGATGCGGAGGAGGCGCTCGGTGCGGCGAGCGCGATCGGAGACGACCGGATCCAGTCGCAACAGGGTGGACGCATCCAGCCGGAGTCGTTCACGCACGGCACGTCCGAGCAGCGCATGGAGTGGTTTCAGCGCGGCATTCGGACCGGAGACATGCGGCAGTGCGACACGTTCGCCTCCGGCGGTCGATGATCCGGGCTCGTCACGGAAGGTTGACAGCTGTCTGCCAACAACGCGTCGTATAGTCCGATCAGGAATGCGGAGGACTCCCGGCGCTGCCGGCTGATCGGTTGTCGTTCCCGCTCCGCGGTTGAGGAGCCGTGCTCTGACTCCGAACCTTCAGGATGACGCGATGACTAGAGGAGATCCACCGCCGCGCGCCATCGACATCGCGACGAGAGCGACGGTGGTTCTGGTGACGGCGTGCCTTCGTGCGCCGGCCCGTGTGCTCGAGATCGGCTGCGGCGGAGGTGACGTCGCCGCAGATCTCCGGGATCTTGGCTATTCCATGAAGGCCATCGAGTCCGACGCGCATCGGGTGGCGGAAGCACGTGCGAAGGGAATCGATGCGATCTGCGGCGTCTGGCCCGAGGTCGATTACTCCGAATGCGACGCGGTGCTCTTCAGCCGCTCGCTTCACCACATCACCGACCTTCACGGCGCGGTGAAGGCGGCGCGGACTGCCGCCGGCGACAACGGTCTGCTGCTCGTCGATGACTTTGACTTTCACAGTGCCGATCCCAGGACGATCGAGTGGATCGCCTTCAAAGTAAGAGAAGCAAACGAGGGGGGAATGATCGTCAGCGAGGCCGTGGAGGAATTCGCGACGTCTCTGCTTCACGCGCCCGATCCGGTCGTCGCCTGGCATTCCGGTCACGATGATGATCTGCATTCTCCTTCGGAGATGCTCGCCGCCATTGCTGAGCTCTTCGTCGTCGAATCGGTCGAGGACGTGCCATACGCCTTTCGATACCTCATTCCGGTGCTCGATGACACGCCGGCTGCAGTCGTGTGGGTGAGGGACATGATGGAACAGGAGCGGCGCCTCGGAGAGATTGGAAACATCAGGCTGATCGGCAGGAAAGTTGTCGCTCGCGCCGGATCAACCCTTCAGGCGAATGCGCACCACAAGCTCTGATTCGTTCACAGCCTCGGCACGCGGCGGCTTGCGTCCGAGCGGTGGTGGTGGCGCAGGGCTCTGGTCTCGGCAGAGAAGTCCCCGGCGGCTCGCTTGCATCCCCGCCGAGCCGAGGTATGATTGCCTTCCCACGCTGACTGGCTGTCGTCAGTCCCTCCTGTCTTCCTGCGACTACGCTCACGAGCCTATGCCCGCGGTGGGGTTTTCACGTCCGCGGCACCGCAGATGGATAAGAATGGAGGAATGGACATGAAGTACGAATGCGGCGACAACTCCGCGACAGCTTCAGAAGAAAAAAATGATCGCCTCGCCGCGATCGTCTCTCAGTACTGGGGATTCTCGACGTTGCTTCCGTTGCAGCGAGAGGCGATGCTGGCCGTTCTCGACGCACGCGACTCGCTGGTGGTACTCCCGACCGGCGGTGGCAAGTCCCTCTGTTACCAGGCCCCCGCGCTCCTCGGCGACGGACTCACCGTCGTGGTCTCGCCGCTGATCTCGTTGATGAAGGATCAGGTCGACGGCCTCATCGCCTCAGGAGTGCCCGCCGGGCAGCTCAACAGCTCTCTCGATGCACGAAGCCAGAGAGACGTGGAATCGGACGTAGCCGAGGGGAGAACGAAGCTCCTGTTCGTCTCTCCGGAGCGAGTCGCTGCCGCTTCATTCAGACGCTTGCTGGCGAGCGTCGGAGTCGACGCGTTCGCCATCGACGAGGCGCACTGCATCAGCCACTGGGGGCACGATTTTCGGCCCGAGTACCGCCAGTTGCGCGATCTGCGGCGGCTCTTCCCCGGCGCCTCGATTCACGCGTACACCGCGACGGCGACGACGAAGGTCCGAAGCGACATCATCGAGCAGCTCGCACTCCGCGAGCCGGTCGTCCTGGTCGGAGACTTCGATCGACCGAACCTGACGTATCGGGTCGTGCCGCGCCGCCGCAGAGAGCTCGAACAGATCGAGGAGGTGATCGCGCGCCATCGTGGAGAAGGGGGAATCATCTACTGCATCCGCCGGCGCGACGTCGACGAGATCACCGCTGCGCTTCGGGAGCGAGGCCACGACGCCGTTCCCTACCATGCCGGGCTGCCGATCGAGGAGCGGAAGGAGGCCCAGGAAGCCTTCACGACGGAGCGCTGCCAGATCGTCGTCGCGACCGTCGCCTTCGGGATGGGGATCGACCGCTCGAACGTCCGGTTCGTGCTGCACGCCGGCATGCCGAAATCGCTCGAGCACTACCAGCAGGAAGCAGGTCGCGCCGGCCGGGATGGTCTCGATGCGGAGTGTGTTCTCTTGTACGGGCGATCGGATGCCACGACCTGGAGGAAGATTCTGGAGCAGGGCTCGAGCGAGCGGATGAGCGAGGAGCAGCTCGAGGTCGCGCTGCGGCACTTGCAGGAGATCGACCTTTATTGCACGCGATCCGTCTGCCGTCATCGCGCCCTGGTCGAGCATTTCGGTCAGAATCTCGAGAGCCCGGGCTGCAGGGCATGCGACGTCTGCCTCGGCGATCGTGAGGTCCTTCCCGACTCTCTGGTGATTGCACAGAAGATCCTCTCCTGCATCGTCCGGCTGCGCGATCCGTTCGGCGGCAACGACATCGCGTCGGTGCTTCGGGGAGAGCGGCTGGAGAGGATTCGGCGGCGAGGCCACGATACGCTGTCGACCTACGGAATTCTCTCGGCACACGCCAGAGAGGAGATCACTGCATGGATCGGACAGCTCGTCGGTGCCGGGCTGCTCCAGCAGGAGGAGGGTCTCTATCCTGTCATCCGCCTGACGGCGTTGGGCAGGCAGATTTTTCGTGGCGCAACGGACGTGAAGCTCTTCCGCTCGACAGGGGAAGCGGCGGTGACCGCCGGGCGTACCTGGGACGGCGTCGATCGCGATCTGTTCGAGGTCCTGAGGCAATGGAGAAAGGAGACGGCGGATGCTCGAGGTGCCGCGCCGTTCGTCATCTTCAGCGACGCGACGCTGCGGCAGCTCGCCACTGCGCGTCCCTCGACCTTCGAAGGAATGCGGCAGCTCTACGGCATCGGACTGACGAAGCTCGACGAGTTTGGCACGGAGATTCTCGATCTGCTCGATCAGCACTGCTCAACGGCGGGCCTCACGCGCGACTGTGCGCTCCCTTCGCCGCCGGCAGTGCGGTTCCGAGGACCGCGACGCCCCTCGCCGGAGAGAGACACGGCGCGCGCGGCATTCCGGCGAGGTGTTTCGATCGATGGAGTCATGGAGACGACGGGACGAGCGCGCAGCACGGTCGTCGAATATCTCTCACAGTACATCGAGGAGGAGCGGCCCTCGTCGATCTCGCGCTGGATTCCGGACGACCGCTACGCGGCAATCGCCGGCGCCGCAACGAAAGAAGGTGTGGAAAGGCTGAAGCCGATCAGAGACAGACTCGGCGAGAGCGTCTCGTACGACGAAATCCGGCTCGTCCTGGCCCACCTCCGGGCCGGCGGCGCGGAGTGAGTCGCGAGGGTCAGGCGTTCTTGCGATGATCGTTCCCCTCTCCCCATCAGCCAACCCTACCAGAGGCAGCGACGTGACCATGGGGAGAGGGGTCAGGGGTGAGGGGACACGTCTCACATGCAGTCCGCTTGATTGATGCCGCAAGTCCTCGAAACACACGCGTTAGGCTGGCGACTAGTGTCCGTGTCTGGTTAGTGCCAAGCCCAGAAGTCCTGAGACGAGAAAGCCCGTTGCAGTTATCCCGCAAAGTCGTATCGCAATCAGAGCATAAGGTGACGTAATTCCGGAGATTGGACGAATGATGAGGTAGGCAACGATCGTAAGAAGCGGTATCACTACCCCTAACATGGATCTGCGGACATAGACGGACTTGACCAAGGGCATTAGTGGTTCCGCCTCTCGTCCTCACGCGAGCCTTTTCGGATAGCTCTCACAGCACCCTCAGTCACCCCGGTGCCGAAGACGACATCTCCCATCGCTAGGGCTTCCTTCTGGGCGATCGTTGCACAGTTGATCATCGCGTGTGTCTCGGCGAAGCCACGTCGCGTCTCCTCCCGCAGCTCAGCAGTTTCCAGCCGCAAACCACCTCCAAGCGCGGCGATCGCTTCGGCGAGGAGTTCCACCTTCTTGTCGGTGCGTTCCGCGACAACTTCGAAGTGACGACGAGTATCCGCCACTACGCTATCGATCAGCCGTTTCAAATCGTTGTCGTCCATTCGCGACTATCTTACCGCAATGTTGTCGATCGGTCTCGAGGCGCAATGCCGCAGGCCGGTAGGGCATCGCAAGCACGCGGACGAAGCTATCGCGCTGCGTTGCGGCGTAGGCAAGCCCGCAACTCTGGCCCTCGCGCAAATGCTTCGTCCCTACGAGAGCACGACTAGGCCAGGCGGGGCATGACAGGGGCGGGCGCCGGACGCCCGCTCTCCCCGCAGGCCGGGTAGGGCGTCGCAAGCACGCGGACGAAGCTATTGCGCTGCGTTGCGGGGTACGCAGGCCCTCAGCTCTGGCCCTCGCGCAAATGCTTCGTCCCTACACGAGGCACGGCGAGGCCATGCGGGGTGTGGCACGGCGGGCGCGGGACGCCCGCTCTCCTTCACGGAAGGGTCTCGAGATCGCCGGCCACGACGACGAACATCTTGTCGGGATGGAAGCGCTTCTCGATCGCGGCGTTCACCTCGGCGAGCGTGACCTTTCTGATGCGAGAGGGGAACTCGTCGAGATACTTCGGACCGTAGCCGAATTTCTCCGCCGTCACCAGCGCCGCAGCGACGCCGGAGCTCGAGCCGAGCCCGACCTGATAGTTGCCGGCGAAGAAGCTCTTCTGCGCTTCGATCTCCGTTTCCGTGACTCCCTCGCGGCGGAACTTCTCGATCTCCTCGCGTGTCGAGCTCATGGCGCGCTCGAGATTGACGGGAGCGAGATTGACGTTCGCCAGCCAGACTCCGTCGAGCGCGTCGCTGAATTGAAAGCGCGATGCAAGGCTGTAGGATAGACCCTCCGTGTCCCGGACTCTCTTTCCGATACGGGACGAGAGGGCAGTCTGCCCGAGGGCGGCATTGGCGATCAGTGCTGCTTCGTAATCGGGATCGAGCCGCCGGAGCCCGCTGGCGTGGCCGAAGACGAGATTCATGTTCGCTTTCCCGGGCATTCGAACGATTCCTTCGTCGCCGTCTGTGCGACCACGGCGCGTTCGGTCTCGAGCGCCGGCCGGCTGCCTTTCGGAAAGCCGCCGAAAAGCCGTTCGACGAGAGCGATCGTCTTGGCAGCGTCCACATCGCCAACGATGGCGAGAATCGTTGCCTGCGCTCCATACCTCTGCGCGTGAAACCGGGCGAGATCCTCGACCGTTGCGGCCTCGATCGCTGCGGTCAGCACTGCGGAGCCGTGGGCGCGATAGGGGTGATTCGGAGGGTAGACGAGCTGAGTGAGCCGCTCGACCGCCCGTTCTCCCGTACTCTCCGCGGCGCGCAGCACATCATTCTTCATCTCTCCCTTCGCCTTGACCAGCTCCTCCTCGGGAAACGATGGATTGCGCAACTGGTCGGCGAGAACCTCGAGGATCGTCGGAAGATCGCGCGACAGGCCTGATGCGGCGATCTGCGCGTCGAAGAGGTTCGTTGCAATGGAGAGATTCGCCCCCCTCCCTTCGATGAGATCGGCCATCTGCTGTTTTGTTTTCGTCTTCGTGCCGCGCTGCAACATCATCGCCGTCAGTCTCGGGACCGCAGCGTTGCCTGCCGCAGCCGTCGAATCGCCGGCAAAGACGATTCCTCGAACGGCGACGGTTGGAACCGCACGATTCTCCACGACATCGACGATCAGTCCATTCTCGAGAACCTTGCGGACCGTCCGCGATGCGAACGATCCCGATGCCCGTTTGGAGACTGCCTGCTCGCGCTTCGTCGTCATGACGGGCTGCGCAGTTCGCCTCGCATCGGCCGATTGGCTTTCCGCGCCCGCGATCTGTGATGGTGCCGGCTTCTTCGATGCGTCGGCAGGGACGAACCATCCGACAGTCGCGCCGTCGGGAACGAGGTAGGTGGCGGCCACGCGCTGTACGTCCTCGATCTTCACGTTCCTGACCGCATCGACATAGCCGATGAACCACTTCCAATCGGCGGACGCGACCGCTTCACCCAGGTCGGAGGCGAAGGGATACGTTCCATCGCGGCGCCGGATGACCGACACCTCGATCTGCTCTTTTGCCCGCTGCAGCTCGGCTTCGGTGATCCCATTCGCGGCGATGTCGCTGACAGTGGTCTTCAACGCCTCTTCGACTTTCTGGTGATCGCTCCCTTCGGCGACGGTCGCTACGAGGTAGAGGGGAAAGGGGTCGCGCAGGGTGAAATTGAGGGCGTTCACATCGGTTGCCAGCCTCGTTTCGACGAGAGCCTTGTAGAGCCGGGAGCTCACACCGTCGCCGAGAACCGTGGTGAGCACTTCGATCGGAATGAAATCGGGATGGAGCGAATGGGGGCGCATCCAGGCGACAGCGACGATTCGGATGCTGCCCGGACGTCTGACGATCGTCCGCCGCTCTCCCTGCTGGGGAGGCTCGACGGTGATCACCTTCGGTATCGGATTCTCGGATCGCGGAAACGAGCCGAATTCGCGGTCGAACATGGCGAGGGCCTGAGCCGTGTCGAAGTCGCCGACGAGAATCGCCTGCGCATTGTCGGGATGAAAGAAGTTGCGGTAATGCTCTCGCAGTTTTTCGGTGGTCACCCCTTCGATGTCGGAGCGGTAGCCGATCGTCGACCAGTGGTAGGGATGCGCCACGATTGCGGTTCCGATCACGGCGTTGTAGAGGGCTCGATACGGATTGTTCTCTCCGATCTCGTACTCGTTGCGCACGACCGACATCTCCGACAGGCGCTCCTCGTCGAGGATCAACCCGCGCGCCAGCCGATCGGCCTCGATCTTCATCGCCAGCTCGAGCTTGTCGGATGGCAACGTCGAGTAGCCGTTCATCCGGTCGTACCAGGTGGTCATGTTGGTCGATGAAAAATCGGCTCCCGCCTCGTAGAGGACCTCCTGGAACGTCTTGTGTCCCCTTGCGCGACCGAAGTTCTCGGTGCTCTTGTTGAAAATCATGTGCTCGAGCAGATGCGCCGATCCGGTGTTCCCCGGCGCCTCATTGCGCGACCCGACGTGGTAGACGACCATGAACGTGAACACCGGTGCCGCGTGATCCGGCTTCAGATAGATCGGCATTCCGTTCGACTTGAGCCGGTACTGCGTGATGCCTCCGAGAGATTCGACCTTCTCGACGTTTGCCGGAAGCTCGGCGGCTGTCAGCGCAGGCGTGCGAACGGAAACGCTCGCAGCGATCGTGATCAGAGAGAGCAGTGCGAACGTTCGGGCGATGAAGTTCTTCATGATGATTCTCCAGAATGGGTGTCGAGCCAAGGATTACCACGAAACAGCTCGGCAGGCGTCACAGTTCAGTCACACCTGGCGGGCTGGCTCCGGCGCCAGCTCGCCTGAGGCGAGCGTGACGCCGGGATGGTCCGTAGATCAGGGGTAGACGTAGGGAGCCTGCAGCCCGAGGGGGATACCGAGCATCCAGTAAGCGACGAGGAAGATCGTCCAGGCGATGAGAAATGTCACCGAGAAGGGGAGCATCATCGACACGAGCGTGCCGATGCCGGTCTTTCGTACGTAGCGCTGGCAGAAGACGACCACGAGGGGGAAGTAGGGCATGAGGGGAGTGATGATGTTCGTGGTCGAGTCGCCGACGCGATAGGCGGCCTGGGTCAGTTCGGGAGAGAGGCCGAGCTGCATGAGCATCGGAACGAAGATCGGCGCAAGCAGCGCCCATTTCGCCGAGGCGGAGCCGACCAGCAGGTTGACGAACGCGGTCAGCAGAATGATTCCGAAGAGAGTGACCTGGCCGGGAAGTCCCATCGCCTGGAGGAACGCTGCGCCTTTGAGCGCCAGGAGCGCTCCGAGGTTCGATTGGCCGAAGGCGGCGATGAAGAGAGCGGCGAAGAACGCCATGACGATGTAATAGCTCATGGTCCCCATCGCGTTGCTCATTCCCTTGATGATGTCGCGATGCGATTTCGCCGTGCCTGCCACGTAGCCGTAGACGATCCCGGGAATGAGAAACAGCAGGAAGATCAGCGGCACGATCGAGCGCATCAGCGGTGCGGTAGCGGCGGTGACCGAGCCTTCGGGCGAGCGCATCGCGGAGCCTGCCGGAACCGTTGCCACGATGAGGATGATGATCCCGATCAACATCGCCAGGAGCGCGCCATGCAGTCCCCTGAGCTCCTTCGGTCCGAGCTCTTCGATCCGAGGGATCTGGGAGATGTCTCCATCGACCTCGACTCCCCGCAGCCGAGGCTCGACGACGCGGTCGGTCAGATACCACCCCAGGCCGATGATGAGGATGCAGGAGATCCCGGTGAAAAACCAGTTGCAGAGGGGATTCACCTCACGCAGCGGATCGAGGATCTGCGCAGCCGACTGCGTGAGCCCGGACAGGAGCGGATCGAGGCTCGAGGGGATGAAGTTCGCGCTGAAGCCGCCGGAGACCCCGGCGAATGCTGCAGCAATGCCGGCGAGCGGATGTCTTCCGGCGGCGTAGAAGATGACTCCGCCGAGCGGGATGACGAGCACATAGCCGGCGTCGACCGCCGTATGGCTCACGATGCCGACGAGGATGACCATCGGTGTGAGCAGTTTCGGCGCGGTGACGCCGAGCAGTTTCTTGAGGCTGGCGTTGATGAAGCCGGTGTGCTCCGCCACGCCGACGCCGAGAAGTGCTACCAGGACCACACCGAGAGGAGGGAAGCTGGTGAACGTGGTCACCATGTTCGACAGAAACGCAGCGATGGAGGTCCCGGTCAACTGATTCTTGATCTCGATGGCCGCTCCGGTTCGCGGGTCGATCTCCGAGAAGTGGACAGGCGCGAGCAGTGCCGACAGAATCCAGACGATCACCATGAGGATGAGAAACAGTGCGGCAGGGTCCGGGAGCTTGTTTCCGACGCGCTCGATCGCATTGAGTGCGCGGTCGACCCATCCAGAGCCGGCCACGGGGCTCTTCTCTTCGTTCGCCATTGCTCCTCCGCTGGAAATTTGTTGCGGCGAGTCTAGCAGATGTCGATGGTGTCAACGAGTGCGCGATTGTGCTGAGGGCAGTGGAACCTTTCCGTCATCCTGATCCTCCTCCCATCCGCGGCTTCGCTGTGGTTTACTGTGCGCGAAGAAACGAGATGAAACGACCGGCAAAGATCTTCGCTTCGACATCGGCTCGTTCCTACCAGCAGGTCGTGACGAAGCTGCTGCGTCACAACGCGATGGCGCAGCTTCGCAGAATCATCGACAAGACCCTCCCCGCCGATTTCGCTCCCGTGTTGCTGCTGCTGGTCGAGCAGGACCGCCTGAAAATACTCGGTCTTCTGATCGAAGCGGGAAAGGCGGCGCGGGTTCTTCTCGACCTCGGGACCAACGAGATGCTCGAGATCATCGCCGACCTCGACGACGCGACGCTCGCGGCCGTCTGCAGTTCCTCGGCCACCGACGATGCCGCCGACCTTCTCGACGCTCTCGACGAGGAGCGCCGGCAGGCCATTCTCGACCGTCTCGATCCATCACGTGGTGCGAAGCTCGAGTCCCTTCTGGTCGGCGACGAGGAGACCGCCGGATCGCTCATGAACACCGAGTTCCTCGCGCTCGATGAGGATCTCACGGTCGCCAGCGCGATCGAAGCGATCCGGAAGTATCCGCGGAAAGACTCCTTTTTCTACGTCTACACGGTCGATTCCTCGAATCAGCTCGTCGGCGTCCTCTCGCTTCGGAATCTCATTCTCGCAAATCCCGATGCGAAGCTCGGCTCGATCATGGCCACGAACGTCATTCGCACGAACGTCGATGCCACGCAGGAAGAGGTTGCGCGGATCGTCGCGAAGTACGATCTCCTTTCAGCGCCCGTCGTCGATCTCCAGAACCGGCTGGTCGGCGTCGTCACCGTGGACGACGTCATCGACGTCATTCAGGAGGAGGCGGAGGAAGATCTGCTCCATCTCGCCGGAGTCGCCGTCGGCGAGCGCGTCTCCAGCCCGGCACTCACGTCGTTCCGCATGCGGTTTCCCTGGTTGATGGTCAACCTCGTCACCGCCTTTCTCGCAGCGAGTGTGGTGCGACTCTTCGAGGACACGATCGAGCGCTGGGCCGTCCTCGCCGCATTCATGCCGATCGTCGCGGGCATGGGAGGAAACGCCGGAACTCAGACACTCACCGTCTTCGTCCGCGGACTCGCGTTCGGAGAGGTCGAATGGCGCAGCGGACTCTGGCCGGTCATCAAGGAGCTCATCGTCGGACTCTCCAACGGCGTCGGCATGGGAATCCTGACCGGAGGAATCGTCGGCCTCTGGACCGGCGACTGGCGTCTGGCTCTGATTCTCTGCGGCGCGATGATCATCAACATGGTGATCGCCGGCGTTGCGGGAGGCATGGTCCCCCTCGCGCTCGACGAGCTGGGATTCGATCCGGCCGTGTCGTCGTCGATCTTCGTGACGACCTTCACCGACGTCGCCGGGTTCTTTTCATTCCTCGGACTGGCAACCCTCGCGCTGCACTATTGGCTCTGAGATTCGAGCATCAGCGCCGTCCGCGCAGAGCGCGGGTGCAGAGCTCCTTGGCAGGATTTCGACCGGTCGATCCATGGAATCGCGCGCGAACTCCCCCATTTTGCGCTCTCAGCCGTTCAGGACGCCAAAGACCTTGTGCAGTTTTCGTGCTAAACAACTGATTATGAACAGGTTGTATGTTTCGCCCAAAATCGTGTGCATTTTGGTGAAGCGTCCGACAGGAGGCCGGTTTTGACGTTTTTCACAACGTTTTCCACAGCATTTTCCGCAGCTTCTGTGTAAAGCCGAATGCACCCTCACGCAGCACGACAGGATTCTCTCCGGTGAAGTCGACAATTGTGGATGGTTCTCCGGAAAGTTGCCCATAATGAAGAACTCCATCGACCAATTTTGCCGTTGCCTCCTCCAGATTCGCGGTGCTCTCGAGCGGCGGGTTGCCGCTCGGATTGACGCTCGTCGAAACCAGCGGTCCCGTCGTGTCGATGAGGCGGCGCAACCAGGCAACGTCAGGAATGCGGGCGCCGAGGGTTGTCCGGCCGCCGCTTGCAGCGATCGGCGAATGCAGAGGAAGGATCGCCGTCAGAGGAGCGGGCCAGATGGATTCGAGCAGCTCATCGACATCGTTCGAAGGTTCGGCGCCGAGCGTGCGCAACTGTTCGACTGATGCTGCGAGAACGATCAGCGGCTTGTCGCTGTCGCGTCCTTTGAGCCCGGCGATTCGCGCGATGGCTGGAGCGCTGGATGCCATCGCATGCAGGCCGTAGATGGTGTCGGTGGGGAGAATCACGACACCGCCCGCCGTGAGCACTGCCGCGATCTCGGCCAGCTCGGTCTCGCTCGGTCCTTCGGGCGGTGACGCCTTCCAGTGGCACGTCATGGCTCATCCGCCGAGATAGCGTGCGACGATCGACTTTGCCTCGAGGGGATCGGTCGTCCCTTCGACGATCACGCGGCCGTCCTCGAAGAGCGTCAGGCAGCCTTCCTCGATTTCCGCTGTGACCGACTGAGGGCTGCGATGCACGCGACCCATCGCGATGAACCGTCGCTCGACGGAATCGAGATCCCCCTTCAGCGAGGAGAAGAGCTGGACGGAGTTGCGTCCGCAGAGCGTGACGACCTGCTCGGAGTCCTCCTCGAGAGCGGGAAGCTCCCTGGTTCCGCAGGACCGACACGAGCCGTTCCTCGAGACATCCGCGAGCGAGTTGCGAAACGACCGGGTACCCGACCAGCAGTCGAACGTGCTCACACCGCGCTCGATTTCCCCCGAGACGATCAGTTTCATCGCTGCAGCCACCTGCAGAGACGCGACGAGAGCCGGCAGGGGAGTGATGATCCCGGCAGTGTCGCAGCTTTCGGCCGCGCCGAAAGCGGGCACTTCCTCGAGAAGGCAGCGGAGACATGGCGTCGTGCCGGGAAGGATGGTCGCGACAGCCCCCCGGCTCCCGACCGCTGCTCCATAGATCCATGGCCGCTCGAGGGCCACAGCGGCATCGTTGATGACGAATCGCGTGCGAAAGTTGTCGGTGCCGTCGATGATCAGATCGACTCCTTCCAGCAGTGCCAGAGCACTCGACGCGTTCAACTCCCGTACGATCGCTTCGGTGCGGATGCGGGCGTCGATTCGCTCGAGATGTCGCGCGGCGGCGAGCGCCTTCGGCGTGGCGTGCCGCGCGTCCTCGCTGTCGAAGAGCGCCTGACGCTGAAGATTCGACTCCTCGACGTAATCGCGATCGATCAGACGCAGCAGTCCGGCCCCCGCAGTTCCGACTCCGGCGCGTCCCAGCATCCCAGCCGCATTGCTGCCGAGCGCTCCACAGCCCACGACGGCAATCCTGCTGGAGGCGAGCTTCGCCTGCCCCTCGGCACCGATCGGCGCGAAGAGCTCGTGGCGCGAATGTCTGTTGCCGCGGGTCATCATCACCGAGTCGAAACAGTGCTTCGCCCGGTCCGCTTCCTCGCCGGCTGCTCGTCCGCACGGCCGAGCAATTCCGTCGCATGGGCGCGTGCGGAGGGGGTCACGACTTCGCCTCCGAGCATTCGCGCTAGCTCCTCGATGCGGCGCTCCCGCTCGTCGAGGCGCTCGATCCGCGCCCGAGTGCGCCCGTCGTGCTCTTCCTTCCAGACGCGAAAGTGCGTCGCCCCGAGGCTGGCGATCTGGGGAAGATGGGTGACGCAGATCACCTGATTGGTGCGTGCGAGCTGGCGCAGCTTCTTTCCGACTGCTTCAGCGACGCGGCCGCCGATTCCCGCGTCGATCTCGTCGAAGACGAGCGTCGCGCCGGGAGACTTTTCGGAGTGGCGGAAGAGCGCCGACGCGACAGCGAGCTGAATTCGCGACAGCTCTCCGCCGGATGCGATTCGCTGCAACGGCTTCGGCTCCTCTCCGCGATTGGGAGCGATCAGGATCTCCACCTGATCGAGTCCGTCGGGCCCGGCTCGTCCGGTGGCCGTTGGCCGGGCTCCATCGGTCGAGGCCGTCGCCACGAAAACGCGAACCGTGGTGTTCTCCATCGCGAGATCCTGCAAATCGTCCTCGATCGCCTGTTGCAGTCGCGGTGCGGCCTCGACACGGCGGCGGGAGAGCTCGACGGCCGCTTCGTGATATGCCTGATATTGCAGACTCTCGTCGCGCTCGAGCTTCTCCACGCTGGTTTCGTAGTCGGAGAGCTGATCGTATTCCTCGCGGATCCTGGCGAGATGAGCGAGGACCGCCTCGATCGTGCCGCCGTACTTTTTTTTCATCCGCTCGAGAACGACGAGCCGGTCCTCGATCTCTTCGAGACGTCCCGGGTCGATTCGTACGGAGTCGGCGAGATGAGCGAGGACGCGTCCCTGTTCCTGCAGCCGGAAGCGAATGTCCTCGAGCTCCTGATGCAGCTGACGGATCTCGGCGATCTTGCCCGCGAGGGGCTGCAGGAGGTGTTGCGCCCGCGCGACCGAGCTGAGGGCCGACGCCTCGTCGTCCTCGACCAGAGCGAACGCACCGGCGGTGGCTTCGATCATCTCGCGGGCGTTGGCGAGAATCGCCTTCTCCGCCCGGAGCGCTTCCTCTTCGTCCGGCAGCGGCTTCGCCTCGGAAATTTCCTGAATCTGATACCGGAGCAGGTCGAGCCGGAGGGAGAGCTCGTGTTGTGCCTTTCGCAGATCCTCGAGCTCGACGGCGACGTTGCGCCAGAGCCGCCAGGCATTGCGAACGCGCTGGAGAATCTCCTCGTTTCCGGCGAATTCGTCGAGAATCTCGCGGAACGATTTTCCAGCGATCCGCTGGTGCGATTCGTTCTGGCCGTGGATCTCGATGAGGCTCTCCATGGCCGAAGCGAGATCGCGCGTTCCGAGAAGCGATCCGTTGACGCTCACCCTTCCCCGGCCGTTCGATGCGATCTCGCGGCGGATGATCAGCTCCATCGATCCGCCGTCTGCTTCACAGTCGATTCCCAGATCGTCGAATCGGCTCTTCGCCTCGGCGGTCGTCTGGACAATCGCCTCGGCGGACATCCTGTCGGCTCCGCTGCGGATGCTGTCCGACGATCCGCGCGCGCCGCTGAGAAACTCGAGCGAGTCGATGAGCAGTGATTTCCCGGCGCCGGTCTCGCCTGTGAGGACGTTGAGTCCCGGCCCGGGCTCGATCGCGAACTCCTCGACGATGGCGAGATTCCTGACTTTGAGGTAGGTGATCATGCGGCGGGGAGGTCGCACGAATGCTAACAACGCACCGCCGGGGGGTCAAGACGTCCGGCTATCCGGGGGCATCGCCATACGGTATCCAACCTTGCGAACGGTGATGATCATCGCGGAACCGCTCGAATCGTCTTCGAGCTTCCGGGTGCGACCATGGAGATGGACGAGCCTGACGAAAAGGCCGTCGTTGCCAGGGGTGCAATGGTCCTCACACGATCCTGACATTCGGGAAGTCGATCCAGCCGGAACTGGTTACGATGGGGCGATCCCTATGCCTGGCGCGATGATTTCGGTTCGAACAGTTCCCCGCCGCCCTCTGCGGCATGGCTACTGGAAGCTTCGAGAGGCCCTCAGCGGGAGCCGATTCGATGAGCGCTTCTACCTCGACAGCTACGCCGATGTCGCAGCAGCGGTCCGCCAGGGGCTCTTCAGCACGGCATTCGAGCATTGGATCGAATTCGGCGCAGCAGAGGGGAGGCTGGCTGCGGCGCCGGTCGATGGACCGCTGCGGAGGCTCGATCCCCTCCAGGCGCCGACGACCGTGATGGTCTATCTCGAGCTGACGACGCGGTGCAATCTGCGCTGCGTCTACTGCCCGGTCAGCCAGCCCACGTATCGGGCGGACGATCTTCCTCTCGAGCGACTCGACCCCTTCATCGAGGAAATGCACGCGCGGGGAGTGCAGATCATCGTGATGAACGGCCATGGCGAAAGCTCCATCGTGAAAGGATGGGAGGCGCTCTCGGACCGGCTCGCCGACGCGGGATTCCGGCTTCACATCACGACGAATCTCGCCAAGCGGCTCACACCTCCGGAGATCGCCGCGCTCTCACGATTCGAGTCGATTCTCGTGAGTCTCGATACGGCTGATGCGGAGCTGCTCGCGGCTCTGAGGCGGGGAGCTCGACTTCAAACCATTCTGGAGAACATCGAGGCGATCGCCGGATTCGCAAAGGAGCGCCGGCGCACTCCCGAGCTGGCATTGAGCTGCGTGGTGAGCGATCAGTCGGCCCCTCGTCTCCGCGAGCTGGTCACCGCGATGCTCGAGCGCGGCGTGCGGGTGTTTCGTTTTGGCGACCTGGTCGAATACGACCCGATTCCGGGAGCGATGGTCGCGCGGCATGTTTCGACGTTGCCTCCCGATGCCCTCGCCTCAGCAGGGAGGGAGCTCCGCGCGGCACTCGAACAGATTGCCGAGCGAAACGGAACGGTCTTCGTCGATCCACCCATCTCCGCCCTTCTCGTCGATGACGACGCCGAGGAGGTATTCGCCGATGCACGCAGCGGAGGGGCGATGGCCAAGACCGTTCACTACGACGAGCCGGGAGAGGGAATGACGCGAGACTGCCTCGATCCGTGGCGGATCGCTTTCGTTCAGGCGACGGGAGACGTGCGCCCCTGCTGTTTCTTCGAAGAGACACTCGGCAGCCTCGCGGTCGAATCGCTCGAGGACATCGTCGACGGCGAGCCCTTCCGGGAACTGCGCGAGGAACTGCTGACCGGCGCGCTGCGCCCGAACTGTCTGCACTGCAATGCACGGCCGCTGGTCGATGCAAAAGCGTTCTCGGCGAAAGTAACCGGGCATCTGGAATCAGAGCGGGCGAGAATCAGTCGCTGACGAGGCTCCATGTGGCCGAAGATTCCGATCTTCGGCCGGGTGACGGGCGACGGTATGAGCGATCGGGACGCTCGTCGCGGACGGTAACCGCGTGATGGTCGGTTGCATCATCGCGGATGGAACAGAGGCGGGCGCGGGACGCCCGCTCTCCCCTGCATGTGGCGCTTCACGCCGTGATGCGCGGGTGGCTGCGACGACTGGCGATGTCGACGGGCGTCTCCGGCTGCAGGTGGATGCGCGCCGCCTGACGATAATCGTGCGGAAGGTCGACCGTGAAGACCGAACCGCTTCCGGGCTGCGACTCGACGGAGATCGTGCCCTGATGCAGCTCGACGAAGCTCCTGGTCAGCGACAGCCCGAGGCCCGTTCCGCCCTTTGGCCGATGTCCTCGATTCACCTGGTAGAACTCGTCGAAAATGTTCGAGAGATCTTCGGGTGCGATGCCGATTCCCTCGTCGGCGACCTGGAATCGGACGGTATGGCAGCCGAGGGAAGAGTCCTCGGCGGGAACGTTGGTGACGGTCAGTTGGACGAAGGCTCCTTCCCGCGAGAATTTCACGGCATTCGACAGCAGATTCAGAAGGATTTGTTTGAGGCGTCCCTCATCGAGATGCACGTCGGTGATCGCAGGATCGATGCGGGTGACGATCGTCGTGTTCGTTTCCGCGGCGATCCCCTTCATGACCCGCTCGACGGTCGCGATCGTGTCGCGGACATCGAAAGTGTCCGCATGGAGCTCGAGCTTGCCCGACTCGATTTTCGCGAGATCGAGAATGTCGTTGATGAGCTCGAGCAAGTGGCCTCCGGCCGTGCGGATGTTCTCCATGAAGCGATAGAAGCGGGGAGGGAGAGTGGAACGGGTCGATTCGAGGAGAATGGCCGAGAAGCCGATGATCGCGTTGAGGGGCGTTCGCAGCTCGTGTGACATGCTCGCAAGAAACTGGTTCTTCGATCTGTCTGCGGCGATGAGCCGGACGTTGGCCTCCCGCAGCTCGTTGGTTCTCTCGCTCACTCGCTGTTCGAGTGCGGCGTTCATTCCCTCGAGGTCCCGATAGAGATAGGAGTTCTCGATGGCCACGGCAGCCTGATTTGCGATGGCCGTCAGGAGAACGACATCGTCCTGGCTGAATGCATTTTTCTCGAAGCTCTGGATGGAGATGACGCCGATCAGATGATCGCGCGCCGCCATCGGAACGCCGAGCCATGATTCGGTCTGCATGCCGTCGTCAAATGAGGTCAGTCCGAGTCGTTCCTCTTCGCGAGCGCTGCCGAGCATCAGCGGCTCTCCTTCCTGCACCACCCAGGAGTTGAGACCTTCGCCGATGGGGAGGCGTCCTTTCGGCAGCAGTGTTCCCTCTTTAACGTTCAGCTCGAAGCTCAGCTCTCGCGTCGCATTGTCCAGCAGCGCGATACTGAAGATCGACACGTCGATCACCTTGCGGCACTCGGTGTAGATCGCCATCAACAGCTCATCCGTCGTGCAGTTGAGTGTGATCGTCTTTCCGATGTTCGTCAGAGAGGCGAGACGCTGAATCAGCTGCTCGCGATCGCCCCGCATGTCGGCGAGACGCCGGCCGACGGCATTGGCGACGATGCCGGTGAACGCGGCTGCGAGGACTCCGCCCCAGCCGATGGGTCCGTAGGTGAGCGTCGTCAGAATCGAATAGGGAAGCGTGACGAAATAGATCGAGGAGTCGATGATCGCCAGCTTGAGACTCATCGCCGGCGAATAACCGTACGCCTGCTCGACGCGGGAAACGACAAGATTGTTGCTAAGGATCAGGACGATGCCGGAGAGCGCGATGCGGCCGGCCGCCGCCAGCGTCGGCTCCAGCAATGGAATCGTTCCGCCGATCGCCTCGTAGGCGAGCGTGGCCAGAATCACCGGAATTCCATACGTTCCGAAAAGGGCGAAGGTACGCGCCCATTCGAGGGGAGGATCGCGCATGTCGACCTTCGAAGGCCCGATGCGCATCATTCCGATCAGTCGCGTGGTGATGGCTGCGGAGACGGCGATCCACGACGAGAGAACCAGACCGAGAAGCGGGACCATCGAGATGTATGCGGTGATGACCAGCGAGACGAAGATCTGCTTGGTGAGAGGAAACTTCAGCAGCGCGAGAACGGAGGAAAAGAGGAAGAAAAGAGCGATGAGAATCGGCCCGGAGGGTCCGAGCGCCGTGACGATCTCGCGCGTGTCATCCAGGCGCCTGATGGTGAAGAAGGTGACGAGAACGAGGCCGATCGTACCGTGCTGAAGGTAGACGGGAATGACGCGCTTGCGCGACAAAGGATCGTGCTCTGTTGCGATGAGCGGCATGACTCGGCTCTCGTCGAATGATCAATCGTACCATCAGTCGGCGGCAGCGCGCTCCATCCCCCGGTATTCTTCCCGGAGGATTCCATACTCTTCCAGATCGCGCGGCTCTCCCCATTTCCAGATGTGCCTGCGGAGTCGTCCCTCTTCACTCACAAGGCGGTTCGTAGCCGGCGGGAACGATGGCGAGGTGGTTCCCGACCTTCCGCTCAGAACCGTCGCTCGGCTGGTTGACGATTCTGCCGCGGATCACCATTTCCGTCGATCCACCACCATCCAGATTCAACGCTTCGCATGCCTTCAGCCGCTCGCGAATAAACGTGCCCAGCTCGGGCAGCGTCATTCCCCTCGCCGTAGTGCTCCGGCCGTCCGCAACGACCAGAAAGAGACGCGCCCCATCCTCGGATATCGCGACCGCGGTCCGCGGGTGGACGGCACGCGTGAAGTGATCGCTGCCGGGCAGCTCTTCCGAAGAAAGGGCCCGGCAGTCGCGAACCAGCTGCGGCCATCCGGAGACTGCACCGCGAGTCCAGTGTCCAACCGGATCGCCGGCCTGAATGGGCGCGATGATCTCGGCTCTGCGCTCTCCGATCGCGAGGATCGGTTGGCGGCGCACGGTTGCCGGCTCGGCCCATCTCCCGCAGGATCCGATGGCCAGGCCGACCGGCTGGAGACTCTCGTCGAAGTAGTCGGCATTCACCGCGATGATCGCGCTGTGGCGCTCAGCGAATTCGCTGACGGTGAGCCCGCGATCTGATTCGTTCGACGCCATGAGCGTCGAGTCAGCGACTCGCAGATCGAGTCGTGCGACGTGAACCGGTCCTGACGGCAGATCGAATTGCCGATAGGCGACTCCGGGCGAGACTTCTTCCCACGAAGCACAACCGCCGAGCAGAAGGAGAAGAAGAGTGAAGAGAGAAGGGGGAAGAGTGAAGCGGGAAGGGGGTGATGTGCGTACGCGAAGACGCCGCAGGCGAAAACGTCCTACGTGGGGAGACGAAGGACGCGACGGAATCATCACCTTCGCGTCTTCGCGTGAGGATACTTGCCATTCACATGCACCCGTCACTCTTCCTCACGGCCAGATGCCGCGCTCGCCTGCGATGCGCACTACGCGGCCGAGCGCAAGAACGTATGCTGCCGTACGGAGATCCACGAGGTTCAGCGGCTCGCTGGTCGATTCGCCGCCGCTTCCGCTGGCGACAGATTCATTGATCGACTGCTGCGTTTGGATCACGGCATCGGTCGCCGCGTCCATCTTCTTCAGAAGTTTTCGATTGACGTCTTCGAGGTTCCACTGCTCATTCTCGATGTTCTGAACCCATTCGAAGTAGCTGACCGTGACCCCGCCGGAGTTGGCGAGAATGTCGGGGATCACAGGAATGCCGCGGCCGAAGAGGATTGCATCGGCAGCGGGAGTGGTCGGGCCGTTGGCAGCCTCGACGACCAGCTTCGCTCGAATGGCCCCGGCATTGTCGGAGCGGATCTGGTTCTCGAGCGCTGCCGGAATCAGAATGTCGCAGTCGAGCTCCAGCAGCTCGTCGTCCCCGATGGTGGCCGTCCCTTCGAATCCCTTCACCGAGCCCGTCCGTTCCTTGTAGCGTGCGATTGACGGCGCGTCGATTCCTTCGCGGGCATAGACTGCCCCCGACGTATCGCTGACGGCGATGACGCGACCTCCCGCCTCCTGAAACAGCTCGGCGGCAATCGCGCCTGCGTTGCCGAATCCCTGAATCACGATCTCCGTCCCCGCGACGCTGCCGAGGCCCGGAACGACCCCCCGGTTCAGAGCTCGCTGCGTGGAGAAGAGAGCGCCGCGCGCGGTCGCCTCGCGCCGGCCGAGAGAGCCCCCGAGCTCGACCGGCTTTCCGGTGACGACGGGAAGGTTGTTCTTGCCGGCGTGCATCATCTCGTACGTGTCGTAGATCCACGCCATCGTCTTCGAGCTCGTGTTGACGTCGGGAGCGGGGATGTCGGTGTACGGACCGATGTTGTCGCCGAGCTCGGCGATGTAACGTCGCGTGATCCTTCTGAGCTCCCGTTCGCTCAACTCCTTCGGTTCGCAAACCACGCCACCCTTGGCTCCGCCGAACGGGACGTCGGCGACGGCGCACTTCCAGGTCATCCAGAAGGCGAGGGCGCGAACCTCATCGCGGCTGACATCGGGATGAAAGCGGATCCCTCCCTTCCCAGGGCCTCGCACACGGCTGTGCAGAGCGCGAAAGCCGACGAAGGTGCGGACCTTTCCGTCGTCCATCTCGACGGGGAAGGCGAACTCGAGCAGGCGGTTGGTCCGCCTCAGGAATTCCCGCAGACCCTCGTCGATCCCGGGAAGGTAACGAATGGCATTGTCGAACTGCTGCTGCGCGATGTGATAGGGATTGAGATCCTCCGCCTGCGCGGAAGAAGCACGTGTAATCCGACCCTGGCCCATCATCCCTCTCCATTCTCGGTTGCGGATCGGCGGAAATGGTAACACTGTTTGCCCTGGCAAGCGTCGCCGGGGCGCCCGTGCCCCTGCCGCTGTAGAATGCCGCGGATGACCCGAAGACTTCTGCTTCTCAGCAATTCCACCGTCTACGGCCGTCGCTATCTCGAGCACGCCGCGGACGATATCCGCCGGTTCTTTGCGACTGTCGGCCGCGTGCTCTTCGTTCCGTATGCGCTCGACGATCGCGACGCCTATGCAAAAAAAGCGCGTGAGACGTTCGAGGAGCTCGGACTGGCGCTCGACTCCATCCATTCGGCGCCCGATCCCGCGGCGGCGGTCGCCGAGGCGGAGGGGATGTTTATCGGAGGAGGGAACACCTTCCGGCTGCTCGACGCTCTGCAGCGGTTGAATCTGGTGGATGCGATCCGACACCGCGTCACCAGCGGCATGCCGTACATGGGGAGCAGCGCCGGATCCGTGATCGCGGCGCCGACTCTGAGGACGACCAACGACATGCCGATCGTCCAGCCGCAAAGCTTCGACGCACTCGGCCTGATCTCGTTCCAGATCAACGGCCATTATCTCGATCCCGATCCTGCCTCGACGCACATGGGAGAGACGAGAGAGACGCGGATCCGCGAGTTCCACGAGATGAACGCGGCGCCGGTGGCGGGCCTTCGCGAGGGGACATGGCTTCGCGTCGACGGACCGCGGGTGGAGCTGTGCGGCTCGGGAGCGGCGAGAATTTTCGTCCGCGGCAGTCCGCCGTACGAAGTTCCTGCAGGCTCGACTCTCGAGCTCGAGGTGTAGCTGCATCGAGGAGTATGTCGGGCGCGTCAACTCCGCGAGCGAGGAGTTGAGCATCGCCCGAATACAAGTCTACGCGCCGTCCTGAATCCTTTTCGTTCCCGGAGCCGTTGGAATCTGGAGCGGTCCCTGCTTGAGGTCTTCCCGGATGATCAGATCGAGGAAGAGCTCGCGCACCCCTTCGCGTCCCCTTTCGCGAAACACCCGGCGGACCTCCGAAGGTTTCAGGCTGATTCCGGTCATCGTCTGCAGATACTGGCAGAAGACGAACGCGCGAGAGCGGAATGAGATGATCAGAATGGCCAGAAGGAGCAGCACGAGGCCGATCGGGAGGGCCACCGCGAAGCTGCCGAGCTCTGAGAATGGATTCTGCATGGCTACGCCGAAGGAGTTCGTGAAAGAATCGTAGCACAGCATCAGGAGGTTTCAGAGAATGCAACGATCCTCGCCCATCGCAGCACCCGCCCTCGCACTCCTCGTCATGGCGTCCGCCTGTGCGCACCAGCAGGCTCCACCAGCGACGGTGCCCGCGCAGCAGGCCACAGCCGCCGCTCCCCTTCGTCTCGACGTTCATTCGTTCGCGCGTCCGGAAGAGGCTGTGGTCCGGAACATCGACCTCGATCTGACGGTCGATTTCGATCGGAAGGAGCTGCGAGGCCGCGCGGTCCTCCAGATCGAGAACAGGCTCCCGTCCCGTCTTCTGTATCTCGATACGCGCGATCTCACCATCAGCCGCATCACCCTCGGCGAGGAAGAGAAAGCGACGAGCTTCTTTCTCGGCGATCCGACGCATCTCGGTCACATGCTCGCCATCACCATCGAGCCGGCGACCACGCGAGTCAACATCGACTACGCAACGAGCCCCGAGGCCGCCGCGGTGCAATGGCTCTCGCCCGAGCAGACCGCCGGAAAGAAACGGCCGTTTCTCTTCACGCAATCGCAGGCGATCCTCGCCCGGACATGGATTCCGCTGCAGGACACGCCGGCTGTGAGGACGACGTACTCGGCGACCATCCGGGCTCCGAGCGACCTTCTCGCGATCATGAGCGCGGAGAATCCGACGGAGAAGAATGCGACAGGGATCTATCACTTCCGGATGCCGCAACCGGTTCCGTCGTATCTGTTCGCTCTCGCGGTCGGCGATCTGGAGTTTCGCCCGCTCGGTCCGACGAGCGGGGTGTACGCGGAGCCCGAAGTGATCGAAAGGGCAGCCTGGGAGCTCGCCGACACGCCGCGAATGATCGACGCCGCGGCGTCGCTCTACGGGCCATACCGCTGGGGGCGGTACGACGTCCTCGTCCTTCCGCCGAGTTTTCCGTTCGGGGGGATGGAGAATCCGCGCCTGACGTTCGCGACGCCGACGATCCTCGCGGGCGACAGATCGCTCGTGGCGCTCGTGGCACACGAGCTCGCGCATTCATGGTCTGGCAATCTGGTCACCAACGCCACATGGTCGGATTTCTGGCTCAACGAAGGGTTCACCGTCTACTTCGAGCGACGCATCATGGAGAGCGTCTTCGGCCGGGAGTATACGGAGATGCTCGCGGCCCTCGGTCTTCAGGATCTGCGCGACGAGGTCGCGCGCCTCGGTCCCCACAACCCCGACACCGCTCTCCACCTCAATCTTCTCGGTCGTGATCCCGACGACGGGGTCACCGAGGTGGCCTACGAGAAAGGCTATTCGCTGCTTCGGATGATCGAAGAGCGAATGGGTCGCGATCGATTCGATCCGTTCCTTCGGCGCTACTTCGACACGTTCGCTTTCAGATCGATGGATACCGAGAGCTTTCTCGCTCACATGAAGCAGAATCTGTTCGGCGGCGACACGAGCGTATGGAGTGAGCTGCGGATCGACGAGTGGGTGTACGGCCCGGGACTCCCAGCGAATGTACCGCAAGTCCAGTCGGCCAGATTCGCTGCAGTCGATCGCCAGGTCGCAGCCGTCGTTGCCGGCGCCCGGGCCGAAGCGCTCGAGACGGAGAACTGGACGACGCACGAGTGGCTGCACTTCATCCGCAATCTTCCTCGAGGCATCGGAGCGGATCGGATGGCAGAGCTCGATCGGAGATTCCGCCTCACCGACAGCGGCAATTCCGAGATTCTCAGCGAATGGCTCCTCCTCGGAATTGCCAATGAATATGCACCCGCGTACCCCGCTCTCGAGAGCTTCCTCACGCGAATGGGACGGCGGAAGTTTCTCAGACCGCTCTACCTCGAGCTGGCAAAGAGCGAGAAGGGGATGGAGTTCGCGCGGCGTGTCTACGCGAAGGCGCGCCCGACGTACCATGCCGTCTCGCAGCAGACGATCGACGCCATCGTGAAGTAGAGCCTCGAAAGACTCCTCCCCTGATAGAATCGTCACGATGACGTCGACACCCGAAGTCGCCAGTAACAAATCGCGCGAGATCACCGTCGCCTATCTCGCTGATCTTCTTTTTCAGGCAGGGTTCGTCGATCAGAAGCAGAAGACGGAGCTGGACGCGATCGACCGGCAGACGAAGGTGCAGTCGAGATCGCGGAGCCGTGCCGAGGAGTCGACGAGCGCGTTCGAGGTGGTGGCCTCGATGAATCTGACCGATGCGTCGGGGCAGGGGACGCGGATCGATCAGTTCCTGATGGCGCGCCTGGTGGCCGAAGAGGCGAAGCTCCCCTTCTTCAAGATCGATCCGCTGAAACTGAACATCGAGCTGATCGAGACGAAGATCTCGCGTCCGTTCGCCAGGAAGCACCGGATGATCCCGCTGCAGATCCGCGACGGGCACCTGGTGGTCGCCGTCGTGAATCCGTTCGACTACGCATCCATCGAGTCGTATCGGATGATCGCCGGCCACGAGCTCGATCTCGTCGTCTCGGCCGAGAGCGACGTGATGCAGGTGGTCAACGAGTTCTACGGCTTCCGTGCTTCGGTCACCAAGGCCGAGCGCGACCTGAAGGCGGGATTCGATCTCGGCAATCTCGAGCAGTACGTGAAGCTCAAGTCCGGCTCCGACATCGAGACGAGCGATCAGCACATCGTCAATGCAGTCGACTATCTGCTCCAGCACGCCTACGACTCCCGTGCATCGGACATCCACATCGAGCCGAAGCGGGAGCAGGCGCAGATCCGATTCCGGATCGACGGCGTGCTCCACGAGATTCAGCGCGTCCCGCGCCTGGTCAATCTCGCGGTCACCTCGCGTCTGAAGACGATGTGCCGTATGGACATCGCCGAGAAGCGCCGCCCGCAGGACGGCCGCATCAAGACCGAGCGCGAAGGAAAGGAGATCGAGCTCCGCGTCTCCACTCTTCCCACGGCGTTCGGTGAGAAGGTCGTCATGCGGATCTTCGATCCCGACGTCCTGATCCGCGATCTCTCCGGACTCGGCTTCTACGAAGACGAGCTGGTGACGTTCCGCGAATGGATCCGCCGTCCCCACGGGATCATTCTCGTGACCGGGCCGACGGGATCCGGAAAGACTGTCACGCTCTACTCGGCGCTCAAGAGCCTCTACACGCCGGAGATCAACATCACGACCATCGAAGATCCCATCGAGATGGTCTACGAGGACTTCAACCAGACTGCCGTACAGACCAAAATCGGCATCACGTTCCCCTCCGCGCTGAGAACCATTCTGCGGCAGGATCCCGACATCATCATGGTGGGCGAGATCCGCGACACCGAGACGGCCCAGAACGCCGTCCAGGCGGCCCTCACCGGGCACCTCGTCTTCTCCACGCTGCACACGAACGATGCGTCCGCCTCGATCACTCGCCTGACCGATCTGGGGATTCAGCCGTTCCTGATCTCGTCGACGCTCGTGGGGACGATGGCGCAGAGGCTCGTCCGGAAAATCTGCGTCGATTGCCGGACCAATCGACCGCTGACGGCCGACGAAGCGGGTATGCTCAATCTGCAGGCGCCTTCGGGGAAACGGATCATTGTGAAGGAAGGCTCCGGATGCATTCGCTGCCGCAACACCGGGTACTACGGCCGGACCGGAATCTTCGAGATTCTGACCATCGACAATTCGATTCGCGACCTCGTCGATCGAGGTGAAGACTTCCTCAAGATCAAGGACATGGCCATCAAGCGCGGAATGCGCACCCTCCGTCAATCGGCGCTTCGGAAGCTCGCCGAGGGAGTCACCACGTTCGAAGAAGTCATTCGCGTGACCGGAGTGTGAGGGGGAGGTTGATGAAGAGTGAAGGGTGAAGAGTGAAGGGTGAAGAGTGAAGGGCCTGTCATCCCGAGCCGTTTCACAGCGCGCGCGCTGAACCTGAGGGAAGAAACCGGGTACCATGCCCGGCGGCGTGGCCCTGACGAGACCGTTCTCGCTTTGGTGCTGAAAAAGCCCGTTCCTGAGCTTGGTCCCGGAAGACAGCGGCCCTGAGTTGGCGACACGCGTTCGCTCGCGTGATCCCGGTTGGAAGAATGCTTATTCCCTCAGAGTCTTCCGCTCGGCCATGACCAGAAAGGGAGAGGCATGGCGTAAAAAAGCCGCATAAACACAGGGAGTTTCTTGGAAGCGGGTGGGGGGTACGGCACTACGACGACGCAGATCACACGTCCGATGTGACCTCTGTCGCTCCCCCGGGCGTCAGCACCTCCTCGAGGAATGGCCGGAGGATCCCAATGATCTCGCCGGCGTGCGTCACATGAGGGAGGTGCGCCGCCTTCACCATCTCTCGATACGTGGCGTTCGGTAGACCACCGGCGAGGGCACGCGCCGCAGAGCGGGGGACGAGACGGTCTCTGGTGCCGTGGATGACGAGCGCCGGCACCGAGATCGAAGGAAGAAGAGGCGAGAAATCGGTCGCGAAAATCGTCTGGAGTCGCCGGCTTCGCTCGGAGGCCGGAATGCTCCGCGCTTCGACGATCACGGCGCGAAGGGCGCTCCGGTCGAGCCGCCCTCCGACGAAGCGCGTGGTGACCGGCGCCAGCAGCGGCGACAGATACTGGACCAGAGGAAGCGCCGTCAACCCTCCGGCGGTCGGAAGGAATCTTCCCCCCGGAAACGCGGCGATGAGAACCAGCCCGGAGATCCGCTCGCCCAGCATCGCTGCGACGCGGATGGCGACGAGGCCGCCGAACGACGTTCCCAGAAGAACTGGACGATCGAGCGTCGCGATCAAATCCGCGGTGATTCCTGCCAGCGCCTCGATCGTATCGCCCGGGTACGTGGTCTCGCACGGGATGCTGATCATGCGAACGTCGAAGCGTGTGCTGAGAGGGCGAAGCCTGGCGAATGAGCGTCCGCCCGCCGCAAATCCCGGGATGCAGACGAGCGCCCGGGATGAATCGACGATGGAGTCGGGAAAACGGAAGCAGTCGAGCGGGAGCGAGCGGAACGTCAGAGTCTCGCACGGGATCGCGAACTCTGCCGGTACGAGGTCGTCGATGCGTGTGGTCGGTCGGCTCATCGGTTGGTGAAGAATGGCGAAAAGCGGCGCGGGTGGCAAGGGAGGGGCTGGAGGCTGGAGACTGGAGGCTCGAGGCTCGGTAGATTACATCTGCTATCTGCTATCTGCTATCTGCTATCTGCTATCTGCCATTCGCCTTCACGACTCCGGCCGCCTCCCGTCACACCCTCCTGTGCGGCATGAACAGACTCGCGGTGCGTGGTGTCATCGCGAATGAGTCGTCTGGCGTGGTGTCATCGATGGGAACGACTGCGACGAAACGAGCCGCAGCCCGGAGGTGACGAATGCTACGAGCTCTCGTTGTACTTCTCGCTGTTTCATGGATCCCCGGAAACGCCGGCGCGCAGGAGCTTCGGCCGAACATGCTGGTCAGTACGAACTGGCTCGCCCTCCACGGGTGGAGCCGCAGCCTGGTCGTTCTGGACGTTGCGGCGTCGCACGACGAATATGCCGCGGGTCACATTCCCGGTGCGCGGTTCGTTCCCATGGGCGATCTGGTCGCCACGGTCGATGGGACTCCAAACGAGGTTCCGCGCGTCGACCAGCTCCAGCGACTCTTCGAGCGTCTTGGGATCGGAAATCGCGCGCGTGTGATCGTCTATGCTCGCGATCCTCTCCACGTTGCGCGTCTCTACTTCACGCTCGATTACCTCGGTCATGGAGATCGCGTCGCGCTTCTCGACGGCGGCTTTTCGAAGTGGAAGGCCGAACGACGTCCGATCTCCACGAAGGTGGCTGATGCCGGTCCTGCGATCTTCGAAACGCGTGTCCGGCCAAAAGCAATCGTTCGCCTCGCGGCAATGATGACGGGTCGTACATCGAGTGGAACAGAGACGAGGGGGTTCCGGTGATGGGCGTGCTCAGAGAGGCTGCTGCAGGCTGGTGATGAGCACGACGGAGGGCTCTCGAATTGTCTCGCCACATCGGCCCGTGCCTCCAGTCACAGCCGCCGGGTGACTGGCAATGCGGGGAGATTCATCGAATCGAAGTTGAATCGAAACGACGAAGGAGGTGATATGAATTTTCTGACCAGATGGGAGAAATGGGATGGTGTCGATGCGAGAGGCGAGAGGCGAGAGGCGAGAGGCGAGAGGCGAGAGGCGAGAGGCTGGAGGCGAGAGGCGAGAGGCTGGAGGCTGGCAGCAGAGGGCAGATGGCAGAGGGCAGATGGCAGAGGGCAGATTGCAGAGCGCAGAACCAGGTTCAGTAAGGGCTCCTCCTCTTCCCTCTTCCCTCTTCCCTCTTCCCTCTTCCCTCTTCCTGCCATCTGCCATCTTCTATCTGCTATCTCCAGCCTCTCGCCTCCACCCTCCAGCCTCGAGCCTCCAGCCTCTAGCCTCCAGCCTCTAGCCTCTGCCGTACTTGAAAATCGTGTAGAGGATCCACCAGCCGGCCTTGATCACACCTCCGAGGGTGCCGCTGATCTTCGATCGCCCCACTCTGCGTCGATAGCGGACGGGGATCTCGAGCACGCGTGCACGCAATTGCAGGGCGCGAATCTGCATCTCCACGGTCCATCCGAAGCGGCGGTCCTGCATGGCGATGCGATCGAGGAGCTCTCGCCTGATCGCCCGGAAAGGGCCGAGATCGGTGTAGCGGTGACCATGGATGATCGCGATGAGGCGGACGGCGAGCCAGTTGCCGAATCGCTGCTGTGGGGTCAGCGCGCCCGGTTCCACCGTTCCGAGGGTGCGGGAGCCGATCACGAAGTCGGCCTCGTCGCGCTCGATCGGCGCGAGGAGGAGCGGAATCTCGGCCGGGTCGTCGGAGCCGTCGGCATCCATGAAGACCACGATCGTGATCGTGGGATCGAGTCGTGTGAGCGCGGCAGCGCAGGCTGCACCGTATCCGGTCTCGGCGACATGAATCACCTCGGCGCCGCCGTCCCGCGCGATGACGGGCGTCGCATCGCGGCTTCCGTTGTCGCCGACGATGATCTGCGAGACGATCGAGCGATCGATTCCGGCGAGAAGATCGCCGATTGCGTCTTCTTCGTCGAGAGCCGGAATGACGACGGCGACGACGGTGGGGGAGCTGTCCATGAGGCGTTCGGGCTCACCGGCGCCGTGGTGACGCGTTGAGCGCCAGGCGTGCGAAGTAGGCCGCCCCTCCGATCCCGGTGAGCACCGTGATGACGATGAGCACGGTGACCGTGTTCGTCGTCCTGGCGCGCATCAGATAGCTGTTGTAGAGCAGCGCGGCGGCCGTCGCCAGATAGAGGACGACCCGGATCGAGTACATCAGGCGTCCTGGTTTGCGGGGGCGAACCGAGTCGCTCCAGATGATCCAGAGCATCAGGGTCAGAGCGGCGAGCGGGAAGGTGACAGGCATCAGTCGACGAGCTTCTCGTACTCTTCCGGCGAGAAGCCGAATACCGCTTTCCTTCCTTTGAGAACGATGGGCCGACGAATCAGATTCGGCTCGCGCAGCATGAGATCGATCGCCTCGTCCTTGGTCAGCTTCCTGTTGCCGAGATCGAGCTCCTTGTAGACGGGACTCCGTTTGTTGAGGAGCTCCTCCAGCCGTCGCTCGTCGACGAGCTGTTCGAGCAAAGCGCGACTCGGCGGTTCCTTCGCCAGATCGTGTTTGACCAGATCGACTTTCTTACCTTCCAGGTAAGCGACCGCTTTGCGGCAGCTCGTTCAACTCGGCTTGAGATACATCTCGACGCGTCGGGTCATGCGGTCCTCGCTTTCGAAGCGATTGTATCGCGTCTCACTCCGACTCTTCGATCATCTGCGCGACGTTCGGTGTGCAGCTGCCGCCGCAGTGACCCGTCGTAGCCGTCGTCTTCGCGGCGACCTCGGCGATCGAGCGCGCTCCGTCGCAGATCGCCTTCGCGATCGTCTTGTACTTGATGTTGTTGCAGCGGCAGACGGTTTTCAGGGAAAGAATCGCGGGATGCAGGGTCTGGTCGTCTTCTTCCATTCAGGCTCGGCGCAATCCGTTCGGACGGCCACCGGGAGAACACGAGTCCTGCGAGACGCATTTCTCACCAGGGGTGCCCCCCCGTCATCCTGAGGGTGAACCCACGAGCCCGCGCCCGAGCCCGCGCCCGAGCCCGCGCCCGAGCCCGGCTTCTCGGTCACGACTCTGAGAGGGAATCCTCAGATAGAGCACAGCTAGAACCCTTCACGCACACCCTGACCCCAGCGCTCGGCCAGGACGACCGAGCGCGGGGACGCTGACTTCCACGAACTGACCTTCGCCCCTCGCCGTCAATTCGTTTCGGTGATGATCAGCTCGACACGGCGATTCTGCTGCCGTCCCGCGGCCGTTGCGTTGGTGGCGACCGGCACATCCTCTCCTCGACCCGACACGGTGATCGCCGCGGATGGCATTCCGAAGCCTGCGAGCGCATCACGAACCGCTTCAGCGCGCCGCAACGAGAGAGCCTGATTCGATTCCGCGGATCCGACACTGTCGGTGTGCCCTTCGATCATCACCCGGACCCGATCGTTCCCGCGAAGTTGCTCGGTAATCTTCTGCAGGACATTGCGAGCTCCCGGCGTGAGCGTGCTCTGTCCCGTTGCGAAATAGATTCCGGGAAGTGTCACGACCAGGCCACGCGATTCCGTCCGAGTCTGGGCGATCTTCTGGAGCTCCTGCTCGAGTCTGAGCCGCTCGGCTTCCGCTGTCGCGAGCTGTGCCTTTGCCCGCTCCTCGACGACCTGCTGTTTGAGCTGTCCGACCTCCGCCTCGGTTTCCTGAATTCGCTGCTGAGCGCGGCGGATGGCTTCGTCATGCGCGCGCTGCAGTTCGAGCCGGCGTTGTTCCTCACCGGCGCGCTCGCGCCGCACGCGATCGAGCTCGGCCTGCTGTCGCGTCATGTCGGCTTCGCGCTCGGCGAGAGCCTGCGCTCCGAGACGCCCTTCGACCCGCTCCCGTTCGAGTGTCTGACGCAGCCGCGCGATCTCGTCCCCGAAAGCTTCTTCGCTTCGAAGTTCTCGCTGCTGCATGTCGCGCAATGCGGCCTGCTGCTGCTCGACCTGACGACGTAGCGCTTCGATCTCGGCCGTCGTTCGCGCTCCTTCGTACTGCCGCATCAGAATGTCGAGCTGCTGCTCTGCGGCCAGTCGCGCTGCACGGTCGAGCTCGAGCTGTCGCCGCGACTCCGCCTCCAGGCGTGCCCGAAGGTCCGCCGCTTCCCGTTCCGCCGCCGAGCGTCGCAAGCGTTCGTCGGCTGCCGCCCTTTCGCCGGCGATCTGTGCAAGGCGTGTTCGTTCGAGCTTAAGGCCGGGCATGACGGTCTCCACGTCACGCATCCGCGCCCTGTAGTAGGCGCGGCGTGCCGACATCTCGGTGATGAATGCCAGATGCTCTGCCGCGGTGTTCTGGCTTTGAGCACGAAGGATCTTCCGTGCCGTTTCGAGGCGGCCATCTCCTTCGCGCAGCTCAGCGCCCGCAAAGGCGTCGGCGCCGGCCGCACGAGCCCGCGCGATCGCGATCTCGGCGAGATCGACCTTCTCCTGCAGCGTGGTCCCCCGAGCTCCGATGTCGTCGGTATCGAGGTTCAGCGCCGGGACGGTTCCGCCGAGACGCTGGATCTCGGTGCGCAATGCCGTCGCGTCGTTGACCGCTCGGACCCACTCGGCTCTTGCAGTAGCGGCCTCCGCCGCGTACCGAGCCTCGATTGCCCGCAGTCTCGCTTCGTGACGCGATGAACGGTTCCGGTTGGTTTCGTTCTCGCGCGCAAATCGCAATCGCCAGTTGGCTTCGTCGTAGAGTTCCTTCGCGTAGATCGGAGCTCCGACCCGCTCCGCCTCCGCGAGAGCCGTTGCCGCAGAATCGATTTGCTCCGGGCTTGCCGTGACCTGGGCGACGACCACAGCGGGCGCGACCATGAAAAGCAGGCCCACCATCGCCATCAGTGTTCGGATTCGCATACGTCCTCCTTTGATTAACCGAGCCGGCTGCGTGCCGACGGTGGATATAATGCAAGAACGGGGCAGACTCGAGAGGATCCGAGGAAAAGCGCTCAGCATGATGGCGCCAGATGGTCGGGGGGACGCCATTTCCGCCGCCTTCAGCGAAACCGGCAACGGGCATGCGTCCTGGTCACAGCTCCAGTCTCACGCGGACGAGCATGACGGCGAGCTGGCGGGGATCGCGGTTCAGCCGATTCGTTTCGGCGGGTACCGACGACCGCTCCGAATGGAAATGGATCTCAGAGCCCGTCTCGACCAGGGGAATGCTGATATCGATCTCCTCGCCCCGGCGTACCTCCCAACGGCCTGCAGGCTCCCCTTCGATCGACACCTCGACGAGATTCGACGCGAGCGAAAAATCAGACGGTAATGCCAGGCGAATCGCGACGCGTCCGGAGTCGAGAGGTGGAAGGCGGAGAGTCGCTTCCGAGGCGAGCCAGCGCCATTCGAGACCATCGACCGTTCGCTCGGCGGGGTAGACGCCAGTCAGTGGAGTGAACCGTTCGTTCGCCGGGAGCTCGATGAGCGAGACGACACGATAATGACCTCTCGTCAGTTTGCCGTAGGCGTCGCTCTCCTTCCACGAAAACGTCCAGCCGCGGCGCAGACGATTTCCTCCGTCGGCGTACAGATAGACGGGGACGTCCACCCGATCGGCGTACTCTCTCAGTCCCTCCTCGATCCTTCGGCTCTCGAATTGGCGCAGAAGCAGGGTTGCGTGAGGCCAGAGCGGAAGCTCATGGAGGATGACCGTTCGCGGAGGCAGATGGTCCTCGGCGTAACGCGCTGCGGCGACCGGAGGCGACGGTCCCGACGATCTCTGCGACAGGAGGGGAACCGTGTAAGCGAAGGAGGCGACTCCGTAGAGAGCTGCGAGCACGACAGCCGGATGTTGCCGTCGATCGATGCGAGATGTCGAGCCCGAGATCATCGCAAGACCATGCGCGGCGAAGAGGGCGAGCGCGAGCGACGAGGGGAGCGCATAACGCACGCCATCCGCCGGATCCATCATGGCAATGGCGAAAAGCAGGTACACGAGCGCGGCAGTCCCGATCGGAATCACACCTCGGAGGCGAGTCCGCACCAGGCCCACGACGCCCAACGCCGCAGCCGCCAGCAGAGGAAGTGAGAGAAACTTGTCACCCCATGGGTGAGCGACGAATCGCACCACGATCGAGGCGATGGATCGGCCGCTCCTGGAGATGTCGGCATCGTGCGCTGCGAAGTATGCGGCCTGACCAAGCTCGAAACGGATCAATCCGGAAATCCCGCCGGTCTCGATCAGGAGCGGGATCAGCCATCCAGCCGAGACCAGGGTGAAGCAGCCGGCGATGCGCAACCGATCGAGCCAGGAAATCGGCTGCAGGAGCGACACCGCGAGAAGGGGGAGTACGATGATCGAGAGCTGTGGCCTGCAGCCGACCGCCGCCGACGCGAAGAGGCCGAAGAGCAGAGCCGTTCGCGGCGGCGAGGCCGCCCCGAGGCGCGAGGCGAAGGCGAGCGCCACCGCCAGGAACGCGATGCCCGTCGCGTCGGAGACGGGAAGTGCTCCATGGACGAGCATGGACGGCGAGAGATAGAACAGAAGCGCTCCCGCAATCCCCGTCGTTCGGCTGGACGTGATGTTTCCGAAGGCGATTGCGAGCGCAGCGAATCCGATCATCGAGGAGATCAGGCTCAGCGCAACGAGCGCGTCGAACGGATCGAGGAGCAGCGCCAGCAGCTTTGCGAGACCGATGAGAAGGGGATAGCCGGGCGGGGGAGGATGATGCTCGAGCGGATCGTAGGCCATCACGGCCGAGACAAAGAGCGGCTCATCGAACTCCCAAAGCGTGCGAGGGCGGAACCACCAGTAGAGAGCCGAGACGAGCAGGATCGAGAGCAGCAGCAGGGCACGCCCTCGCCGGTCGATGTCCGCAACCGCCGCGCCTTCAGTCATCGTTTGCGCGCCATTCTATAATCGCGCGGCGATGCCGATCGGATATTTCGCCGCGCTCCGCCTGCTCCACCGCACCTTCGCCGGCTATCCCCTCCGTGCACGAATGCACATTCTCGGGCGCTTTCTGACCTGTCCCTTCCTGCGAACGCTCGATGTGATCCCTCCCGGCAGCCGCGTGCTCGATATCGGAGCAGGCCATGGAACGTATGCGCGATTGCTCGTCGAGGATGGCACGCGAGAGGTCATTGCCGTCGAGCCGGACGTCCGGAAGTGCGTGCTGGCATACCGCCATCCCGCCGTCCGCTTCGTCGCCGGATTCGACAGCTGCATCCGCGGAACGTTCGATGTCGTCGTGCTCTACGATGTGATCTACCGGATTCCATTGAGCGAACGGGATGAGCTGTTTCAGAGCATCTTCGACCGCGTCCGCCCCGGGGGGCTGTTCGTCTTCAAGGATCTCGATCCCGAAAATCGGCCGAAGATGCTCTGGAACCGGCTTCAGGAGAAGATCTCCGACACGTTCTTTCATCTGACTCTCGGCCGCGGATTCCACTACGAGACCCGCCGGGAATTCGAGGCGCGCATTCGGCGCGCAGGATTCGAGAGCATCAGCGCCCGCGAGATCGATCGCGGCTATCCGCATGCGCACATCATCTACACGGCCAGCAGGCCGGTGGGGGAGGGAGGCTAGAGGCTGGAGGCTAGAGGCTGGGCTGGAGACGAGAGGCGAGAGACGAGAGGCGAGAGACGAGAGGCTAAAGGCTGGAGGCTGGGGGCTGGGCTGGAGATAGCACATGGCAGATGGCAGATGGCAGATCGCAGAGGGCAGAGGAGGAGCCCTTTTGGAGTTACTGAACCCGGTACTGTAATCTGCCCTCCGCCCTCCGCCCTCCGCCCTCCGCCCTCCGCCCTCCGCCCTCTGCCCTCTGCTATCTGCAATCTGCTATCTCTGGCATCCAGCCTCTCGCCTCTCGCCCCCAGCCTCTAGCCTCCAGCCTCTAGCCTCCAGCCTCCGCCGTCCCTATGATGGCTTCATGACCGTGCCGTACGCTCCCACTGTCTCGCTGGTGCTTCCGATGTTCAACGAGGAGGAGAACATCGAGGCGGCGCTTCTGCTCGCGGTCGAGGCGCTCGAGCAGTATTCGAGCGACTACGAGATCATCGTCGTCGACGATGCATCGACCGATCGCTCACCCGAGATCGTCGAACGTCTGGCCTCGGAGAACCGTAGGATCCAGGTCCTGCGGCACGAACAGAATCGTAAGCTCGGCGGTGCATTGCGAAGCGGATTCGCAGCCGCGTCGAAGGATCTCGTTCTCTACATGGATGCCGATCTGCCGTCCGATCCACGCGAGCTTGGACGCGCGATCCGGGCAATGAACGTCACGCGTGCGGACGTGATCGCAGGCTACCGGTTCGATCGAACGACGGAGGGATTCAAGCGCTCACTCTATTCGCGTGTGTACAACGGGCTCATCGGGCTTCTGTTCGGCTGGCCGTACCGCGACATCAACTTCGCCTTCAAGCTGATGAAGAAGGAGGTCCTCGATGCCGTCGAGATCCGGTCGGAAGGATCGCTGATCGACGCCGAGATCATCGTCAAGGCGAAGAATCTCGGCTTCGTCGTCCAGCAGATCGGAGTCGATTACTTTCCGCGATCGCGGGGACGGTCGAGCCTATCGTCTCCGGCAGTGATCCTGAAGATCTTCAAGGAGCTCGCAATCCTCCATTCGGACATGAGGAATCCGCGCAGGAAGAGCCCTGCCCGCGAAGGATCACTCGCCGTGAAGGAGCGAACGAGTCAAACGGCTGCGGGTACGTGAAGAAGCTGATCGTCACCGCTGATGACGTCGGTATTCACCGCGGGATGACCGACGGTGCTCTCGAGGCGCATCGCCGCGGAATCGTCTCAGCGTGCAGCCTCGTCGCCTGCGGACGCGACTTCGAGCGCGCTGTGGGCCTTCTTCGCGGATGCCTCACGCTTTCGGTCGGCGCGCACCTGACTCTCGTCGAGGAAGAGCCGGTCCTTCCCGCCAGCTCGATTCCGACGCTCACGCGCGGCGGACGCTTCCATCGCGACTTCCGGCGCTTCTTCCTCCTCTACGCTGCCGGGCGGATCGACGGGCGGGAGATCGAGTGCGAGCTCCGCGCGCAGATCGACAGGATCGTCGCTGCCGGGATTCGCGTCGATCATCTCAATGGACATCAGCATCTCCACCTGCTGCCGGCGATTTTTCGCATCGTGATGCGGCTCGCGGAAGAATTCGAGGTCCCCTTCGTCCGCGTCGCGTCCGATGCCGGCGGGACGAGACGCATGGCGATCCGCTCGCTGGAAGTGTCGGTCCTCAACGGGTTTGGGCGCTTTGCGCGTTCACGCTTCGCCCCGCCGCTGCTGACAACCGAGGCCACGATCGGCATCGAAGGCGCGGGTCATCTCACGGTCAGGCGGATCGAAGTACTTCTTGCGCGCATTTCGACGACTGCGGAGCTCGTCGTGCATCCTGGAGTGGACAACGAGGACATCAGCAGGGTCTACGACTGGGGATACGACTGGGAGAGAGAGCTGGAGGCGCTCTGCGATCCCTCGCTTCGAGAGATGATCCGCCGGGAGGCGATCGAGCTCGCATCGCCTCGATCGCTCGCACTCTCTGCCGCCGGTCCACGCATATAATCCCCGCGCGAAGGAGTGATGATGAAGAAGATCGCAGTGATTCCGGGCGACGGGATCGGCCCCGAGGTGATCGACGCCGGAATGAGCGTGCTCGAGCGCGTGAAGACCGATGGCAAGCTGCCGCTCGAGCTCGTTCAGTTCGAGTGGAATGCCGATACCTATCTCCGGACCGGCGTGTCGATGCCACCAGGCGCCATGGACGACATCCGCGAAAATTACGCTGCAGTGTATGTCGGGGCGTTCGGCGACCCGCGCGTCCCCGACATGAAGCACGCCGCTGACATCCTGCTGGGCATGCGCTTTCAGCTCGATCTCTACGTCAACTATCGGCCGGTGAAACTGCTGGACGACAGACTCTCACCCCTCAAGGGAAAAGGGGCGGATGAAATCGATTTCGTCATTCTGCGGGAGAACACCGAGGGTCTGTACGTCGGTATGGGAGGAAACTTCAAGAAGGGGACGGCTGATGAAGTCGCCATTCAGGAGGATGTCTCGACGCGAAAGGGAGTCGAGCGGATCATCCGGGAGGCGTTCGAGCTGGCGAAGAGAGAAGGACGCCGGTCGGTTTGTATGTCGGACAAGAACAATGTGATGCGCTTCGGCGGCGACCTCTGGCTGCGGACCTTCGAGGAGGTGGCGGAGGAGTATCCCGGGATCGAGCACTTCCACATGTTCGTCGACGCACTGACGATGCAGATGGTCCGGGCGCCCGAGATGTTCGATGTCATCGTGACCAACAACATGTTCGGCGACATCGTGACCGACCTCGGGGCGGCTCTGCAGGGGGGACTGGGCGTGGCTGCATCCGGCAATATCCATCCTGGGCGTGTCTCGCTCTTCGAGCCGATTCACGGAAGCGCACCAAAGTACACCGGAAAGGACGTCGCGAATCCGGTCGGCGCGATTCTCACCGCGGCCATGATGCTCGAATATCTTGGGTATCCGGAGGAGGCGAAACGCATCGAGAACGCCGTGACCCGCGCCATCCGCGCCGGCCAAACGACGAAGGACATCGGCGGAACGCTCGGAACGAAGGCAGCCGCTCAGGCAATCCTCGACGCGCTCTGATGTGCGCCGTCATCCTGAGCGAGGCGGATGGGCGGGCGTGAGCGAGGGATCTGCGGTGGCAGACAGTTGCCGATCGCAGATCCTTCACTCACACCCTCTCGCCACTCTCGTTCAGGATGACGGCGCACACGGCCTTGCCGATCTGCCCACCTTTCTGGCATCGTAACCGGATGCTGACGCGGTACGTTCAGAAGTTGTCGTTGCGGGGAAGGGAAAAGTGGATCGGCTGGGAGATCGACGGAGTCGGAACGGAGATCCCGGGCCTTTTTCTCGCAGATCGCTTCAGCTCGACAGAGCTTCTTGCACACGGAGTGACTAGCTGGGTTCCCATGTCGTTCGATCAGTTTCTGGGTCTCACCGCCCGTCTCACACCACAGTCGAAGTCGCCTCTGGGAGACGAGGACGTTCTCTTTCGCATGGATGCACTCCGGGTAGCGCTGGATCGTCGTCGCTCGCGCGATTCGGCCGATGTTCCCAAGGCGTTTCTCCTTCAGTTCTTCTTCGAAGACGAGCTGAGCGATTCCCGCATCGAATCGATGATCGCGGAGTGGCAAAAGAGCGGCGCTGTCGAGATCGTCGGGCGCGACGACTGCTATCTGCGCATCCGCAGCCGGATGTTGTGAGCTCAGTGGGCGAAGTTTGTCCGCCTCGAGGGGGTCGGTCGTCCTCGCCGCCCCAGGCCAGGATCGGCAGATCTGACCAGGACTGCCAGCGATGACGAGCCGTGGTTGCCCCTCCGGCGCCCCTCGCATACGATGCGCCTGCCATCCCGGCGGAACCGCGGGCATGGTTCTCGCGACGACCGCACCGGCAGCCTTCGCCGTGTGTGCCGCAGGAAAATTCACGACAAGCTGGAGACGACGATGACGATTCCCGATCTGAGCGATCCGACGACGAGCCGCGATTCAGAGGACGTGGCGGCTTCGCTTCCCGGGATCGCCTGTGAGAAGTACACGCTTCCCAACGGCCTCCAGCTTCTCCTCCACATCGATCGCAAGCTGCCCGTCGTTCATGTCAATCAGTGGTACCACGTCGGCTCGAAAAACGAGAGGCGCGGGCGGACGGGGTTCGCCCACCTGTTCGAGCACATCATGTTTCAGGGATCGCTGCACGCATCGGGCGATTATTTCACCTACGTCGAGCGCGCCGGAGCGAATCTGCGTGAGGGAGGGGTCAACGGCACGACCGATTTCGATCGGACCAACTATTTCGCGACCGTCCCCTCGGGGAATCTCGAACTGCTGCTCTGGGTCGAGTCCGACCGGCTGGCCACCCTCGCCGACGCGCTCACGCAGGAGAATCTCGACAACCAGCGCGAAGTGGTGAGAAACGAGCGTCGCCAGAGTCTCGAGAATCAGCCGTACGGCCGGGCGTTCACGCTGATCACGGAAAATCTCCATCCCGCCGATCACCCCTACTCGTGGGACGTGATCGGGAGTCACGAAGATCTGATCGCCGCTTCGCTCGACGACGTGAAGGAGTTCTTCCACCGTTACTACACTCCGAACAATCTCTCCCTGGCGATCGCAGGCGATTTCGATCCCGGCGAGGCGCGCCGGCTGGTCGAGATCTACTTTGGCGACATTCCTCCCGGCCCGGTCCTCGATCGACCCTCCCTCTACATGCCGCGCCTCCACGGCCGAAAAGTGGTGCTGGCGCTCGATCGCGTTCCGCAGGAGCGAAGCTACGTCACCCGCATCGCGCCGCCGTATTTCGCTGCGGGTCAGGCCGAGCTCGATCTCGCGTCGCTGATTCTCGCGGACGGACTCTCGTCCCGTCTGCCGCGGGCGCTGGTCTACGATCGACAGCTCTGCACGGATGTGAGCGCGTTCAATCAGGTGCTGGAGATCTCGAGCAGTTTTACGATCGTCGCAACAGCGCGACCGGGAGCGTCGCTCGAGGAGATCGAGAAGATCATCGACGAGAAGGTCCACGAGGTGGCGTCCGGAGGGGTCACCGGCGAGGAGCTCGACCGGGCGAAGACGAAATGGGAATACGCCTTCGTCAGCGGTCTCGAACGAATCGGCGGCTTCGGTGGCAAGGCCGATCTGTTGAATCAGTACAATGTCTTCCTTCGCGATCCGAATCGCTTCGCGGACGACATGCTTCGCTATCGCAGCGCGACGCCGGAGAGCATTCGGAGCACAGTGGCCCGTTTTCTCGACAATGACGATCGTCTCGTCGTTCGCTTCCGCCCGGAGACCTCCGGGCGTGCGACCATCGGCACCTCTGTCGATCGGTCGAAGCAACCATCACTCGGCGTCGATCGCCCCTTCACAGCACCGCACGTGCGGTCGGCAACGCTTCCGAACGGCCTGGAGATCTTCGTCGCCGAGCGGCATGATCTCCCGAAAGTGGCGCTCACCTTCGCCGTTCGCGCCGGCAGCACCGCCGATCCGCGGGGGAAGCAGGGGCTTTCGCACCTCACGACGACGACGGTGACGACGGGTACGCGCGCGCTCGACGCGCTCGGAATCGAAGACGCTCTCGGCGATCTCGGGACCTCGATCGATCCTTCCGGAGGCCGCGAGTGCTCACTCCTCTCGGTCGACGTGCTCGAACGGAATCTCCGCCCCGCGCTCTCGATCGTCGCCGACGTCATCCGCAACGCGACATTCCCTCGAGCCGATTTCGATCGGGAGAAGAGCCGCCACCTCGACGGGCTCTCGCAACAGAGCAACAATCCGACATCGGTGGCGGCGCGAGTCCGCCCGATGCTCGGCTTCGGCCACGACCATCCCTACGGCCGCCCGATGGCCGGCCTTCCGGGGACGGTCACATCCATCGAGCGCGAGGAGGTCGCCGGCTTCCATGCACGCTGGTGGTGCCCGTCCCGTTCGGCGCTCATTTTCGCCGGGGCGATCACTCTCGAACGAGCCGTGGAGCTCGCCTCGGAAACCCTCGGCTCGTGGAGCGATTCGGGGGCTCCTTCGATCATCATCCCGCCTGCCACGCCGGTGGACAGCAGGGCGGTCTATGTGATCGACCGCCAGGAAGCGGCGCAGACAGTCGTCTCTCAGATTCTGCCCGGCCCGTGGCGCAAGGCGGAGGATTTCTATGCGTTTCGGCTCGTCGACTCGATCTGGGGCGGCGGAGGCTTCGGTACGCGCCTGAACCTCAACCTCCGCGAAGACAAAGGGTACACGTATGGGGTGTTCTCGAGCATCGCTTCCTACGCGGAGACCGGCTTGTGGTTCGCCCATGGAGCGGTGCAGACGGACAAGACCTCCGAGTCCGTCGTCGAGTTCATCCGCGAGCTCGAAGATCTCGCCGGGCGCAGTCCGATCAGTGAGCGAGAGCTCGAGGATGCTCGTGCGGCGAGAGTTCGAGGCTACGCGCAGCAGTTCGAATCGCTGAGCCGCATCGCCGGGCAGATCGCAGCTCTCTGGTACGCGGGGCTTCCGATGAGCGAGCCGCAGCGCGAGGTCGACGAGACCTCCCGCGCCACGCTCGACGAGGTTCGAAGCGCGGCTGAACGTCATGTCCGGCCAGACGAGGCCATTCTCCTGCTCGTGGGCGATCTCCAAAAAATCGAAAAGGGGATTCGAGACCTCGACATCGGCGATCTCGTAGTGCTCGATGTCGAGGGACGCCGGTTGACACCACCCGGATCTATCGCAACCTGAAATCGACTGTCAGGCGGAACAGCGTGTTCACCGGACGGCCGCCGAGCGTTCCCGGCCGAAAGCGCCATTGTCTGACGGCATCGACTGCTGCATCGGAGAAGGGGGCGAACGTGCTGCTGATCACCCGCACGCTCTGAACGGTTCCATTGCGGTCGATGGTGCACTCCACGATGACGCTCCCCTCCCGTTTCAGCGCGTAAGCGACTCCCGGATACGCAGGCTCGACCTTGTGCAGAAGAAGCGGTGCCTTGACGTTTCGTCCAACGGGATGGATCGTCGCCTCGTCCGGGGAGAGCCCATCGTGCGGGACTCCTCCATCGATTCCGCCGGCGGCGCCGGCGCCTGACCCTGATCCGTCTGTCACGTCGCCGTCACCGCCATTCGATACGATCTCGGTTTCCGTACCGTTCAATGCCGTTGCCGTACGGACCTCCTCCGGGATGATGAGAGGAGTCACCGGCCCCACCGTCGCGGGTCGCCGCAGGGCAGCAGGAGTCTCCTGGCGCTTTCCTCCATCGGAAGGACCACCCGGCGGCAGCGGCACCGATCGGATGGTACGAAGGCTCTCGAACTGATCTGGTGATGTGCCGGGGAATGTGACGTTCCAGGCGGCACCGACCACTGCGGCGGAGATTAGAAGGGTATGAGCGGCGATCGACAACGGCAGAAGCGTCAAACGGGCGGGAGCTCTTCCATGGGGCGAATCGACCAGCGAGCTTTCGAACATGGGTCGCCTCCTTTCGGGTCGAGCGGTTTGTTCGCTCGTTGATTGGACACAGACCATGTCCGGAAAGAAACTCACCGTCGCCAGCGCAGAGTCGTCATCCTGAGCCTCGAAAACGGCGCTGTGCGCCGCTGAAGAGGGAATGACACCGCAAACCATTGCCGTCATCCTGAACGAAGGGCGGGGGCAGTGTGTGAGTGAAGGATCTGCGATCGGCAACTGTCCAAGAGCACAGATCCTTCACTCACGCCCACCCAACCCCCTCGCTTCCAATGACAAACCAGTGTTCATGCGGGTTTTCTGGTCGTCGGGCAGCGGATCCCTCGCCCACCGCCCCGCTCGTGTCATGACTCTCAGCCGCAGCGCGCGCGCTGTGAAAAGGCTCAGGATGACCTAAGTCCGGTGGTGGCGCTTGCGCTCACCATCGGCTGTGTTCCAGTCACCCCTTCGGGGTGGCCCCACTCTTCACCCTTCACCCTTCACCCTTCACCCTTCACCCTTCACCCTTCACCCTTCCGCAGAGCTCCAGCGGATTGTTGTATCATGCGCCTCCGATGAATCCGGCGGCTCCTACCGTCCCAACACGACCTCAGGGATCAGCGTGAACCAGGCCTCAGCCGAGCCGTTGCCTGCCGTACCCGGCGCCGTTCCGGCCCGCTACAATCGCGCGGGACAAAAACTCGGCTTTTTCGAGGAGTGGCGCGATGTCGTCCTGCACCGCGACCTGCTCGTCAGCCTCGTCCATCGCGACCTGACGATTCGCTACAAGCGCTCGCCCATCGGATTCGTCTGGACCATGCTCCATCCCCTTCTCCTGATGGGGATCTTCGTGATCATCTTCAGCGCGATCTTCCGCTTTCAGACGCCGCTATATCCGCTCTATTTTCTTTCTCAGTATGTCGCCTGGGCGTTTTTCGCCCAGACGACGATCGAGTCGATGGTCAGCATGGAATGGAATGGCAGCCTGCTCAAGCGTGTGCGCGTTCCTCGCTCGATCTTCGCTCTCGCTTCGACGATCTCCGGGCTTGCGAACCTCGGATTGTCGATGATTCCGCTCGCCTTGATCATGGTGATCATCGGAGCTCCGTTTCGCCCGACGCTCCTGTTCCTGCCGTTCAGTTTTCTCGTGCTCGGGATCTTCACGCTGGGCCTGAGCCTGGCGCTTTCTGCCCTCTCGGTTTACTTCGTCGACGTGCGCGAGATGTACAAGGCCCTGATTCCGGCGGTGATGTATCTGACCCCGATCATCTATCCGATCTCGATCGTTCCCGAGCAGTTCCGCTGGATCATCAAGCTCAATCCGATGGTCTATCTGCTGCAGCTCTTCCGGGCCCCTGTCTACTACGGCATCATCCCGACGCCTCAGACCATCGTCCTGTCCGTGATCATGGCCGCAGCGGCGCTGCTGATCGGATGGATGACCTTCCGCCACCTGGCGCCGAACTTCTATCCTCACCTCTGAGAGATTCCACCGATGAACGCGATCGAGCTCAGCGAGGTGACTGTCCGCTATCCGATGTACCGGGTGCCGAGCCTGAAGGAATGGGTGATCCGCGGCATCACATCGAAGAGGCAGAAGGAGTTTTTCTATGCGCTCCGCGACGTTTCGTTCGCGGTGGAAGCGGGGGACAGCATCGGCCTGATCGGACCGAACGGAGCCGGCAAATCGACGATGATGCGCGTGGCCGCCGGGATCATCAGTCCCTCTTCCGGATACGCACTCGTTCGCGGCTCGGTGGCCCCTCTGATCGAGCTCGGCACCGGCTTCGACCCCGAGCTCACCGGGCGCGAGAACATCTTCTTCAACGGAGCCCTGCTCGGGCGGTCACGAGCCCGTATGAAGTCTTCGCTCGACGAGATCATCGATTTCTCCGGCCTGTCGGAATCGATCGATCAGCCGGTTCGAACCTACTCCAGCGGCATGGTCGCGCGCCTCGCCTTCTCGATCGCTACGGCGATCGAAGCGGACGTCGTACTGCTCGACGAGATCCTCTCGGTCGGAGACGCGTCGTTTCGAACGCGGTGCCAGGAGAGAATCAAAGGGTTCTATCACAGTGGTGCAACCGTGATGCTCGTCTCGCACCAGATGGAGACCATCATGGAGCTCTGCAAGACGGCCATCTGGATCGATCACGGCGTCATCATGGCCGCAGGCCCGACGGGCGAGGTCGTGCAGAAATACTCGATCTGGGTTCATTCGGGCACGGGCGACGCGGAGCCCGCACCCCCCGAGCCCCTAGTACCGCTGGTGCAGGGAGTGTGAGACCGGAGTCTGGACGGTGATCTGAGGGCTCGGATTCGATGGCGCGGCGGGGTCGTGCTTTGGTGCGCCAGCGGGGAGTGCGCGCTTCGCGCCTACCTCTCATTCGCTGCCAATCACCCACTTCTCGTAGAGCTCGCCGGGCAGCTCCCGGATGAAGCGCGAGGGCTCCATCAGGATGTCCTGCTGCATGCGATCGCGGGCGATGACAGGAAACACGAGATACAACTCCTGGCGTGCTCTCGTCACAGCAACGTAAAACAGCCGCCGCTCCTCTTCTTCGCCTGGAATGACGATCTCCGTCACCGGCTCCTCGCTCGCGTCTGCGGCCGGCTCCTCGTCGGCGGCGGCGATCAGCCGCAGCCCCTCCGGGATGCGCGAGCGGTCGACGCGGATGATTCCGCCTGGAACGCGGAGCGCACGATGTGAGGGGAAGCGTCCGTCCGACAGCCAGATGAGGAAGACGTTTCTCCACTCGAGCCCTTTGGCCTGATGAACGCTCGAGAGCACGACTTTCTCGTCTTCGGGGCCCACCGTCGCGACGTCTTCGCCGGTGAGAGGACTCGACAGGGCGACTTCATTGAGAAAGAGCTCGACGTCGTCGTAGCGGAGGGCGTATTGAGAGAGCTGTTCGAGATCGTCCAGCCGTGCCTGGGCATTGGGAAACCGAGAGCGGACGTAGTCGCCGTAGCCCTGCTCTACGATCAGCCGGATCGTCTCCGAAGGATTTCGCTTCATCGCATCACTGCATATCTGCCGGAGGATGGCGCGGAACCGGCCGATGCTGGCGCCGGGCGCACGCCCGGCGATTGGAGCCGACGAGTCGAGAAACGCCGACACCGGGTCGGCGGAGTGAGCGAGATGGTCCCACACGGCGGCTGCAGTTCTCTCTCCGACTTTCGGATAGAGCTTCAGAGCCCTTTTCCAGGAGAGCTCGTCGCGAGGGTTCACGACGATCCTGAGGTAGGCGAGGACATCCTTGATGTGCGCCTGCTCGAAGAACCGGACACCGGAGCGAATCTCGTACGGGATCAGCCTCCGCGAGAGCTCCATCTGCAGCTCGAGCGACTGGTAATGAGAGCGGTAGAGGACGGCGATCTCGTCGAGGCTCTCTCCTTCGTCACGCAGCTCGAGGATGCGCTGAGCCACGAAGCTGGCCTGCTCGTAGACGTCGTCGACGCCGACGACGGCAGGCTCGGGGCCGTCCCCGCGCACGGCCGTCAGCTCCTTGCGGAACTGGAATCGATTCTGCGCGATCGAGGCGTTGGCGAGGGCGAGGATCTGCGCCGTGGAGCGGTAGTTCGTTTCGAGCTTGTAAATCGTGGCGTCGGGAAAGCGGAGAGGAAAGGTGATGATGTTCTCGAACGACGCACCTCGAAAGGAATAGATCGACTGGGCGTCGTCGCCGACGACCATCACGTTGCGCCGCACGGCGGCCATGGCGTCGACGATCTCCGCCTGGAGGAGATTCGTATCCTGATATTCGTCGACGAGAATGTGACGGAATCTCGTCTTCAACGCCGTCGCGACCTCTTCGTGATCGTCCAGAAGGAGTTTCCAGTTGAGGAGGAGATCGTCGAAGTCCATCGCGTTCGCCTCCTTTTTCCGGCGCCGATAGCGCGCGAAGACGTCGTGGATCTCGGAGACATAGAGAGCGAAGTGTGGAAAGTTCTTCTCTAGGTGCAGCGCCAGCGGCGTTTTCGTGCTGAGGATCGCCGAGTAGATGTCGAGGAGAACGTCGCCTTTCGGAAAACGCTTCTCGAGAGTCGAGACGCCGGATGCCGAGATCGCCGCCTCCATCATCTCCTTCGCATCCTCGTCATCGAGGATCGAGAAGTTGGCGCGATATCCGAGGAGCGCGGCATGGCGGCGCAGAAGACGGTTCCCGATCGAGTGGAACGTGCCGCCGAAGAGGCTGCGCGTGTCGGTGGTCACGAGCTGCTCGACACGACTCAGCATCTCGCGCGCCGCCTTGTTGGTGAAGGTCAGAAGAAGAATATCGGACGGATCGGCGCCGTCTTCGATGAGGCGCGAGACGCGGTAAGTCAGCGTTCTGGTTTTTCCGCTCCCCGCACCTGCGATCACGAGAATCGGCCCGTCACCTGCGAAGACGACCTCCTGCTGCGCCGGATTCAGCTCGTCTTCGTATCGTACGCGGTAGGGGCGGGATCGAACGGGCCTCTTGAGCTGATACCTTCGGATCTTCGACACGCCTGGTAGTTTAGCCTGCGCCGCTGCTCTCGTGCGCGCGAGCGAGCTTCCGAGGGGGTCGGGCGTCCCCGCCGTCGCTGGCAGGCTTGGTCAGATTTGCCCGACTCGCCAGCGGCGGCGGGACGCCGCCGCGATCGGGCGAGGACGCCCGACCCCTTCAGGCTGTGCGCATCGGGCAGATCTGACTGGGATCGAAAGCTGTGCGTTGCACCGCAAAGCCCCCGTCCGCGCTACTCCGCGGGCGGGACGATCCGCCCCGGCGCCGTTTCTCCCTCCGGTACCGGCTTTTCGTAGAGCTCGCGCACGCATCCGAGATGCTCGAGGATCTGTTCGCGGTCGACGCCTGGAATGTTTCCTCGTCCCTCGATCCACGCCTGCGTGCACTCACCGCAGCAGGGACCGTCTCTCTCGATCACCCGCCGGCAGTGGCATTCTCCGGAATTGATCACGCATTCGCTGCAGCCCGGCATGACACAGCAGTCGTACTTCCCCTCTCCGGCGAGCTCGGTCTTCAGCAGATCGAGCTGATCGATGATCGCGGCCTGTTTGAGGGCGAGCGACTGTTGCGCGAAACGACTGACGAGCTCCGGGTCGGGCGCCAGCGCTCGCGCCTCCGATATGGGACGTGTGGCGGCTGTGTCGGGCCCGATCCGCTGCTGCCGGTAGGCGGTGCAGCCCGAAGTGACGAGAGTGATGAGAACCAGGAGGGTGACTTCTCTTCTCACGCTGACCTCCGCTGAAGCGTTCATCGATGGGAGCCGGCGCGCCAGGCGACGGCCATTCTCACGAGGGCGATGGAACCGAAGGCGCAGGCGGCTGCGAAGGCGACGGCGCGCGGATCGATTTCGTCGAGTCCACCGAAGTCGAGTGCCGTGGCAACGAGTCCTGCCAGCAGAGCGATCACGGTCGCCACGGCGGTCTCTCCCTTCCAGCCGGAAGGGCGAAGTTGTGGAAGCATGCGAGCCACGACGATGGCGAGGCCTGCGGCGGCGAGCCAGGCGACGATTCCCATGGTTATTTTCATTCTACAGGAGCACCCCGGGCGGAGGGCAAACAAGTAGGAACACTCTTCGCATGGAATCGCTGGCGGCACAGACCGGGAGGAGGAGCTGATGATCGAAGCATCGTTACGGAATCATCACAAGATTCTCGCCATCGAAGACGATCCGGAAGTCCTCGCTCTGTACAAGTCCTTTCTTCAGAAAAAGGGATACGAGGTGCTCTCGGCGGCGGGGGCGGTGGAAGGGATGACGCTCCTGAAGGCCCATCCCGACACGCGCCTCATTCTTCTCGATCTGAACCTTCCCGGGATGAGCGGAGAGGAGTGGATCGCCTGGTATTTCCAGCAGGGGAGGCGGACTCCGGTCGTCGTCGCCTCGGGGAAGGGAGACATCCTGACGATCACCAAGGGAAACAACATGACGGCCGCGCTGACCAAACCATTCCACATGGAGGAGCTTCAGGAGCTGATCGAGGTTCTGCTGGCCGAGGATTGGCAGGAGCAGGTGAGCAGCGATCAGACGACCCATTGAGCCGGGCGCTGGACCTCTCCCCGTCTCCGCGGTTGTGATACAACGGAAGTCCGGAGCGGAGGAGACTCTGATGGCAATCGACGAAGCGAGTTTCCGGAGGGCGATGGGACAATTCGCGTGCGGCGTCACCGTCGTCACCACCGAACATCAGGGCATTCTCTTCGGAATGACCGTCGCTTCATTCGCCTCGCTGTCGTTGGATCCTCCTATGCTGCTGGTCTGCCTCGAGACGTCGGTCAAGACGCTCGAGGCCATCGTCCAATCAGGACGATTCGGTGTCAGCATCCTTCGCGACACGCAGGAGGCGGTCTCGGCGCAGTTCGCCTCTCGAACCGACGACCGGTTCGCAGGAATCGCGATCCGGCGGGGAGAGCTGGGAGTTCCGCTGCTGGCGGAGTCTCTCGCCACGATCGAGTGTCTGCTGCACAAGGAAGTTCAGGCGGGCGATCACTCGATCGTGATCGGAGACGTGATGCACGCGACCCTCCACGAAGGCCAGCCCCTCGTCTATTTCCGGAGCGCGTACTGGCGATTGGAAACGTGAAGCCGGGCCGGACGAAGCTGTTCGCCTTCGACAGGCGGGCAAGCCCGATGGAGCATCTCGCGGCTCACTGCTTCGTCCCTGCGACACCTTCGTCCCTGCGAAAGGCGGGATCGTTTCAGCTCCCGTCGCTGCCGATGGCTTCGACGGGACAATTATCCATCGCGTCGCGACAGAGCTCGTGCTCTTCGGGAGTCTCAGGCTGCTTGAAGACGTACGAGAATCCCTCCTCGTCGTTGCGCACGAAGTTGGCGGGGGCCGTCTCCCGGCAGAGATCGCAGTCGATGCACTGGGTATCGACGTAGTACGGGCCGGCGGGCTGGCCCGCTACTTTGTCGTTCGGATCTGCCATTGCGCGGTTCGGTCTCCCTCGGAGTCAGCGGCGCTGCATTCTACGGGTTTGATGCCGGTGCCGCAATGAAATCGCGACCTGGCTCGGCCTTTGCGGAGCAGCGATGGTCATCAACAGGAGGGATCATGAAAAAATTTTGGTTGCCGCTTCTTCTGATCATCCTTCTCCCTGATCCGCTCGCAGCGCAGACTCCTCCACCACCGACTCCGCGCGCCCCCGCCCCGGGTGACATGATCAGCGTCAGCGGTGTCGGCAAGGTCACCGCGGCTCCCGACCGCGTTTCGTTCACCGTCGGCGTTCAGACGACGGCGATGAACGTCGAGGACGCGGTGCGGGAGAACAACCGCCGCACCGCCGCCGTCATCGCCGCTCTGAAAGCCGCTGGAGCGAACGACCAGGAGATCCGTACCTCCAGCTTCTCGATCTTCCCGCAACACGAATATCAGGAGGGAGGACGGAGGCCGATCCTCGTCGGCTATCAGGTGGGCAACAACGTCACTGTGACCCGCAGCACCACGGCGGATGCAGGGCGCCTTCTTCAGGCAGCGGTCAACGCCGGCGTGAACCAGGCCTCCGGTCTGTCTCTGACTGTTTCGGACCAGACACGCCATCGCGACGAAGGTCTTCGTCGCGCATTCGAGGATGCGCGTGCCAAGGCGAATGTGCTGGCGAGGGCGGCAGGGCGAACCGTCGGCGCAGCGATCTCGATCACCGAGGGAGGAGCAGCACAACCGCCCATTCCCTACGGCCGGACGGTGGCCATGGAAGCGCAGGCTTCGGAAGTCCCCGTTCAGCCGGGTGTCGAAGAGCTCGCGTACACGGTCTCGGTCATCTTCGAGATGCGGTGAGCTTGCTGCGGGGGCCGATCCTCCCCCAGCGTGAGATTCATCCCGAAGGGATGCAAGGATTCCAGCCGGTGGAGCGAAGCGACACCACCGGAAACGAAGGCGCGAATGTTCCACCAACGTCGCACCCCGAACGGGGTGCGAGGAAAGACCGGCCGTCCTTGTCGTTCGCGGGCAGGATGACGCCCCATGCCTTCGAGAAGCCAGGCAAGGGCGTGCGCGTTGTTCAGGAAAGGAGCCTGGCGACCTCGGCGATCCTGCGCGTGAGTCCGCTAAACCTTTTATCCGGAATATTTTAAGGTCTCTCTCTGGCATTGTGATTGCACTTATTTGATATGCCGGAAAGGCAAAAAATCCAAGGAGGATTTGAATGCGAAACCGAGACAACGATCGCAACGACAACCTCACCAGTGACAAGAGCCGTGAAAAGAACCGCAATGTGAACCAGGACAGCGAGAGCAACCGCCGTCCGAGCGAGGGGTTCGAAGGCTCGACCGGAAACATCTCCGGCGGCCGCAGCGGGAAGAGCACCGATCTCGACAGCGATCTCGACAGCGATCTCGAAGGGGACATCGAGCGCGGAACCGGCGAGAGCATCGGGAAGAACCGGTAACCGCAGGTAATTCGATCACGCAACACGGCCGCGCCGAAACAGGCGCGGCCGTTTCGTTTTCTCCCTGGCTGGTTGCGATCGCTCTCCATGAGTGTAACAATCGCGGCCGTTCAACTGATGAAGAGCATTTCAGAACTGTCCATCAGCGGAGCCGTGCCTGAGGATCTCGATGCAGTCCACGCGCTGCTCACCTCGGCGGCTCTCCCGGTCGCGGGAGTGGAGGAGCACTTCGGGACTTTCGTGGTCGCCCGCGACGGAGATCGCATCGTCGCCTGCGGGGGCGCCGAAGCGCATCAGTTCGTCGCGCTGATCCGCTCGATCGCCGTCGCTCCCGACTACCGCGGAATCGGACTTGGCCGCCGCATGGTCCGCGAGCTGCTCGATCGTCTCGCCTCGCGCGGGCTGCGAGAGTTCTATCTGCTGACGACGGATGCTGAAGGCTACTTTCGGAAGCGCGGCTTCAAGACGATCGATCGCGACGAGGTTCATCCCCAGCTCCTCGGATCGGCGGAGCTTCAGGGAGCCTGCCCTTCGACGGCGGCCTGCATGCGCCTGGTCATGACGTGACGTGATCATCGACGTTCACATCCACGTTCAACCGTGGCAGATGCTCAGGCCGGAAGCGCTCGCGCTGATGGACGACGAGGCCCATCGCGGTGTCGCCGATCTGCTGAGCGATCCGAAACTCCTTCTGCAGCATCTCGATGCGAACGGCATCGATCGCGCCTGCTGCATCAATTACGTCTCGCCGGAGGTGATGGGCTTCGACAGGACGACGAACGACTGGATCGCTGGTTTCACCCGCGATCACCGCGACCGTCTTCTGCCGGTCGGTTCGGTGAATCCACTTCACGAGGATGATCCCGCGGCCGAGCTGCGTCGGGTTCTCGCTCTCGGGATCCGGATGATCAAGATCCATCCGCCGCACCAGCTCTTCGCGGCGAACGCCTACCTCTTCGATCTGCCGCGCCTCGCCGAGATCTACGCCGAATGCGAGCGGCGGAGCATCCCCGTGATGATCCACACCGGCACCTCGGTGTTTCCGCGGGCGAGAAATCGATTCGCCGATCCGATGCCTGTCGATGATGTCGCCATCGATTTCCCCTCCCTTCGCATCATCCTCGCGCATGCAGGGCGCCCGCTTCACGGAGAGACCGCCTTCTTTCTCGCGCGACGGCATCCGAACGTGATGCTCGATGTCTCCGGGATTCCGCCGAAGTCCCTCCTCCGCCACCTGCCGCGCCTCGCCGAGATCGCCGACAAGGTGCTGTGGGGAACGGACTGGCCCTCGCCCGGTGTCGTGTCGATGGCGCGGAACGTCGAAGCGTTTCGAAGCCTGGGGCTCGGCGAAGCGGTCGAACGAAAGATTCTGAGCGAGAATGCGGAGAGGCTCTTCTGGGCGAGCTGAGGACGGAGAGGAGCGCGAGCGAAGGATCTGCGATCGGCGATTACATTCTCGCCGCCGAAGTCTGAGGATTCGGCTCTCAGAGTTTAACGACAGAAGCCGGGCGCGGGCGCGGGCTCGGGCACGGATGGCTCACTCTAGGCCGCGGGATTTCAATTTAGTCAGCATCTGTGCGATGCGGTCGAAGAGCCTTGTTGTAAGAACGCAGATCCTTCACTCACACCCTCTCCTCCACCCTCGCTCAGGATGACGGGCGCTCTCGCTGCGCCATTCTCTTCACCAGCGAGGCGAGCAGCTCCGCCCGATCGAGAGCGACGACCAGAAGGCCTTCGGAGGAATCGACGATCGCGAGGTTGTCGACGCCGATGAGGGCGACCGGACGATCGTCGCTCAGGTGGACATAGTTCCCGCTCGCCGCCTCCTCGAAGAGTCGGAGTGAGGGGCTCGGCGACGCGAAGCGCGCGACCGCCTTCCAACTCCCGACATCGGACCATTCGAAATCACCCCGGATCGACGCGACGTTCTCCGAGCGCTCCATAACGGCATAGTCGATCGAGATCGACGGCATCGATTCGTAGAGGCGTCGTTTCTCGGAGGCGTCCGATGCTTCGCCGATCTCCTTGGTCAGATCGGCGATCTCCGGTGCCGCGAGCCGGAGCGCAGCAGAGAAGACATCGAAATTCCAGACGAACATGCCGCCGTTCCAGGCGTACCGGCCCGATTCGAAGAATTCCCTCGCTGTCGTCTCGCCCGGCTTTTCGATGAAGCGGCGAACGGCGATGAAGCCTGGTGCGAGCTCGTCTCCCAACTCCAGATAGCCATAGCCGGTGCTCGGCTCGGTGGGACGGATTCCAATGGTCAGCAGGTGCCTGGAATCGCGTGCCAGCTCGTATGCCCGCGCCAGCGTCTCGCAAAAGGCCGCTTCGTCGCCGATGGCGTGATCAGCGGGGAAGACGCCGATGACGGGGGAGGGAAGGCGTTTGCCGATCTCGGCGCAGCAGGTGGCGATGGCCGGCGCGGTATTTCGTCGTGCCGGCTCGACCAGGACGTTACGAGGATCGAGATCGGGCAATTGCTGTGTGACGATCGCCGCATATCGCTCGTTCGTCGAAACGAAGATCGCGCCGGCGGGGACCAGTTTCAAGAGCCGGTGCCATGTCTTCTCCAGCAGTGACGCGCCGTCGAAGATCCGAAGGAACTGCTTCGGCTCGTCTTCGGTGCTCAGCGGCCAGAGCCGAGTGCCCGCGCCACCTGCAAGGATCAGGGCGGCGGCCGGCGGATGATTCATGCGGTGACGCTCGCCAGCGGCTCGCTCGTCGCCGGCACTTCGCTCGGGGCCGGCTTGCGACCGATGGCGAGAAGGCTGAGGCCGGACGACGGATATCGCGGCTCGATCGCGCGCAGAAACGGCACGAGATAGTCGAAGAATCGTGACTGGGCCGACGGCATGTGCTTGCGCCTGAGGACGCGGGCATTGAGGTACCAGCCGAGTCGTCCGAGCTGGTTCTGATAGCCGCTGTCGTCGATCCCGAATCCGGCGGCGCGGAGCTTCTCCTCGAGATCGCCCTTGTCGTAGCGGCGGTAATGGCCGACGTTCTCGTCGAGAGTGCCGTAGAGCCGCTGACCTGCAGGGACATAGATGATGAGCCGTCCACCGGGCTGGAGGATCTCGTACATCCTCGACAGCGCGGCGACATCGTCTTCGATGTGCTCGAGGACGTTCAGGCAGAGGACGGTATCGAAGGCATAGCGTGCCAGATCGTGAATGTCGGGCGAGCCGAGATCGAGATGCTCGATGATGATTCCCGGCCGGCGATGGAACGAGTTGCGCAGGATGTCGAGATAGGCAGCCTCGACGTCGCTCGCAACCACGAGCTCGCGCCCGTAGAGAAAGCGGGTCATCGTGCCGGCACCCGCGCCGACCTCGAGAACGCGCTGTCCCACATGCTTCTCGACACGGTCCCAGATCCATCGGTTGTATCGCTTCAACCGCGACATTCGCGTGAGCGTCGTATAGCCCAGCGGCTCGCCGTCGGTGTCGGGGAAGAGGCCGTGCTTGAGAATCGTCCAGATGGCGCTCACGCCATCTCTCCAGTTGATCTTCTTCCCTTCCCAGTAATCTCGTCCGTGGTAGGAGATCGGCACCTCGTAGATGCGGTACCCGCGGCGCGCGACCCTGGCCGTGACTTCGGGCTCGAATCCGAACCGGTTCGACGTGAGCCGGATGGATTGGATCACCTCGCGCCTGAAGACCTTGTAGCAGGTCTCCATGTCGGTCAGATTGAGGTTCGTCGTGGCGTTGGAGAGGAGAGTCAGAAACTTGTTTCCGAGCGTGTGCCAGAAGAGCATCACCCGGCGCGGGTGCCCCTCGAACCGCGAACCGTAGACCACATCCGCATCGCCGTCGAGGATCGGTTGAAGAAGCTTCGGATAATCGCCCGGGTCGTATTCCAGATCGGCATCCTGGATCAGCACGATGTCTCCCCGCGCCTCTGCGATGCCGCGGCGCAGCGCCGCCCCTTTCCCCTGATTCTCCGGCTGGAGGAGATGGCGAATCTCCGGCCACTCCGCCGCCAGCGCAGAAACGACATCGCGCGAGCCATCCGTCGAGCGGTCATCGACGACCAGAATCTCCTTGTCGATGGGAACCTCGCGCACCCTGCGCAGAAGCTCTGCGACGGTCGCCCGCTCGTTGTAGCAGGGAACGATCACGGATAGAGTCGGGCGGTCGGTCATCGGATCCTGTCAGAATGGGATTGAAAACGCTCAGCCCCTCCTGAATGGAGGGAAAGCGCTGCACATTCCCGCCGAACCGATATTGTAAGCTACGGCGGCATATGGACGGAGTCGCGGAGCCGGGACGTGAAGCACGACGGAAAGTCGTCCACATCGCCTTCGGCTTCTGCGCTCTCCTGCTGAAGTGGTTGATCTGGTACCAGGCCGCTGCCCTCGCCCTCGCCGCCCTGCTGTTCAACCGCTTCGCTCTTCCGCATCTCGGAGGCCGCTCGATCTCCCGAGGATCCAGCGGTTACGACGCAGGGATTCTCCTCTATCCGCTCGCGGTCCTCGTTCTTCTGCTCGCCTTTCCGGACCGGCCGGAGATTGCGGGTGCCGTATGGGCGATCCTCGCCTTCGGTGACGGATCGGCGACGCTCGCCGGACTCTGGTTGCCGGGAGCGCCCCTCCCCTGGAACAAAGAGAAGTCGTGGGGCGGCCTCGCTGCATTTCTGCTGATCGGGTTCGCAACCGCCTGTCCGATCTGGTTCTTTCTCTCCTCGCGCTCCACGGTCCTTTCCGGCGTCACGATCGTCGCCATCACGGTCGCGGTGTGTGGAATCGTCGAGAGCCTCGCCGATGCGATCGACGACAACATCAGCATTCCTCTCACCGGCGCCTTCACGATGGTCCTTCTCACTTCGGTCGAGCAGATCCCGGCCCTCGCTTTCGGGGACTCCGAGGTCGTCTGGCTCGTGCTCAATACGGTGCTGGCCCTGGCCGGATACGCGGCCCGGAGCGTCGATCTCTCCGGTCTCGCAGGGGGGTGGATTCTCGGAGCGATTCTCATCGTCTTCGCCGGGTGGGAGCTGTATGTGGTGCTGCTGCTGTTCTTCGTCATCGGAACGGTGGCCACCCGTCTGGGCTACGAGAGAAAGCAGCGTCTCGGGCTCGCGCAGGAGAGGGGAGGGCGGCGCGGATTCGGTCACGCGTTCTCCAATGCCGGCATCGCAGCGATCGCGGCGATCGGCATCGCCATGTCCCCTTCGATCGCGGATCTCTACTGGATCGCGGCCATCGCGGCCCTCGCCACGGCGACGGCCGACACCACCGGCTCGGAGATCGGGCAGTGGATCGGCAGGCGCGCCTTTCTGCCCATCACCTTCGAGAAGGTCGAGCCGGGAACGGAGGGTGCAGTGTCGTGGGAGGGGACTGCTGCGGGACTCGTTACCGCGATGTTCGTTGCAGCAGCCGGTGTTGCGCTCTTTCTCAATCGAACGGGGGAGGAGACCACGGGCTCGGGAGCTCTCTTCGCGATCGTGGCGTCGGCGGCATTCCTCGCCTCGTACAGCGAGAGCGTCCTGGGAAGCTGGAACCGTCGCCGGGCGACGCCGATCCCGAACGGCGTGATGAACTTCATCAACACTGCGGCCGGAGCGATGCTCGCCGTGATTCTCGTGCGACTAGTGGAGTGTGAGCTTTAGCGTTCGAGTCGCACCAGGTTCGCCGTCACATCTCCGGGCGTTTGTTGAAGAGTGGATCGCTCAGGAGCTCGGTGACGATCTGGTCGAGCTGGGCTTCATTGCGCACGCCGAGCTGTTGCGCATATTCTTCGCATACGGAACAGAGGCGAAGATCCATCTCGTAGTCGTGTAGAGTGGCTCCACAAAGACGGCAGCCTTGCATTGGACGATCGAGCTCTGCTGGCATCATCTCCTCCTGTCGGTTCGAGACACAAACATCCCTGACCCGCGGCGCCGGCTGTCATTGTAACGCAAATGTGACAGGAAGGCAGGCGGGGCTGTACCAGCAGGGCGGGCGCAGGGACGGAGCCTGTGGCCGAAGTTTGTCCGCTTCGGCCAGACACGGACGGATGCCGTGACCTCTGGTTCGCCGAAGCGGACAACTTCGGTCCTGGCCCGAATCGCGGGCGACGAACCGGGCGCGCGCGCGAGCTTCCCATCGGTCACGTCTTCGTGATCTGCTACAGACCGAACTTGTCGCGGATGCTGGGAGTGACCCGTCGCAAGATCGCCTGACCGTCGCGTCGCATCCGCGACAAAGTTCGGCCACTTCCGTAACCCAGGACGGGCACGAGAAAGGACACGTTGAAGAATATCGTCATCGTCGGGCGACCGAACGTCGGGAAATCGACTCTGTTCAACAGGCTTGCCGGGAGGCGTCGCGCGCTCGTTCACGATCTTCCGGGAATGACGCGCGATCGGCTGAATCAGGTCGTGAGTCTCGACGACGGCCGGAAGTACCGGCTCACCGATACAGGGGGGCTCGAGTATGGAGATGAGCCGATGTCGGCATTTGCCGCCGAGATCCGCCAGCAGGCACAGCGGGCGATCGACGAAGCGGATCTGATTCTCTTCGTGGTCGACGGGACGGCAGGGCCGACGGGCGAAGATCACGACGTCGCGACGCAGCTCCGCAGCAGTGCGGAGCGCACGATTCTGGTCGTCAACAAGCTCGATACGCGAGCGGCGAGGGAGAATCTGCACGAGTTCTACGAGCTTGGGCTCGACCCGATCGTTCCCATCTCCGCCGAGCACGGAACGGACGTGGAGGATCTGATCGAGCGCATCGAAGCGCTCGTGCCGGAGACCGACGACGAGGAGGAAGACGATCAGTCGATCCGGCTGGCCATCATCGGGCGGCCGAACGTTGGGAAATCGTCGCTGCTCAACCGGCTCACCGGCGAGGAGCGATCGGTCGTCTCGGAGATCTCGGGAACGACGCGCGATGCGATCGACACGATGATCGAACGGGGGGGGAAGGATTACCTGATCATCGACACGGCGGGGATCCGGCGGAAAGGGAAAACGACGGACGAGGCGGAAAAGCTCGCGGTGATCTCGGCGCGCAAGGCGATCGCGCGCTGCGAGATCGCGCTGGTGATGATCGATGGCACGGAAGGGGTGACTGCCCAGGACGCCACGGTTGCCGGCTATGCGGAGGAGGAGGGGCGCGCGGCGCTGATTCTCGTGAACAAATGGGACGCCGTCGAACGGACCGAGACGCTGGCGCGCGAGGTCGAGCTCGAGGTGCGGCGCAGGCTGAAGTTTCTTTCCTACGCGCCGGTCGAGTTCATCTCGGCGAAGAGCGGCCGGCGTGTGGAGAAGCTCTTTTCGACGATCGATCGGATCGCCGGGAGCTTCCGCGCCCGTTTCAAAACGTCGGAGCTCAATCAGATCCTCGAGCGCGCAATCGCCGGACATGCGCCTCCGGCTCATCGAGGCCGTCCTCGTCGCTTCTTCTACGCGACACAGGTGAAGGCGCAGCCTCCGACGATCGCTCTCTTCTCCAACATCGCTGAGCCGCTTCACTTCTCGTACCGCCGCTATCTCGAGAATCAGTTCCGTGATGCGCTCGGAATCGTCGGGACACCCGTCCATCTCGTGATCCGTGCGCGCGAGGGAATGAAGGGGCGGTTGTCGAAGCAGCGGGGGAGGTGACTACCCCTGGGAGTCGCACGCAGCGCCTGGCTTCGAGCTTCCAGAGTCCTCGGCGGCCGTGCCGTC
>DATKDP010000112.1:0-10362 GCA_035546335.1 Thermoanaerobaculia bacterium | reverse complement strand
CAACGTCGGGGACATTGGACCTGAGGGGAGATCCCTCGCCTCCCCGCCTACCACCCGCTTCCAAGAAACTCCCTGTGTTTATGCGGCTTTTTTACGCTCATGCTTCTCCCTTTCTGGTCATGGCCGAGCGAAAGACTCTGAGGGAAAACGGTCTCGTCAGGGCCACGCCGCCGGGCATGGTACACAGTTTCTTCCCTCAGGTTCAGCGCGCGCGCTGTGAAAAGGCTCGGGATGACAGCACTGGTTTGTCCCTACGAGAGCCGGGGGGCGGGCGGGAAGCGACGTGGGACGGCCTGGCGGATTCGCATATCATGCCCGCCGAGGCGGGATGTTCGCATGCAGGGGAAGCGAATGGCCAAAAGGACAGCGAGCACTGTCGATGCCGCGGCGCTTGCCGCGGCGCTGCGCAAGGCGATCCGCGGCGAGGTTCGCTTCGACGACGGCTCACGAGCGCTCTACGCCACCGACGCATCGAACTATCGCCAGGTGCCGATCGGAGTCGTCCTTCCGTACGACGCCGACGATGTGATTGCCACGGTGGCGATCGCGCGCTCGTTCGGTGCCCCCATTCTCGCGCGCGGAGGAGGAACGAGCCTCGCCGGACAATGCTGCAACGTCGCGGTCGTGCTCGACATGTCGAAGTTCATGCGCCGGCTTCTCGAGCTCGATCGCAACCGACGCATCGCCCGCGTCGAGCCCGGCATCGTCCTCGACGAGCTCCGCGACGCAGCCGAGGAGCTGAGCCTGACGTTCGCCCCCGATCCGGCTACGCACAACCGCTGCACCATCGGTGGCATGATCGGCAACAACTCCTGCGGAGTTCACTCGGTGATGGGCGGGAAGACCGACGACAACATCGAGGAGCTGGACATCCTCACCTACGACGGACTCCGCATGCGCGTCGGTGCCACCAGCGACGACGAGCTCGATGCCATCATCCGCGGAGGCGGTCGCCGCGCGCAGATCTACGAGGGTCTGCGGGGGATTCGCGATCGCTTCGCCGGCGCGATCCGCGAGCGCTATCCCGACATTCCGCGCCGCGTCTCCGGCTACAACCTCGATCAGCTTCTCCCCGAGAAGGGATTCCACGTCGCGCGCGCACTCGTCGGAACCGAGGGGACGTGTGTGGTGGTGCTCGAAGCGGTGACGAGGCTGGTGCCCAGTCCGCCACGGCGCACTCTCGTCGTCCTCGGATTCGAGGAAGTCTACACGGCGGCCGATCACGTTCCTCAGATTCTCGAATTCGGACCCATCGGGCTCGAGGGATTCGATCAGGGGCTGATCGACGACATGCGCCGCAAGAACCTGCACATCGAGAATCTGAAACTTCTTCCCGAAGGAGGCGGATGGCTTCTCGTCGAGTTTGGCGGCGCGACGCTGGAGGAGTCGAACGAAAAAGCCCGGCGACTCGTCGACGCGATGCGATCGCACCCCGCCGCTCCCTCCGCCGCGATCTTCGACGATCCTCTCGAGGCGAAGAAGATCTGGCAGGTTCGCGAGTCGGGCCTCGGCGCCACGGCGATCTCGTCGGGCAGACGGCCGACGTGGGAGGGGTGGGAGGACTCCGCCGTTCCACCCGCGAAGCTCGGATCGTATCTTCGCGAATTGCGCACGCTTCTCGACGAGTTCGGCTACCGCGGCGATCTCTACGGACATTTCGGTGATGGGTGCGTTCACACGCGGAACGATTTCGATCTGGAGTCGCACGAAGGAATCGCGAAGTACCGCACGTACGTCGAGCGGGCAAGCGATCTCGTCCTGCGCTATGGCGGATCGTTGTCGGGCGAACATGGCGACGGCCAGTCGCGCGGCGAGCTGCTGGAAAAAATGTTCGGCGAAGAGCTCGTCGGCGCGTTTCGAGAATTCAAGCGGCTCTGGGATCCGGAGTGGAAAATGAACCCGGGAAAAGTCGTCGACGCGTATCGGCTCGACGAGAATCTCCGACTCGGAGCGGACTTCGAACCGTGGCAACCGGAGACACACTTCCGCTTTCCCGATGACGATCGCGGACTTCTGGGCGCGACGATGCGCTGCGTCGGCGTCGGACTCTGCCGGCGAACCGAAGGGGGCACGATGTGCCCGAGCTACATGGTGACGCGGGAGGAGATGCACAGCACGCGCGGCCGCGCCCATCTGCTCTTCGAGATGATGCACGGCGAGCCGTTCGAGCACGACTGGCGCAACGAGCACGTCAAGGAGGCGCTCGATCTCTGTCTCGCCTGCAAGGGATGTCTCGGAGATTGTCCGGTGGACGTCGATGTGGCGACGTACAAGGCGGAGTTTCTATCGCATTACTACGCGGGGCGGCTGCGTCCGATGGGCGCGTATTCGATGGGGCTCATTCAATGGTGGGCGCGTCTCGCTTCACGCGTGCCGAGGCTGGCGAATGCCACCGTCCGTGCACCGATCATCGCCAGCGCGATCAGAGGCCTGACCGGAATCTCCCGGCAGCGCGAGATGCCGCGGTTCGCCTCGCAGACGTTCAAGGCGTGGTTCGCGAGGCGGCCGTTGCACGGGACTCGGAGCGAGAGGAAGGTGTTGTTATGGCCTGACACGTTCAACAACCACTTCCGGCCGGAGACGGCGAAGGCGGCCGTCGACATCCTGGAGGATGCCGGCTTCGCGGTGATCGTGCCGAAACCGTGGCTCTGCTGCGGGAGGCCGCTCTATGACTTCGGGATGCTCGATCTCGCCAGGTGGCATCTCCGGCGGATTCTCAGGGAGCTCGAGCCGTACATCCTCGACGGCGTGCCGCTGGTCGGACTCGAGCCGAGCTGCATCGCGACGTTCCGCGACGAGCTGATCAATCTCTTTCCGGAGGACCGTGTGGCGAGACGGCTCAGCGAACAATCGTTTCTGCTCAGCGAGCTTCTCGCTCGTCAGGCGACTCATTGGACTCCGCCGGCCGTTGCGCGAAAGGCCGTCGTTCACGGCCACTGTCACCACAAAGCGGTGATGGGCTTCGGTGACGAGAAGAGCGTTCTGGAGAGCCTGGGGCTCGATCTCGAGATTCTCGATTCGGGATGCTGCGGCATGGCCGGGTCGTTCGGATTCGCCGAGAAGCACTACGACATCTCGGTCAAGTGCGGGGAGCGGGTGCTGCTTCCTGCGGTGCGCGAGGCAGCAGCTGACACGCTGATCATCGCCGACGGGTTCAGCTGTCGCGAGCAGATCGAACAGCTGACCGGCCGGCGAACCCATCATCTGGTGGAGGTGATCCGGAACAAGTGGATGGACATTCCGATGTCCAGTCCGTGACGCGGACGACGGATCGTCCCCATCGCTTACCCCGTCGTGCGTCACCGGGCCGAAGATCGGAATCTTCGGCCACGCAGGTTCAGTGACTTGGAGAAGGACGACTCACCTGCAACCGGTCGCGATGGCCAGCGCGCTGCAGACCTCTGCCATCTTTTTCGTCGAGACACTCCCGATGAAACGCCGGAGGCGTTTCTGATCGACGGTCTGCACGTGATCGAGATTGACCGCTGACTCGCGCTTGAGACCCTCATTCGTTCCGACTATGACCTCGCTCGGTACACCGCGAATGCTGGAGGTGATGGGCGCGACCATGACCGTGGAGAGAAGAGGGATCACCTCCCTGCGAGTGAGGATCAGGACAGGTTTTCGCTTGTCGTGCGGCTTGAATTCGTAGAGCCAGATCTCTCCTCGGTTCACTCGGTTTTTGGCCACTCGCCCTGCTCCTCCCAATGCTCGTACCCCGCTCCCAGTCCGGGCCGTCCCTGGTAACCATGCGCGTACCGCCTGGCGATCTCGCTCTCTCTCTTTTTGCGAAGGTATTCGACAGCAGCGCGTCGAAAAAGGGCTGAGCGGCCTTCACGGCGCACTTCCTCGCTCGCATTCACTTCGCGCAGCAGGTCCTCGTCGATGGTGATTTGTATAGCCTTCATATACAGACTAACATACAAGAACGTGTTGCATATTTCTGTGCACGCGGTCGTGTCGGTGTGTGGTGGATTGACAATCGTCACCGATCGCAGATGACCCCGCAGCCACCACGCCGGGCGGGCGCGGGACGCCGCTCTCCCCTGGGTTGGCGGCATCTTCGAGCATGTCACGGGGGCGGGCGCGGGACGCCCGCTCTCCCCTGGGTTGGCGGCATCTTTCGAGGATGTCACGGGAGGCGGGCGCGGGACGCCCGCTCTCCCCTGGGTTGGCGGCATCTTTCGAGGATTGTCACGGGGGCGGGCGCGGGACGCCCGCTCTCCCGCGGGTGGCGGCATCTTCGAGGATGTCACGGGGGCGGGCGTGGGACGCCCGCTCTCCCCCAGCGCGTCAGATCAGGCCCAGATCGATCGCTTTCAGGACGGCGCGGGTGCGATCGCGAACGCCCAGCTTGGAAAGAAGGCTGGAGATGTGGTTCTTCACCGTGCCGTCGGCGATTCCGAGAAGCTCACTGATCTCGCGATTGCTGTAGCCTCCGGCGAGAAGGCGGAGAATCGTCTTTTCTCGGGTGGTCAGCGGCTCTGCCGGCGGCGGTTCGCCGCCGTCATCGAAGCGCAGATCGACATTCTCCAGCGCGCGCACGATGCGCTCGGTGATCACCGGCTCGATGCACGACCCGCCGGATGCGAGCGTACGGATCGCACCGGTGAGCCGCTCGAGCGAGACGTCCTTGAGCAGCCATCCTTTCGCGCCGGCGCGGACGGCGTCGAACAGCATCGAGTCGTCGTCGAACGTCGTGAGGATCAGCGTGGGCGGCTGCGAGCTGCGCTCTCTCAATGTTCTCAGCACGCCCACGCCGTCGAGCTTCGGCATTCGGAGATCGAGCAGGAGGACGTCGGGCTTCGCCTGCTCCACGATCGCGATTGCCTCCTCTCCGTCGCTCGCTTCGGCGACCACTTCGAGATCGCCGGCGAGGTCGAGCAGTGTGCGCAGCCCCTGCCGGACGATCGTCTGATCCTCGACGATGCAGATCCGGATCACGCGCGCGCCTCCAGAGGAAGCCGGACGAAGAGCGAAAAGCCCCCGTCGCGCATGGATGTGATCTCGAGCCGGCCTCCGGCTTCCTCCGCCCGCTCCCGGATCCCGCGCAGGCCGTTGCCGAGCTCCACCTGGTCGGTTCCCACACCGTCGTCGCGCGCATGGATCTCCAGCGCACCGCCGGCGAGCTCGAGCCTCAGCCAGAGATTGTTCGCGGCGGAATGACGAACCGCGTTCGTGACGATCTCCTGAACGCTTCGCAGCGCAGTCTGCGCGATCGCCGGATTGCCGATGGCGATCCCTCCGCGAAGATCGAGATGGATCTCCGGGACGGAGATGACGTCGCGGAGCGAGGCGAGTGCCGCACCGAGGTCGACGACTTCATCGCTGCGGAGACGGCTGACGACCTCCCGGACGTCGGCGAGCAGCACCTTCGTCAGTGCCTTGCCCTTCTCGATCTGCTCGTGCGCCTTCCCCTCGGTCAGGTGACTCGCCGTCTCGAGGTTGAGACTCAGCGCCGTCAGATTATGTCCGAGCACATCGTGCAGGTCGCGGGCGATGCGCAGCCGCTCTTCCGTTCGACTGCTGATCTCGAGCAGGTCGGCGGTCAGCTTCAGTTCGGCGTTCGCTTCGGCGAGCGCCGTGCGCGCCTCGGCTTCGCGGTGGGCGATCTGGATGGTGTAAACGCCGAAGAGCTGAAAGGCGAAGTAGGCGAGGGCGATCGCCAGGCCGTCGTCTCTTCCGTACTGGTCGTTCAGGATCAGGGCGAGGATACTGCTCTGGGCGACGACCCATCCGATGGCGACGCGCATCGTTCGCGAGCCGAGCTGCCCTGCAACGATCACGAGAAGAATCGGCTGGAAGCCGTCGCGTTGGAGCGCGACGCAAATGAGCGCAAGAACCGTCTGCGCGGCGACGAATGCAATCTCACGGCGGCCGAAGCAGTCGGGTCGCGTGGCGAGCCGGAAAAAAACGGCAAATGCGAGGAACGAGAGGAGCCAGGCCGCGGCACGAGGCTCTAACAGCGTGCCGCGCTGCAGCTCCCGCAGAACGCTCGGCGTGCCGACGATCGCCCAGGTGAGCAGACCGACGAGGTTGAGATTGCGGAACTGCATCGCTTTGATTCTCCCATGTGTCGATGCGATTTCGATCCTGGTGGAGTGTATTTGATGAATTGGTACCACCTGGCTCGATCTCGACGCCGTGAGCTTCGTTGCGCCTCCTCAACATAGTCACCGCTATGTCTGCGTCGGCGCGCCTCGCTCACGTCGCCGATCTCTTTGCCATCTGGCACCAATTCATCAAATACACTCCACTAGAAATGGATGCGGAAGCCGAGGGTCGTGACGCGCTCGATCTGAACGTAAGCGAACTCGCTCCCTTCGCTGCCCATGAACTCCGTGTCGATGACATAGAGGCTGATGTTCGGGGTGATCCTGTGCGAGAGGCTCAGCCGAACGAGAGTCGATGCGTCACGGAGATTCGTGATGGCGATCAGCTCTGCTTCCACACCGCGCCAGAGGTCCCCATCGTGCAGCCGAACGAATGCATAGTCGCGGGCCATCCGCAACGGTTGATAGCGGAGATTCGCTTCTCTCAGATCGAAGGGATCCTCCGAGGTCCCGACCAGTTCGCGGAACGACGCCCAGGCACGCCGAGAAAGCCCTTCATCATCGTGGTACAGCTCGACGACGAGATTGATCCCGTTGCGAAACGTGTACTGCCCTCCCGCAAGCGCCTTGACGAAGCCGTCCGAGCGCGCAACCTCGGCGTGCAGCTCGAGCGCGTTACCGAAGACTTTGGCCAGGCTGAATCCATATTGCGTCGGGTCGTCGCCTCCCCTCAGGTAGAGCGATCCATCGATGCCGTGCACCAGCCGGTAGGCGCGTGCCGCGTAGTCGCCGTCGCGTAGCCGATAGAGCGACACCGCGGTGTCCTTCACGAAGACATCCGCCTTCACCATGTCGATGCCCCGGTAGCTCGAGCGCCGATCGCCCGGATCGGACGGGCTCTTGCGCGGGCCGATGAAGGCAGTAGGATTCCAGGCGTAGCCGGTTCCCCATTTCTCGATCACCCTGCCGGCGGTGATGTCGAGCCATCCTGCGGCGCTGACCTGCAGCAGCGCCTCGCCGATTTCAGTCGAGTCGTTCCCTCGATCCGATGCATCTCCTCTGAGCTTCACGCGCGCCTTCCACGAACGGTCGTCGGGCATGGCCTCGAGGAAGACACTGGCATCGCCGAGCGACGTGCGATCGGGGACACGCCCCACGTTGTCCGGATTGAGCGGCGAGTCTTCGTTCGCAGGCGTGTGCTGCGCCTCCGCGCCTGCCGATCCGAACAGACGAAACGTCGTTTCGGCATCGAGGGGCGTGACGATGGCCATCGCCACCAGGAGCGAGACGATCCGCAGAGCGGCTGTCGCGAGGGAAAGGCGCGTGCAGGTCACCATTTTCCCAGCGAGTCCTTCGAGAACATCTTCTCGGGGTTGTCGCGCGCCACGAGGTTCGAGTAGCGCATGGTCGTTCCGTCGCCCGGCCGGAGGAGGTCCTCGATCTCCACGACGATCGGAACGCGCCGCCCGGCCATCTGGCCCATTTCGCGGTAGAAGGCCCTCTTGATCAGCTTTCCCGATGCGACGTAGAAATCGGCGCGCAGCGGCTCACTCGTCGATCGATCGACCCACAGACGTACCCGGTGGTAGGCGACTCCGGAATCCTTCGCCTCGAGATCGAGAACCGTGGTCTTCTTCCCCTCCCACTCCTCGTCTGCAGCGGATCGAACTTCGTAGTCGACGGCGAAGCTGGTGCGTGCCACGTCGCCATTCGATGCCTGGCCCATCAGGCGCTGGAGAGGAGAGATACGAATCGGGCGGCTCGCCGCCGGCATGTAGATCCACATGGCATCGCGCAGCATGAGGAGGCGCTTTCCCTTCTCGCCTTGAGGAAAGGTGAACTCCACCAGACTGCGGTCGCTTCCGCTGCCGTAGACCCGAAAGCGGGATGTCTCCGACTTCTGTTTCGTGCGGCTCACGATCTCGACGTCGATGGCGAAACTCTCGAGCGGAGCGCGGTAGTGGTCGACGCGCGCGAGAATCGCGGCGCCGTCGGCGGCCAGAAGCGGAGCCGCCGAGAGTGCGAGAAGTACGAGCAGAGTTGTTTTCATTCGAGATCTCCTTGCTGATTCATGTTGATTCATGTCTTTCATTTCTGAGCGGAGAGAGTGAGCGAAGGATGCCGTCGCGCACGTCGTTCGAGCTCCGGAGTGACTCATCAAATGTGTCCCAGCGCATCGACGATCTTCAGACGCGACGCCTTGATCGCCGGAACCACCGACGAGAGCGTCGAGGTCACCACTGCGATCACGAATGCAGTGAGAAGAATGCCCGGCTGCAGCAGCAGCTCGAGCCGGTAACCGACCGTGTATCCGGGCGGCGGGGGGAGCATGATGTTGCCGTGATTGATGATCTGCGCGAGCAGCCCTCCCGCGAGCAGGCCGAGAGCTCCGCCGATGATTCCGATGAAGAGGCCTTCGAGCAGGAAGATCCGCCGGATCCTGGCGCGCGTCGTGCCGATTGCCATGAGGGCACCGATCTCGCGGGTCCGCTCGAAGATCGACATGGCGATGGTGTTCGTGACGCTCAGGATCACGATGGCGAAGACGACGATCCCGAGGAATCCGAAGATTCCGTTGTAGAGGTTGACGACCTGATGGTAGAAGGTGGCGAGCTGCAGCCAGTTCTTCATCTCCAGACGCCATCCGCGAGCGGCAAAAGCCGCGGCGAGATCGGCAGCGACGCTCGTCGTCTCGTCGGTGGAATGGAGAAAGACGAGCAGCTTCTCGACCTTGTCGGTCTGCAGGAGCTGGCGGGCCCCTTCGATCGGCATCTTGATCGCTCGGTCGTCGTACTCTTTGACTCCGCTCATGAAGATCCCGGCAACGCGGACGTCCATGGCGTTGAGTGCGCCGCCGGTGGTGGTCGTCATGATCGTCAGGTAGTCGCCCGGGCTTGCATTCATCGATGCGGCGAGTCCTTTTCCGAGGATCACGGCATCGAGCTCGCCCTCCGGCAGGTACGTGCCGGCCACCAGCCGTTGACTTCCCATCACCTGATCCTTCGCCGGCTCGACGGCGGTTCCGAGAAACGTTTCTGATTTCTCGCCGTTGCTGACGAGCCCCATCAGGCCGATCTGCGCCGCCGTCATGCGGACGCGCGCGTCCTCTTCAATCAGCGTCCGTATCTCCTCCGAGCGCTCCAGGCCATATTCGAGCGGCTTCTGCGCCTCGGCGGTGGAGTAACCGTGCGCGTAGACCTGCAGGTGCCCGAGCCTGCCGCGGATCGTGCTTTCGCGAAGATTGCGGAAAGTCACGGCTTTGTAGCCGCCGAAGACCACGATGGCCACGGCGCCGAAGACGACGACCAGAAGCGTGATCGCCGATCTCCGCCGGTTTCGAAGAATGTTGCGAAATGCGATTCGGGTCAGCATGCGACCTCCTCGGTGTCGATCACCATCGGATTGCTCTCCTCGCCGGCGACGCGACCATCGCGGAGCCGGATCACGCGCCGCGCTCGTGCCATGACGGCCGGGTCGTGCGTGGAAAGGACGAAGGTTGCCCGGGTCGTCTCGTTGAGGCGCGCCAGCAGATCGAGGATCCGCGAGGCGTTTTCCGAGTCGAGATTTGCCGTCGGCTCGTCGGCCACGACGAGTCTCGGATCTCCCACCATGGCGCGTGCGATTCCGACGCGCTGGCGCTGACCTCCGGACATCTCGTCGGGCCGCTGCCCTGACTGCTGGTTGATGCCGACCTGGTCGAGCCAGTGACGAACCTTCGATTCCCTGCGGCGTTTCGGAACTCCCTGCATCAGGAGCGGATATTCGACGTTCTCGAAGGCCGTGAGCACGGGGATGAGATTGAAGGTCTGAAAGACGAAGCCGAGCGACTGCAGGCGGAGCCTGGAGAGGCGGTGCAACGGGATCCCCGTCACGTCGACTCCGTCGAAGAGGATGCGCCCGCTGTCCGGCTTGTCGATGCAACCGATGAGATTGAGCAGAGTCGTCTTGCCGCTTCCGGAGGGTCCGGCGAGCGCGAGAAAGTCGCCGTGAGCGATCTCGAGGGTGACATTCTCGAGCGCGCGGACGGGGACGTTTCCGAGCCTGTACTCCCTGGTGATGTTTGTGAGACTGATGATGGGTTGTCGAGTCATGTGCGAATCTCCTTGCTCGAGCAATGTACGGCTCGCAGGCGCTTGGCACATGTGGCGAAAGGAGGAGGGGGCGAGGGTGACTTTCGGCAGGGGTCGAATGCCGTCAGATGCCCGGACAGACTAGTGGAGTGTATTTGATGAATTGGTACCACCTGGCTCGATCTCGCCGCCGTGAGCTTCGTTGCGCCTCCTCAACATAGTCACCGCTATGCCTGCGT